>CALIBL010000013.1 GCA_938045805.1 uncultured Rubripirellula sp. | reverse complement strand
CAAAGTGATTCGATCGATATCCTGATTAGCCACGCGCATCTGGATCACGTCCAAGGACTCACCTTCTTACTGGATACCGATTTCCACAAGAAACTCTCCGAGGTTCGCATTTGGGGCGAAGCCGAAAAACTCGAAGCGATTCGAGAGCACCTGTTTCATCGTATGCTTTTCCCTGCCCCGCTAAGTGCCCAGTGGCGGACCGTTAGCAGTGGTGATCGCTGGAAAATCGGTGAGGTTGCAATCACCTGCAGAGATCAAGAACACCCCGGTGGGTCTCTCGCCTATCGCCTCGACTGGCCTGACGGCCGTCGGTTGGTGTATGCCACCGACACCACCGGCGATACGAGTGAGACTCATGCGAACTGGAGTCGTAATGCCGACCTGCTGATTCACGAATGTTACTTCACCGACGCAGAAGCAGAATGGGCAGAAAAAACGGGTCACAGCTGGATAAGCCGTGTCGCTCAAGTCGCACAGAAATCAAACCCCAAAAAACTACTCCTAACGCACCTGAACCCAATCGGGACAGGATTACCGCAAGAGGATGTCTTGAATCTTCAAGAACAACTCGAATCTGAAGTCATCGTTGCAGCGGATAACCGGTGCGTCGATTTTTGACGCGTCAATGCAATTCCCGTCACAGTCCTTGCAACGACGTTAGTCCGGTGTATCCAAGTAAGGATCTTGGCCGATCTCTCTCTGCATCTTCTTTCGCTCCTTCTCATGATGTAACAAGATCATTCGATCACGAAAGTGATTTTTTTCCACCTTCCGCTGTGCTTTGGGAAATTTTGCAGCGTAGCGATTCAACTCTCCATCACTCGATTCACCAAGCTTCTTGAATTGAATCGCTTTCTTAGGGCCAAAACCGCCCTTGAGAATATCGTCATCGAGGGAAAGGTACTGACGATACGATCCATTGTCACCTTGTCGCCCACAACGACCAATCAATTGCCTGTCAATTCTTGCAGCGTCATGCAACTCGGTGCAAATCACATGCATCCCGCCGCGTTCCTCAACTCCCGAGACAAGCTTGATGTCCGTTCCGCGTCCCGCCATATTCGTCGCCACGGTCACTCTCTGCGGGCCACCGGCATCGGCAACAATCTCTGCCTCCTTGGCAACATTGTTTGCATTAAGAATTTGATGTTCGATCCCAATCTCATTCAACAGGCGCGAAATGAACTCGCTTTTATCAATCGAACGCGTACCAATCAGCACCGGCCGATCCTCCGCAACCACCGATTTGACTTCCTGAACAATCGCTCGAAATTTCTGCTCCATTGTCCCAAAAACTCGATCAGGGAGCCTCAAACGCTTCGGTGGTCGGTTGGTGGGAACACGTATCACCGGTGTCCGATAAATACGTCGCAGCTCCCCTGCACTGGTTGCGGCGGTACCAGTCATACCCGCAAGATATCGATACCGGAGAAACAAATCCTGAACCGTAATCCTCGCTGCCTGACCGGTTGGAACACTGATCTCGAGATCTTCCTTAGCCTCTATCGCTTGATGAATTCCGTCTCTCCACTTGCGTCCTTCAGCAAGTCGTCCGGTGAATTCATCAACGATCACAATCTCGTCTTCGCCCTTATCGCCCGGTCGAACAACATATTGCCGGTCGAGCAAAAACTCATGATGCACTTTGATCGCCCGCTCGGTGTACTCATAGAGATCCACCAGTCCCATCATGCGAACCAAGTCGCTCTTGGGAAGTGATCGCACTTTTTGGCGACCTCGGCTGGTCAATTCATACTGCTTGGTGTCCGGATCGATCTCATAGTGCTCGTCCTCGACATATTCCGCGGCGGTTTCGGAAGCCCACCGGTAAGTCTCAACAATCTGATCGCGTACGGTATCCTCGATACTTCCGATGATTAACGGCGTTCTCGCTTCATCAATTAGAATGCTGTCCGCTTCGTCCACCAAACAGAAATGCATCCCACGCATCACCACTTCATCACCGCTGTCGGAAAAACCCACTCCTCCGTCACCGAGCATGTCGGTTTCGACGCGATTCTGAGCTCTCAGAAGCAAGCGATCTCGCAAAAAGTCAAAGCCGAATTCTTTTGCCGTCCCATAGGTGATTGCAGATCCGTAAGACTTCCGCCGCGATGGCTGATCATCAGGAGTCTGAATGATGCCAACGGATACCCCAAGCATGTCGTACAGAGGCATCATCCACTCAGCATCTCGCTTGGCAAGGTAATCATTGACCGTCGCAAGATGGGCGCCTTTTCCAAGCAATGAGTGAAGGTAGAGCGGCAGGGTTGCCGTCAGCGTCTTTCCTTCTCCCGTCTGCATTTCGGCAATACACCCTTCAAACAGCGAAATGCCTCCGACCATCTGAACGTCATAGTGACGCATGGAAAGCGCGCGACGACCCGCTTCGCGAACCAAGGCGTAGGCCTCAGGCAATAACCCACCAAGTTTTTCACCCGCCATCGCCCGATAGCGCAATGCCAACGATCGCTTTCGTAGACTGTGATCGTCTTCCGACTTGAGCGTTGGCTCCAAGCCGTTGATCTGCTCGAGCTGTCTCCGCCATCGAATCATTTTGGTTCGAAAGCCACGAGCCGCCACCAAACTTAAGGCTCGATTGGCCTCCGGGCGAACCCCAATCAAGTCGTTTTGGCCCGAACTGGTTTGGACTGACCACGCTGCGTTCGATTCCGTTTCTTTTTCCGCGGTCATCACATTCTTCTTCAAAAATTCAAACTCAGCAAAACACTCGTTTCGCGGCCTTGACACGCTCTAGGCCTAGTTAGTACTGCCTATTAGTCCAATTACGTAAGCCTGAATGGCAAAAAAGGGCAACTTAGATAATTTGAGCAAAGATTTCAGCTGATAATGCTAGTTCTGTATTCGCCGGTGGATTCAGTCGATCGAGTTGTAAAGGTAAATCAGCTCTCCCGGAGTGTACGAGACGTTCCATGAAAAGAAACTTAAAACGTATAGCCTTGATAGCATTGCTGCTGTCGTGGAGCAACGCCGCCTACGGCGATCAGACCGGCCTGTCGGTCGGCGATTTGCCCGGATACGGCGAAAAAGCGTACTTCGACCAGGAGGCTACCTACGCTCCTGGCGCCGAATTGACATCGAATTTCGTTGGTGACAGCCACGTCAGTGATAATCATGTGGGCGATTTGCCATTAAGCGTGTCGATCGACGGGGAAGTTCAGGCAGCGTCACATGCGTTGCCGAGACCGATTCCTTCCACCTTAAAGGCAGTGTCGCAGCCGCTCGAGGGGCAAATCCCAAGAAAGTTGAAGGTTCTTGCGCCAATGTCTCGCGGTCAGCACTCCGCAAAGTGTGATCAAGTCGGCTGCGAGCCGACCTGTGAATCTAGCGCCGGAGCCAACGCAGCGGCCAATCGCGTGATGGGACGTATGAAGAAGCGTTTGGAGCAGGGTGACTATTGGATGTCGACCGAGGCATTACTGTGGTTTACGCAAAATCGCTCAATGCCCGCACTTATTACCACTTCTGACCCGCAGACCCTTCCGATTCTGCCCGAGGGTGGAGCGGATAACGTTCAAACAGTTTTTGGCGATGACATCAACGGTGAAGCTTCCGGGGGCATTCGGCTCGATTTCGGAAAACGTCTGACTGAAGATTTTTCCATCGGTGGCCGATTTTGGTGGCTCGGCAATAACGATGATTCTTACGCCGCATCCGATGACGGGTCAACGATGACAATCGGTCGACCGTTCTACAACGTCGGTATTCAAGAGAACGATGCCCTACTGGTCGCGATCGACCCTGTGGACGTAAATGATTCAAACTTCACCGGCTCCGTCGTGGGTCGAAGCCAATTGAAATTGTGGGCCGCTGAGGGCTACGGTCTCATCAATCTCGCATGGGTCGAGAACTGCTCGATTGACTTGATCGGTGGTTACTCACACTTCTCGATCAGCGATATGCTGTCGATGCAAAGTGAAACCATCGACGAGGATACCGCTCGGATTCGTCGCTACAACGATCAGTTCGATATCGACAACGAGTTCAACGGAGGTCAAATCGGTTTCAATCTCGCGATGAGTCAAGGCCGTTGGTCCGCTACCTCCATGACCAAGATCCACCTTGGCAACATGAACCAGCAAGTTCGTATTATCGGCAGCAGTTTCGACCAAACTCCGCCAGTCGCACCAAACATCACGTCGGGTGGTCTGCTCGCGATGGGTAATCAGGGTGAATACGAACGCGATACTTTCTCGTTTGTCCCTGAAGTTAACTTCAAAATTGGGTACTCACTTCAGGACAACGTCAACTTTACCGTGGGCTATTCGTTCATCTATTTCGACAACGTCGCGCTCGTCGGTGACATCATTGATACGAACGTTGATTCGTTATTCCTGAACACGGGTTTATCGGGAGCACGACCTTCGTTTGACTTTGATGACTCAGGCTTATGGGTGCAAGGAATTGACTTCGGTCTAACGATCCAGATCTAGGATTTCGTCCCAACATTCCCGACCAAAAGTGTGTGGCAAAACTGGTTGCCGCACACTTTTTTTTTTGCACAAAGACATTCCCAATGAGTGACCCCGGCAACTCTCTCTCATCAAAGGAGAACCGTCAAACGACGCCCCGTGATGCCACCAACAAAACAGGTTTCGACCCGCGACCCAGCACCATGGAGTCAATCGACTCGTCGGTAACTCCCAGCGTTGCGCTGGGACTCTGGCCCCTTGCGGGAATCACGACGGTGGGTGTAACTCCGAAGGATACCGAAGAAACAATCAACGCCGCGATTGAAGCAGGAATCACAACCTTCGATTCCGCCTACAGCTACGGCTACGATGGTGAAAGCGATCGCATTATCGGTCGCCACCTTGGAACTGCGCGGGCTCGCTATCGAATCATTGGTAAGGTGGGGCAGCGCTGGACGAACACGAGGCGGCGAATCGTGGATGGCAGCTATGCCCAACTCACGGCGGATGCTGAGCAAACTCTGCGCCGGATGGGAATCGAATCACTTGACCTCCTGATGCTTCATTCACCTGATCCGAACGTGCCACTTGAA
>CALIBL010000012.1 GCA_938045805.1 uncultured Rubripirellula sp. | reverse complement strand
TTTTCGCTCCGAGACTACCGATTGCTTCTCGGTTGGGAGCGGAGGGTTTCGGGTGGTGGAGGCTGCTTTGCTGAGGTTGGCGTCGCGGTCGGCAGGCGATTGGAGTGGGAACGACCACTTTTGGAGGTTGAGTTACCGTCGGCGGGTCTAATTCAGGCTGGATGGCGATATTAGCTTGGCTATTGACGCTAACTTGCGGCTATTTCTATACTTCTGGATTCAGTAATCCAGCCCCCGACCTTGTACAGATGGCTCATGAGCAGCGAACGACGTCACCAGCTTGAACACAATGAACTCGCAGTTTGGCTCTTTAAGGTCAACAAATCGATTGAGCCTTATTCGAAGCAAATCGCGGTTTTTGTCAGCTTGTCAATTGTGGCTTTGCTCGCGTGGAGTTTTCTCAGCAGCGAAGAGGTGGCAAAACGCAGTGATGCGACGTTGCAACTCATTCAGGCCTCCGGAAGCGGAGACATTGAACTGTTAGGGCAAGTCGCAGAAGCTTATCAGGGTACCACCTCGGGTAACTGGGCGAAGCTCTACGAGGGGCAAGCATTGGTTTCCCAAGGGATCCAAACCATTTTTTCAGACCGCTCCGGCGCGGAAGAAATGCTGCAGCAGGCGGAAGACGTGTTGCTTTCCGCCGTGAATTCCAGCACCGAGACGCTGCTTGTCTCCCGCGGTCACTATGGAATCGCACAAGCTCGAGAAGCCCTCGGTGATTTTAAAAAGGCGATTGAATCTTACAATCAGGTGATTCAGGTCAATGAATCAGAAGCGATGGTGAAGCGAGCTGAAGCACGAATCGAGGCTTTGGAGCGGCCAGAGAGTCAGGCATTCTTGGCTTGGTTCAGCGAGCAAGACTTCTCCCCAGCAGTCGATCCGTCGTTGCCACCAACACTTCCTGGCGGAAACGCGTTGCCGGAAATGCCGGACCTTGGTCTTCCTGCACTTGATCTCGGTGTCGACGGTGAGACCACAACTCCCGAAGGTGGTTTAGAGCTACCAGAAATCGTTTCAGAGCCAGCAGAAGGCGAAGCGGCGACAGATGACGCTGCGAACGCGGACACTGCAGAGCCAGCGGGCGATTCCACAACTGAGGCGACACCGGCACCGGCTGAAACGGCTGACGAGACAAAATCTGCCGAGTAACCTTCCTTAGCACCAAAGACAGCCGATGACCACAAACGATGGATCTCTCGAAGGGGAAGATCCGCTGGTTGGTGGAGATCTGGATGATGAGATCTTGGAGGAATCCGACCTCGACGAAAGTGATGCGGTTGAACTGCATCAATCATTGGAGGATGTCTACCGTGATTTTGTGGTTCCGGATTCCGCAGGCAACATGCGGATCGATCTCTTTCTGACTCAGTCGTGTGATGGGTACAGTCGAACCCAGATTCGCAATGCCGTTCAAAACGATGGGGCGCAGGTCGACGGGCGAACGGTGCGTCCGAGTTTCAAACTTCAAAGTGGGCAAAAGCTTCGTTTCAAAGTCCCACCTCTGCCCTCGGATGAAACCATTCCCGAGAATATTCCGCTGGATATTCTGTACGAGGATGATGGGTTGGTTGTCGTTAATAAGCCGGCAGGAATGGTCGTGCATCCAGCTCGAGGTCATTGGTCTGGGACGCTCACGAGTGCACTTGCCTTTCGCTTTCAGTCGCTTTCAGACGTGGGGGGGCCAACCCGTCCGGGGATTGTTCATCGCCTTGATCGAGACACCAGTGGAGTGATGGTGGTCGCCAAGACCAACGCGGTGCATATCCGTCTCGGGCAGCAGTTTCATGATCGCGAGGTTAAGAAAGAATACTTTGCGATCACCGCTGGCAAGCTCGATCGGGATCGGGATCTGATTGATGCTCCAATCGGTCGTCATCCCTATCAACGCGACAAAATGGCGATCCGCGAAGGTCACTCCAGCAGCCGCGAGGCTTCCACCTTCTATGAAGTGGTTGGACGCCATGGGCGATTCACGAAGGTGATTGTTCGTCCAAAAACGGGCCGCACTCATCAAATACGTGTTCATCTCGCGCACATTGGTGCACCAATCATTTGTGACCGTTTGTACGCCGGTCACAGCGAGTTGACCGCATCAATGCTTGATGGAAAGGCACGTCAAGATCAGGAGCCGAGCATTTTGACGCGGCAAGCTCTGCACGCACGCGCCCTGACACTTGTGAATCCACAGTCTGGGAAAGAGATGACATTCGAAGCTCCCGTTCCCGATGACATGCAGCGGGTGATCGAACACCTGAATCATCAGGATTAACCCAGATTGAGGGTGGGGAAATCATTGCAAAAAAAGAGCCGCAGCAACATGATGCGGTGGCTTTTTTGCTGAGGGTCGTTGATCTTCAAAAATCGGTTAGAACGAGATCGAAGGCTGTGTTGAGTGCATTGGATACGGCCAAGGTTTGGATCAGCGAACCAAGAGTGATTTTTTAGCAAAGTCAGCATCTCGTGTGGATTCTACCGCGATTTGAAATGCCTCTTCTTCTGAGTATCCCATCTCGATGAGACGAGTGTAGGTGGTTTCCATTTCGGCGTACTTCAATTCGGACGCAAATTATTTGGAATGCAGAGAGGCTTTGACGAAACCAATCAGGTCTCGGAAGTCATCAGGTTTTAGAAGTTCGGCGAAGTTGTTGGGCATCAGAGATTGACCCGAGTCACGTCGCTGAACAATCAGGTCTGTGCTGATTTTGATCGGTTTTCCAGTAGGGTCAGCTAGGGTGATGGATTGATCGTTTTCATTGGTGATCAAGCCTGATACGACCCGGCCGTCATCGAGTAGGAGGCTGGAGGTTCTAAATGCATGATCAACGTTTCGGTTCGGCGTGACGACGTCTTCGAGTAATCGTTCAACGGTTCTGGTGACTGCGCCGTCGAGTTGAGGACCTACCACTTGACCAACACCGCCGAGCTGATGACAGTTGGCACAGTGTTGGGTGAAGAGGTTTTTGCCACGGTCTGTGTTGACATTGACGAGCTTGACGACCTGCTGAAGCTGAGCCAGTGTCTCATCGAGTTCCTGATCAGCATTCAAGTCTTTGGTGATCGCGACAAGACGATTTCGAAGGTTTTCGTTGAGGCGTGGTTCGATCATCTGCATGATGTCTTGTTTGGCGAGGACTGCAGGACTTAAGTAGCCAAGTTCGCTGAAACGGATCAGCGGCTCCACGGGGGCACCGCTTGAATTCCAACCGCGAGCGAACTCGAGCTGTTGAGTTTGCGTAAGCTTTTGGCAGATCGCCTGCGCGATCGGCCCGAGATCAGCATCTCCCGAGATGAATGCTGGATTCAGCATTGAATCGGTGATTGAAGGTGGTAACGCCAGACCAGCTGCAAACCGTAACAGGGTTGCTTCTGCTCGACGGCTACCGAGTGTTGCGAGTGTCTGAGCGATGGAGAAACGGAGCTGATCAGAAAGCGTTGCCGCAGTCAGTAGCTCGGCCAGCTGATCCGAGGTTTCCACCAATTCAACCTTCGTGATCAAGTTGAGAGCTCCTTGCAGCCACTGTGCATGTTTCGAGGTTTGCAACCAAATTGGCTCAAAGTCACCGACACCGAGCCACGCGTACGCAGTCGCTTGATCGCCATCAATCACTCGAATTTGAACCTCTTCGCCTAGGTGATTGGAAAGGTCCCACTGGACATGCATCGCAATATCGCTGCGAGGTGGGAAGGCCTCTTTTAAGATGGTTGAATCGGTGACTCGGATCAGTTGAACGCGGTTCTTTCGGTGGTCGGCTTCGTCTGGGAATCCATTGTGTCCGGCAAGCCAAAATTCGATTTTTGCTGGGGCTTCGAAAGCATCGCTGACTCGGTTGCCAACGAACGTTTCGCCTCGGCCGATACTGCTTGCAATTGTCAATTCTCCACCCCCGCGGCGCTGGCGAGCTTCCGCCGGCCAGATGCCACCGCCGGTGACTGACCAGCCAATCACTTGATCTTGGTCCGTGATCTCGGCAAGACGTTCATGGACGTGTCGCGAAACCCAATTTCGTAGCGTCTGTGGCGTCCTTGCAGAATCGCTGACCGCATCGAGAAGCTGGAGCATCAAGGCTTCTCGTTGCTCTGACGATTTCTGCGTCAACTGCTCCGCGACTCGAACGCAGTTTTCGAGTTCGGACTCGGGGGCCAGTTGAACGGCATGGGCGAGTAGTTCGCTGCGATTGGTCACTTGAGGGTTTTGACTAAGGTAGCGGAGCAATCCTGGAGCGATCTCGGGCCGACTGATTCCCAAATAGATCGACGCTAGGTTCCCTTGATCTGCATTGCTCCAAATCTGTGAGTTGGCATCAGCTTTCATGAGAAGGTCTCGCACCGCAATTCGCATGGTTTGTTGGAGAACGACATCTTCCTCTGGGACTCCGGTGAGGCGTTCGAGGATGGAAGCAATGTCCTCGGTGGTGCCGTGCTGGCCGATGATTTCGGTGGCGGCACGCACCGCGTGAGCGCTGCCGCTATGCAATTGAGTGCGAACGCTCTTGAGTAAGTTTGGGCTTGAGTCTTGGTGGTTTGAGATCCACTCGCGGGCCAAGCCAAGTGCCGCTACGGAGACTTGGGCTGAGCCGTCGTTCATCGCAGTCATCAGTTTTAATTCGCTGAGTTGACCTGACTGGAATTGTTGACGTAACAAAGAGATCTGTTGTGAGATACCGCCGGATCGATAGCGATGGTCCTCATCCTCATTCCGATCGTTTGTGGCAGTGTTTCCGCCCACGTATCGGATTTGCCAGATTCGCCCGCTGTCACGGTCGCGATCAGGATGCGTTAACGGAACTTCGTAGTGCCCGATGATTTTGTTGTAGAAGTCGGCAACATAGAGGTGTGAGTCGAGTCCGATTTGCAGATCCACTGGTCGAAACCATGAGTCATCACTGGTCATGAAATCTGCTACTTCACGACCCTTTGCCGTCGAACCTTGGTAGATCACTTCGTTGCGGTTGATCCTAGAGGTCATCACGTTTCCGCTTAGCATTTGCCCACGCAGCGGTGAGATGACGCTATCGGATGGGTAGGAAACGATTCCACAGATGGCGGTGCTGCCGTGCAGGTGGTCGACCATCGGCGGTAGAAAACCGAGTCCGTCGTGAGGTCGACCAAAGCTGGGGTAGCATGCACCAAAGATCAGCTGCGTGATCGGTTTGCTATGGCAATCGGCCGAGAAACGATACCCCCATTCGTCGGTGGTCATGCCGAATGGATTCACCTGGCCATGGGTGACATGTTCAACTCGGCTACCATCGGGGCGAAAACGAAAGGTGTTACCCGAGTGCATGGTCACTTGATGACCATCAGCCCCGGTCACTTGGCTCTGATTGTTGAATCCGTGACAGGCGTAGATCCATCCGTCGCCACCATCGCGCAGGGCATTGACCATTCCATGCGTGTCCCGCGTGGTGTCGAAGGGGCCGAGAATGACTTCGCGTTTGTCACAGATGCCATCACCATCGGTGTCGCGCAGATACAGTAGATTCGGAATGCTAAAGCAGATGCATCCATCACCGTAGGGTAGAATGCCGATCGGAATATTCAAGCCATCGGCAAACTTAGTTGCTTTGTCCGCGGTGCCATCTCCGTTGGTGTCTTCGAGGATCATCACCGCATCACGAGGCTGGCTACCTTCTTTGGCCGGATACGGGTACTCCACCGTCTGAGTCAACCATAGACGATTTTGCTGATCGAAAGCCATATTCATCGGTTTGGCGATCATCGGTTCGGAGGCGAAGAGCCGAACTTCAAAGCCCGGAGCGAGATGGAAACCTTTGCGTTCATCGGCTGGCGTCTGCCAAGCTGAGTCTCGGACGCCTTGGCCGTAGATCTGGGGATCGGTCGACGGCTCCACTGCACCGGCGGAGGACGAGGTTTGAGCGGAGTCAGAATCTTTAGCGGAAAGTGACTCGTTGGGCAGCAGCAGTGCTAAAGCCAAACCAACCGTCATGAGCCGACTCGGGACCATATTTTCTCACTTTGGGATATTCATTATTGGAGAAGTGATGAATCTTCAAATGGGTTGCGATTCGTTTGCTGATTCATACCCGCAACTGCTCCAAATCGTAACGCATCCCTGTTTCTCTGCCTACAATCTGGCATCGCCAATACGGGCGGGGTCGGTTACCTTGGATTTGTCGCATCAGCAAACTTGAAAACAAAAGACGCATGAAACTCCTTGATCGCCTTGACCGAATCGTTCGTCCCATTGTGATCCCCAATTTGACGATGACGATCATCGTTCTTCAGGTGGTCGTCTTTTTGGCTGCGGCAGCTCAACCCGGCCTTCTGGAGCGTGCTGCGCTGCGTTGGTCCGATGTAATGTCGGGTGAAGTTTGGCGTTTGATCACTTTCATGATGATCCCTCCAGCCACCAATCCACTGTTTCTGTTCTTTGCGCTGTATCTCTTTCACTTGATGGGGTCGGCCCTTGAGCAGACGTGGGGTACGGTTCGCTATAACCTCTTCTTTTACCTCGGTTATCTGTTGACGGTGGCTTCGGCTGCCGTAGCTCCAGATCGTCTCGCTGTGGGGCTGTTTCTGCAGGGATCCATTTTTCTCGCCTTCGCGACTTATTTTCCTCGGTTTGAATTGAGGTTGTTCTTGATCCTGCCGGTACAGATAAGATGGCTCGCGTACTTGCAGGCACTCGGTTACGGCGTGGTGTTCTTCGCCGGTGATCTTGCTGCCAAAATGATGATCTCGGCGGCTCTCGGAAACTACATTATCTTCTTTGCTCCGATGCTTTTCCACAAAGCCAAGGTCAAGCAAAGGAAAATGCAGTGGGAGTCGAAGCAGGTGAAGATTAATCCAAACAAGCCTCGTCACACCTGTGCTGCTTGCGGCATCGATAGTAACAAAGCCCCAGACATGGACTTTCGCTACTGCTCAAAATGTGGCGGCGAGTATGCGTACTGCTCGGATCATCTGCGTGATCATGAGCATAAAGAGACCGAATAGCTGAACGACGAGATTGCGCGGTGTTACCGTTGGACGGTCTTGCTGTTTCTTCTTCTGAGAGATGTTGGATTATCTCTCTGACAGCCAATTTTCGTAATGCATTGCAATAGCTTCTGGCAAGGCAAGGCACTCTTGCTCGAAGACACGTGCAGCTAAGTGATCCGCATCATCACCCGGCATCACGCTGCAGGAACGTTGGTGCAGGATCGGTCCGTTGTCGTATTGATTGTCGACGTAGTGAGCGGTGCATCCACTGACTCTGACACCCTTCTCGATGGCAGCTTGATGAACATGATGACCGTACATGCCCTCACCACCGAAACTCGGGAGCAGCGAGGGGTGGATATTTAGCACTCGATTCTGAAAGTCGTCGGGAATCAGGACGTGCTTGAGAAAGCCAGCCATCACCACCAGTTCGGATCCATTGTCACGACAGGGCTGAAACATGGCGCGGCAATAATCTGCCGGATCGGGGTGATGGGTCTTGAGAATCACTTCGGTGTTGATTCCCGCATCTCGGGCAATTTGCACCCCACGCACTCGGCTGCTACTGCTAATCACTGAGCGAAAGTCGACAGCGATCTTTCCGACCTGATTTGCTTCAATCAAATTCGATAACGATCTACCGCCTCCACTCAGAAAGACGGTGATCGGCATCCGTGGCTTTGACATGCTCAGTCCTGCACCTTCGTAACGTAAACCATGCCGTATTCGGTATCGACAGCTTCGGCGTTAGCGATTGGATCGGATGAGAGCTCGTTTGCGAGCGTCTCGCCGGCGATCATCTCACCAAAAGCGGCAATTGCGGCATTGGCTTCTTCGGAATCTGTGACGACCGCGACTTGAATTCGATCCGTGTATTCGCACTCGATTGCTTTCCGCTGGTTTTGGATGGTACGAATTAAATCCTTGGCGATTCCTTCACGGCGGAGATCGTCGGTGACCTCGGTATTGAGAACGACGACGCAGCTTTTTCCTTGTGCCGCAGCCCAGCCATCTTTCGCTTGCAGCCGGACTTCGATCTCTTCACCGGTCAGTTGGAGTGGACCATCGGGGAGATCGAGAGTCACGACGCCGTCATTCTGCAGCGACTGCAGCAGAAGATTCCCATCGGCTTCTTGAAGAGCCTTCTTTACAGCGGGCACCTGTTTGCCAACTTTGGGACCGAGGAGCTTGAAATTAGGAACAACGGTGTACTGCACGTATTGATCACCGTCAGTGGTGTAATCGACCGATTTGACGTTAAGTTCTTCTCGGACTAGTTCGTTATGCGTTTCAAGCCACTGGATCTGATGGTCATCTTTTAGAACCACTTCCACCCGAGACAGTGGTAAGCGTACTTTGAGTTTTGCTTCCGCTCGAGCGGCTCGACCGAGCGAAGCGATCTCGCGTAGGACCTTCATTGACTCTGACAATTCGCCGTCAATTTGAGACTGATCGACGCTGGGGTAGTCGCAGAGGTGGACGCTCTTTAGCACCTTGTCGCCAAAGGGTTCTGCGAGGTGTCGGAACAGGGTTTCTGATAGGAAGGGCACGAATGGGGCGATGAGCTTTGAAACCTGCAGCAGGGTTTCGTAAAGAGTCCAGTAGGCATCTGCCTTGTCCTGCTCAGTGTTGCTGTCGTCCGCATTGGCCCAAAAACGATCGCGTGATCGACGGACGTACCAATTGCTTAGTCCATCGATTAGTTCGGTGATGGCTTGGCATGCATTGTAGTTATCGAGTCGATCCATTCGTTCAGTGACGATCTGGATGGTTTGGTTCAACTCCGAAAGAATCCAACGATCGATTTCACTTCGTGCAGCGGGTGCACGATAGGTTGGTGCTGACGCGAAGCTTTCAGGTGTGAGTTGTTCATCGGCACCGCTTGCTGAAGCCGGCTCAAACCCGTCAATCTCGGCGTAGATGGTGAAGAAACTTGCAACGTTCCAGAGTCGTAGTAGAAATTCGGGGATCGATTCCTTAATCGATTGCTCACGGTAACGAATTGCTGTCCACGGCGGCTGGCCCGAAAAGAAGAACCAACGAAGAGCGTCTGCGCCGTAGCGATCAAAGATCTCGCGAGGCTCACGGTAATTGCGTTCGCTCTTGCTCATCTTGTTTCCGTCCTCGCCGAGCATCAAACCGAGGACGATGCAGTTGCGGAAAGGATGCGGGAACGGCTGCTGCTTGGCGATTTCCTGTGAGTGGGGATCATCGGCGGTGAACCCCTCATCGCAGATCTGTGATCCTTCTCCAAACAGCATCGTGCTGATGGCGAGTTGGCTGTAGAACCATCCACGCGTCTGATCAAGAGCTTCGCTAATGAAGTCTGCGGGGAATTGATCTTTGAAACGCTCTGAATTCTGGTGCGGCCATCCCCATTGGGCGAACGGCATCGCGCCGCTGTCGTACCAGCAGTCGATGACTTCAGTGACTCGCTTCATTCTCGCCCCATCCGCGAATGGCGAAGCGTAGGTGACCGCATCGATGTACGGTTTGTGAACGCGAAGGTCATCCACCAGGTCAGGCTGCGCGGCTTTGGCTTCCTCCCAAACCTGTGTTCCGTCGATCCCCGGTTTGTTCAGTAGCTCCTCGTAACTGCCGATGGCCTCCATGCGGCCAGTTTCTTGACAGACCCAAATCGGCAGCGGAGTCCCCCAGTAACGCTCCCGTGAGAGGGCCCAGTCAACGTTGGATTCGAGGAAATTACCGAAGCGGCCATCCTTAATGTGCTCGGGTTGCCAGCCGATCTCTGCGTTGTTCTTGAGCATCATGTTGCGGAACTTGGTGGTCCGAATGAACCAACTTCTGCGTGGATACTGAATCAGCGGGTCGTTCTTGGCTCGCCAACAGAATGGGTATTCGTGCAGGTATTGCTCTTGGTGTAGTAAGCGTCCGATGCTTTTAAGGGCGCGAGCCATTGGCTTGTCCCCATCCTTGACCCAGGTTCCGGCAAAGGTGTGGTCTTGGAAGGTATCAAAATCGTCGGTGAATTTTCCATCAGGACCCACCGCGCACAAAAGCTCTGGGCGTTGACCTTCGACAAATCTCCGCTGCTGTTCAACCAACACGTCGTGGTCGACCTCACCGAACGCGGGCGCCTGATGCACGATCCCACTTCCAGATTCGGTGGTCACAAAATCTGCCGGCACGATGCGCCAGTAAAGATGCTCGGTACCTCCGCCGACCAATTCACCCTCAGGGTCGCCGGTCGAATTGCGATAGTGGGGTGTGGGAGGTTCATACCGTAGGCCGATCAGATCAGAGGCTTGAATGTCCTCGATCCATTCGAGTTCACGCTTGAGCTTGGTTGAGATCGTTTCGAGGAGAGCTTTCGCGAGTACTAATTCTTGGTTGGTTTCTGGGTCGCGAACAACGCAGTATTCAACCCCAGTGGGATGGACTGCAGCATACATGTTGCTTGGAAGCGTCCAGGGTGTGGTCGTCCAAACCACGAGCGATCGACTGGGGTGATCCACTAGCGGAAACAGGACGTAAACGCTCGGGTCTGCAACTTCGCGGTAACCCTGCCCCACTTCCCCTGAAGACAGGGCGGTGCCACCTTGCGCCCACCACCAGACGATTTTGTGACCCTGATAGAGCAAGCCTCGATCAAAGAGGTTCTTGAGACTCCACCAAACACTTTCGACATAGCTTTGATGGTAGGTGACGTACGCTTCATCGAGATCAACCCAAAATCCGAGACGACGCGTCAGTTCTTGCCACTGCTGCATGTAACGCCAAACACTCTGCTGGCATTTTTGGATGAAGGGTTCCTCACCAAACGCTTCGATCTCTTCCTTGCTATGAATCCCCATCTCTTTGCCGACTTCAACTTCCACTGGCAGACCGTGGGTGTCCCACCCCGCTTTGCGTTCACATCGGAAGCCGCGCATGGTTTTGTATCGAGGAAAAACATCCTTGATGCTGCGAGTCAAGCAGTGCCCAGGGTGAGGGAGTCCATTGGCTGTCGGAGGCCCCTCGTAGAAGACGAATGACGGGGAATCCGCACGGCGACGAAGCGATTGGGCGTAGACATCGTGGTCGTCCCAGTACTGCAGGATGTCAAGTTCCATCGCGGGGAACTTGGGGCTGCTGGCGAGGGCACGTAATGGTCGTTCGGGAGCGGACATGGGCACTGAAAAGGTGTGGATTTCTCTGAGGGGACGACTCGTTGCAGCGGGCGGATCAGCCATGGATAACCTGTCGCGCAGATTTCACTCCATTTTTCGCGATCCGGCGGCCTGATTGTACGTTTTTCACCCCAAAGCGTCCGCGCCTCTTTGGCCTCCATCGTAAAAAAGGAAGCACCAAAAGTTGCGTCGCGCAGAAAAGGGGTCAGGACCCTTCTTGCGTTAGAAGTGTTCTGTCGTGTGAGAAGGGGCCTGATGCGTAAATGGGGTCTGACCCCTTATTGCAAACCTGAGTGATCCTTGCGGAGCAGTCGGGGGGACGTCTTACTTGGCCAATAGGACACGATGATTTTCTGAGTCACCGACCATGAAGCCGTATTGCCGGGAGAATCCGATTCCGTGGGGCCGTTTGAGTGTGGTTTTGTGAACCAACGCTCGTTCCCCGAGAACCGTCGTCACCGTGTTAGCTTTCAGGTCGATTCGACGGACTGCCTGATTTTCGGTGTCCACCAGCAAGATTCCGCCTCGATCATCGATCACCAATCCTTTGGGGCCTCGGAACAATGCTTGATCCGCCGGGCCACCCTCCTGCGAGTAACCCTTCTTTCCGGTGCCCGCTACGTGGTGCAGGCGGTTGGTTTCTCGGTCGATACGCCAAACACTATTTCCTTCACGCAATGCAATCCATATCGATTGCTCATCAATGGCCAGTGAGCGAGGTCCGAGAAGTGGGGCACCTAGAGCGAGCTGTCCATCTTGAGGAAGTTTGCGTTCGCCCGTGCCGCTGATGGTCGTCACCACGCCGGTGGAGAGATTGAGGCGGCGAAGGCGATGGTTCACTGTATCAGCAATCAGTAATCCGCCTCTTCCATCGAGGACAACACTGTGGGGCTGTCGAAACTGCACTTTCGTCCCGCTCTCACCATCTCCCGCAAAACCTTCCGTGCCGTCGCCCGCTAAGGTGCTCACGATGCCGGTGGCAGCATCGACTTTGCGGATGACATGGTTTCGCGTGTCCGCGATGAAGAGATTTCCGGCAGCGTCGGCCCGAACTTCGTGAGGCCAGTTGAAGGTCGCTTCGGTCGCTGGACCGCCATCACCACTGTACCCCTGCAATCCATTACCCGCGACGCGAGTCAATGATTTCCCCGACATTGGACCATAGTAAATGCAGTGGTCATCCACCGAGGTAATCCAAACACTTTCACCCATGATCTCGATGCCAAATGGATTGCCAATTGCCATCGACTTGGCTGAGCCAGATGGCTCGTTCTTCGCGTACGCCGTCGTCCGTTTGGTCTCCTTCCCGGTACCTGAAAAGGTGATCGAGGCATCGGATGGATCTGCCGCAGTGACCATCGTTGAGAGGAATAGAGCAACCAATGTACCGGCAAGGTAACGGCCAGCGGATGGATTTGCGTTGACCCATTGAGTGCTTGGACTGTTACTCGAATCTTTTCTTTCAAAAAGCTGCGAGTTCTGGTTCTGATCGGCTGTCACGGTTTGAATTCCAGTGATCGAGTTAAAGATGCGGAGTGGGTGACAAAAATCGGGAGATGAAAGCAAGTTTGGAAAGACTTCAGCAGTCGTTTCCATCAACCGTGGGTTCGTGATCCTTCAAGATCGTCATGGTCGGCCGAATTGTCACGGGAACGTATCCATAATGCAAGTTCTGCCCCATCTCGCTGTATTTGCATTCTCGATTTATGATATCCGAAGTTTGAGAAGTGCCGACCTAGGCACTCATGACTTGTTCCTCATCCAATTACTTTCTCCTTCAATTGAGTCTTGAAATCGATGACTGAAATGCGAACCGAGCGGGATTCCATGGGCACGGTCGAAGTCCCTGCCAATGCGTACTACGGGGCGCAGACCCAGCGAGCAGTGGAAAATTTCCCAATTAGTGGTTGGTCGCTTCCTGCCACGATGGTCTCGGCCATGGGGTTGGTGAAGTACGCCTGCGGCGTGGCGAATCGCGATCTCGGGAAGCTCACCGGTAGCGGCAAGCAACCCCTTAATGATGAGCAAGTTCAAGCGATGCTCAATGCTGCACTGGAGGTGGCGGATGGCAAACTGGCTGATCAATTCCCGGTCGACGTCTTTCAGACCGGCAGCGGTACCAGCAGTAACATGAATATCAATGAGGTGATCAGCAATCGAGCAACGGAGATTGCCGGCGGCGATCGAATGAGTGAGCAGAAGTTGGTTCACCCCAACGATCACGTCAACATGGGGCAGAGTACCAATGACACCTTCCCGACTGCCATTCATGTTGCCGTCGCAAATACCATCGAACAATCGCTCTTGCCTGCTCTGAGGCGAATGCATGCTGCCTTGGTTGAAAAAGCAGAAAAGTGGGATCGCGTGATCAAGATCGGTCGTACGCACCTAATGGATGCGACACCCTTGCGTTTGGGACAGGAGTTTGGTGGCTTTGCTCGGCAGATCGAGTTATCCATTGAGCGAGCAACGGCCGCTCGTGATGCGGTTTTGGAACTACCGGTTGGGGGGACCGCAGTCGGTAGCGGGATCAATACTCACCCTGAGTTTGGTGCGAGAGTCGCAGCTGTGCTGGCGGAAAAAACCGGGCTCGGTTTTATCGAATCGGTCAATCACTTCGAAGGTAATGCACAGCGGGACGCCTTGGTGCAGTCGCACGGTTCTTTGAAAACAGTCGCACAGACATTGTTCAATGTTGCCAATAACATCCGCTGGTTGGGTAGCGGACCTCGTTGTGGCTTCTATGAAGTTTCCTTGCCAAGTCGCCAGCCTGGAAGTTCAATCATGCCCGGTAAGGTGAATCCGGTGATGTGTGAATCGATGATGCAGTTGACCGCTCGAGTGATGGGTAATGACACCTGCATGACGGTCAGTGGAGCAGCAGGTGGGAATTTTCAGCTCAATATCATGATGCCTGTCATGGCCCATACCGCTCTGGAGTCGATCCACTTGCTCGCTTCGGGTGTAGAAGCCTTTATCGATTTCTGTCTCGATGGGATGGAAGCAAACGAGCAAGCTTGTGAAGCGGCGGTTGAGCAAAGCCTTTCGATGTGTACCAGCCTCAATCCTTTGATCGGTTATGAGATGGCAGCAAAGTTGGCAAAAGAGGCCTTTACCAGTGGGCAAACCATTCGTGAGTTATGTCTTGAGAAAGAGATTCTTCCCGAAGAGACGCTGACCAAAGCGCTTGATCCTTGGAGCATGACTGAGCCTCAAGAGTGAATCTTCATGCACAGGTGTTGCCCCTTGAATTCCAAGGGGCTTACTCTTTCACACCCGCGAGTACACCGCAGTGAACCATCGTCTCTCGGATTTCCTGAGGCTTGAGGCGTGAGTCCGCGAGCCAGCCGCGATACTCTGCGGCGCTATATGCTCTACCTTCGGTTAGGGAAAACAGGGATGCGGAATAAAGAGCGATTGGTAAAGGTCCATCCATTTCATCGTTCAAGAAAACATCGTGGATGAGCAGCTGCCCACCGGTTTTCAATGCCTCCGACGCCTTGGCGACAAGCAGTCGGCATTCCGGTTCATCCCAGTCATGCAGGATGTTCGACAGCAGCACGATGTCGTAACCGTCGCTGTTGACGTTGGTATCTACAGGTGCCCCTTCTGACGCCGAAACATCACCAGATTGTTCCGTCGCGATGGATTGATGAATCGGGTCAGCAAACATATCGCCTTCCTGAAATGTGACTCGGTCAGCGATCCCGTACTGCTGTGCCATTTCTTGCGCAACACGCAAAACCTCTGGGCGATCGAGAATGGTGGCTTTGGCGGTTTGGTTTTTCTGCAGCAGGGCGTAAGCGTAAATGCCTGTTCCTCCACCAAGGTCCAAAATGTTCGCGTTTGGCGGCAGATCGACAACGCTTGCGAAGCTAGGCGCGACATTCTTGGCTCGTCCCGAGAGTGAGAGTGTTAGGTGACGCGCTGAGTCTGTCGCTTCCATCGCTGACTTGATACCGTCTCGGTAAATGAAGGCCGCACCGTCGCCTTGCGGGTCAAGTGGTTGGTTGGTTCGGAGCAGTTCTACCATCCCCAAAACGCCCGGTGAACTTGCTGCGAGGCCGATATAATTGCCAACATCGTAGAGACCGCCGGGGATTAGATGATTATTGGCGTACTCGGTGGCGACCACGTGGCTGCCACGATTCTCCAGAAGTCCCATCGCACGTAAGGCAGTAAAAAGCACAACCGCTGGCCGCTTCTGAAGCCCAATCGCTTCGGCCAGTGCACTCTCGCTAAAAGTGCCTCGACTGAGTTGACCAAAAAGATCAAAGTGTGCCACCGCAGCGGTCAACAATTCCGTGGCATAACAACCCCGAAAGTATTCAAAGATTTTGGTTGGGTCCGTCGGTGGCGGCGTGATTGCATTGAGAGGTGCTGGGTCCATTGGTTTGTTCTGTTGCGTGGATTTGGCTGTTGCTTGTTTGTCTTGTTAATTGCTCTTGGCGGGAATCAGACGGTAAAAGTTTGTGCCTTTGAGCCCTGTGCCGATGAGCCTTGGCTTCCTTGTGCCCTTGCCGGTTGGTCAATGAATCCTCTATCAATCCGTAAAGTTTAGGTCGATGCAGAGTTCGCGTGTTGGAGACTTGCAATGGAAACTCGAGTGATTGATTTGGTTCGCTGGGATGGTAGCGAAGTAGGGACTGCGGAGATCGTTAGGATGGAAGTCTCGCTCGTTGAGATTGAGGCTCGTTTGATCTCGAAAACAGAAGAGACATTGCCTGCTGGTCGCGCTCGTGGTCTTCACTTGGCGGAGGATCATCCTGAGCATGGTGCGGTAACCTACTTACAAGAAATTCTCGAGGGTGAATTCTTTGTTTACGTCGGGCCGTCGAATAATCTCCAGGAGCACGTTTACCGAGCGGGGGATTGGGTAGGTTTCATCGACAACCAAGGTCTAGGTCACGCATCTCGCGTCGGGAATACAGGCTGTACTCGCCGCTTTCATTTTCTAAAGGGGCAGATTGGTACCGGGTGATCCTTACTGGTTCTCGTTGTTTTCAAGTAAAACCAAAGTAGTTCGAAAGCTCAATCGATCTGCAGCTTCCAGAGATACGAAGTCTAAACAGTTCGACAGGATTAACGCTTGGTCGCTAATGTCATGGAAAACGGCTCCCTCATTCATGAACAATAGGGGAGCCGTTGCTGGACGATTCACTTCAGTGGAAATCGCTTACATTCCAAGATCACCAAAGAGAGGTGTACTGAGGTATCGTTCACCGAGGCTGCACATGATGGTCACAATACGCTTGCCCTTCATTTCAGGTCTTGCAGCGAGTTGTGCCGCAGCCCACATGTTTGCTCCGCTGCTGATGCCTGCCACAATTCCTTCTTCCTTGGCCAATTTGCGGCCCCACTCAAACGCATCCTCGTCATCAACTTGAATCACGCCGTCGATGATCGTGGTATCAAGGTTGCCGGGAATAAAACCGGCTCCGATGCCTTGAATTCGGTGCTTGCCTGGGTCACCACCACTTATGACGGGTGAGTGCTTAGGCTCGACTGCGAATGCTTTGAAGTCGGGGTTCTTCTTCTTGAGGAAACGCGTGACTCCACTGATCGTCCCACCGGTTCCCACGCCCGCAACGATCGCATCAATGTTCTGACCACTATCCTCCCAGATCTCTGGTCCGGTGGTCGCTTCGTGGATTGCGGGGTTGGCTGGGTTCTCAAACTGCTGCGGCATGAAGGCGTTGTCAGTGGAAGTAGCCAAGTCGTGTGCTCGATTGATGGCTCCCTTCATTCCTTCGCCCGCGGGGGTCAACACGAGATTCGCCCCCATGGCTCGCAGGAGTGCTCTTCGCTCCACCGACATCGATTCAGGCATGGTCAGTGTCAGTTTGTAGCCTTTGGCAGCACAGACAAACGCTAACGCGATACCGGTGTTTCCACTGGTTGGCTCGATGATGTGGGTGTCCTGATTGATTTTGCCATCGCGTTCGCCAGCCTCAATCATGGCAACCCCAATGCGGTCTTTGACGCTATTGAGCGGTTGAAAGAACTCGCACTTAGCAAAAATCGTGGCTCCGCCCTCCGGGGCTAGGCGATTGATTTGAACCATCGGCGTATCGCCGATTGCCTGAGACGCGTCTCCGTAGGTACGTTGGCGGGGCATGGGGATCCTCAAATGGTGGGATGAAATCGAGTCGAAGAGTGATACTTTCCACAATTTACACGATCGGAATCAAGCGTGTTTCCAATCGTTCTCTCAGCGGCACCCGAGATGACTCTTCACGAGGCCAGAAATTAATTACTGCACGCTCCAGGTGTCACCTGCATTGAATAGTTGGTTGAGGTCGCCGCGACCCTTCTTTTCGGTCGCAGTTTGCACCTGCTGATTGATTTGCTCATCGTAAGTTGGAACCCCACTGACTGCTCGCAAGACTCCGATCGGCTCGGGCATCGTCGGGTAGCTCATGCGGGCGAGCATCATTTGGATCGATGGGTTTGGGTCGGTCTCATCGTGGATCAGCAGGTCATCGGCGGGCACGTCAGACGTTTCCACCACCTCAAGATGAGTGCCAACCAGTCGGATTCCCTTGGTTCCATTCGCAAAGGTTAGCGGCTTTCCATGCTCAAGCTCGATAACATTTTCTGCCCGTTGTTTTTTTTCTTGAGCATACGCCATCGCTCCGTCGTTGAACACGTTGCAGTTTTGGTAAACCTCAACCAGTGACGTCCCCTTGTGTTCCGCAGCACGCTTGAGTGTCTCACCGAGGTGTTTGACGTGAGCGTCCAAACTGCGAGCAACGAATGTCGCCTCGGCTGCCAGAGCGACCGAAAGCGGTTGTAGTGGATGGTCGATTGAACCCATCGGTGTGCTCTTGGTCACCTGACCTTCCACGCTCGTGGGGCTGTATTGGCCTTTTGTTAGACCGTAGATTCGGTTGTTGAAAAGAACGACGTTGATGTCGAGGTTTCGGCGAAGCAGATGGATGAAATGATTTCCGCCGATCGACAGAGCGTCCCCATCACCGGTGATCACCCACACCATGAGATCGGGCCGGGTTGATTTGAGGCCGGTCGCAAAGGCTGGAGCACGGCCGTGAATGCTGTGCATCCCGTAGGTGTTCATGTAATACGGAAAACGACTACTGCAGCCGATCCCGCTGATGAAGACCGTTTTCTCTCGTGGCACTCCCAGATCCGGTAGAACTTTCTTCATCTGAGCGAGGATGGAGTAGTCGCCGCATCCGGGGCACCAGCGTACATCTTGATCCGAAGCGAAATCCGAAGCCTTTAGGACTGGTAGCGTCATCAGTGTGGTTGCCCTCTAGTGAGCAAAGTTTGAGAGTGTGTGTCAATCGGGGTAACGAACTCGGGGGCAGTTACAGAAGTTCTTCGATGGATTCAATCAGTTCGGAAACGGTGAACGGCTTTCCTTGAACTTTGTTGATCCCTTGGCAGTCAACCAAAAACTTGGATCTCAGAAGCATTCGTAATTGCCCTTGGTTCAGTTCAGCCACGGCAACCCTCTTGAAGCTACCGAGTAACTCACCGAGGTTTGCGGGCATCGGGTTGATGTATCTCAGGTGCAGATGACTCACCGCATGCCCGTTCTCTCGAGAACGTTTCACCGCCGTGTGGCAGGCACCATAGGTGCCACCCCAAGAAACCAAAAGCAGGTCACCTGAGTGATCGCCATAAACTTCTTGATCCGGAATCCGATCCGAGATCTTCGCGACCTTATCGGCCCGAGTATTGGTCATGTGTTGATGGTTTGCTGGATCGTAGCTGACGTTGCCAGTTCCATCCTCTTTTTCAAGACCACCGACTCGATGCATCAAGCCCGGCGTACCAGGGATCGCCCAGGGTCGTGCGAGATGTTCATCACGAGCGTAGGGGAGGAAAGGTTCATCAAGATCCGTTCCCTCGGGGTGCCGGATCTCAATCCTTGGTAGCTCATCGAAGCTTGGTATTTTCCAAGGTTCACTACCGTTGGCGATATAACCATCGGACAGGATCATGACGGGAACCATGCACTGCGTGGCAATCCGCCATGCTTCGATCGCGACGTCAAAGCAGTCGCCGGGAGACTGCGGTGCCAGCACTGGGATCGGTGATTCACCGTTGCGGCCAAACATCGCCTGCAAGAGATCGCTCTGCTCGGTTTTCGTGGGTAGACCAGTGCTGGGTCCGCCACGTTGAACGTTGATAATGATCATGGGGAGTTCGAGGATCATCCCGAGACCCATTGCCTCCGCTTTGAGTGCAATCCCCGGACCGCTACTTGCGGTTACCGCCATTCCACCGCCAAAAGCTGCACCAATGGTGGAACAAACCGCGGCAATTTCATCCTCAGCTTGAAAGGTTCGAACCCCAAAGTTCTTGTACTTGGTAAGTTCATGGAGGATGTCACTTGCTGGTGTGATGGGGTAGGTCCCATAGAAAAGGTCTTTGTCGCTCAGTTGTGACGCAGTGATCAGACCCCAAGCCAGCGCTTGATTACCCATGATGTTTCGATAAGTGCCCGGGGTTAGTTCCGCCGCTTCCACTTGGTAGCTTTCCCCGAACGCCTCCGTGGTTTCGCCGTAGGCCCATCCCGCACGTAGTGCCGCTTCGTTAGCTGCGGCGACTTCCGGTTTCTTGCCAAATTTGTCGCGAATGAAACGCAGGGTTGGATCGAGTGATCGTCCGAAAAGCCAGTACACCAAGCCCATGGCAAAGAAGTTTTTGCAGCGATCGGCAATCTTGACTCCGAGACCAAATTCGGAAACCGCTTCGCGGGTAAGCTGCGTCATCGGAACTTTGATCAGACGATAGGTCTCTTCGATGACGTTGGCTTCAAGCGGGTTGGATTCCACCTTCGCCAACTTGAATTCCTTCTCGTTAAAACCGTCTTCGTTGGCGATCAGAATTCCGCCTTTGCGAAGGTCACCGAGATTGGTGACCATGGCAGCTGGATTCATCACCACAAGGGCATCAAGGACATCGCCTGGGGTGAAGATCTCTTCACTGGCAAATTGAACCTGAAAACCGGAAACTCCCGCTCGCGTCCCCCGCGGTGCACGGATTTCTGCTGGGAAATCAGGGAACGTGGCAACGTCGTTTCCAGCCAAAGCACTGGTATTGGTCAACTGGGTCCCCAGCAGCTGCATACCGTCACCCGAGTCACCCGCGAGGCGAACGGTGATGCCTGATACCGAACGAACGGCTTTTGAAGTGGTAGCTTCCATGTGAAGTTTATTGTGCCCCGACTTTGATGTTGGTCGAGAGCCGGCAAGCGAGACGTGCGTGATTTGCTGATTCACGAGGATCAACAGAATGCCTCAGTCTATAAATCTGATGCATTCTCGTAACGGTCACTAACGCCTGTTTACTCAAAAATATCGACGAAAAATCGGCATTTGAATCGCTTTTTAACCTCCGTCGACAGCTATTTCAGGGAGCCAAGAGGGACGCCTCGGACCAAAGGCTTGGATCGTCGGTTACTGGGTACTCTGGGCCAAGGGTAAGACCTTGCCAGCCAAGCTCTCGGTCAATCACCGCGTAGTACAGAGCGACCCGCGGTTGTTCATCGGGGCTGTAACCTGTCAACGCTTCACTCGGGATCCACGCTGAGATTTCGTAGCCGTCATGACGGAGATTGGTTTTCAGAGGCAGCATCTTCGAGTCGACCGCTCTGGGATGACTTCTCGCGCGATTGATCGGCACCATCGCCGCGAGCGAGTTCTCGCGTCTCGGTCCACCTCCCGACGGCATCCAGAGAAATCGGTGGCAATATTGTGTCGCTCGATGGATCCCAGGACTACAGCGTGTGTCAATCCAAAGATGAAAGCCGTCGCTCTCGTCGAGCCGTGTTTCTCGGCACCAAGGCGCTTGACGTTTTCCTCTAACGGCAACTTGGATCGCCATTCCGCTCGGATTCCAACCAAGCCGAATGTCTGCAAAAATTTTTCGGTCCGAGAATTCGGAAAAGCAGGGAACCTGGTACATCTCCGAAAGGCGAATGCCCTTGCTGTCCCACTGGCCATCCCAGTGTCTCAGGGGAATCTCCATGCGGAAGAGGAGAGCCGGATCAATGAAGGGATTTGCCATCTATCGGATTCCTTTCTCAATTTGGACGAACCAGCTTATCACTTCCCCACCAGCGAAAACTCTATCTCGACTGGTAACGCACAGCAAGTTGCTTCAAAAGTCGTCCGCACTCGGGGTGCTGATTGGGCAAGTTAACGTGTCAAATCAAAGGTGCCCGAATCACGCCTTCCCTCAAAGGTGGCTTGGAACCGATCTTTACTAACCGATGCTCGCATCCGATAGGTTCCAAGGAAGGGAAGTTTCTGGCTAGAACTCAGATGTTCCACAGCTCCCGCTTCACCGGCCGAAGACTCGTCGACGCGTTCAAGCTTGGTTGGGTAGACAAAGGGGATCACCTTGAAAAATCGACCGGTGAAGATGGCTCGATATTCGTCTTCGTTCAGCTGGCGGATTCTCGCTTTGAGCGGGCCATGGTGCCCCGTTGATTCGCTTCGCCACTCTCCTCGCCACTTCCCTACCGTGACTTGCTGAGGAAATGATTCCGCAGAACAGCTCTGACTTGCAATCGAACTGAGAGCAACCATTGAGAGAGCTAAGAGTGTCATCTGAACGAGATGATTGGGCGTGAAAGTCTTATTCTGATGCATGTTTCGTCTGTGACGTGGGTTGAGGTGATCGGATTTCCTACTCCACATCATATTCTTCAGAAGACAAATTTTCGAACGCTATCGAGCTCGGTTCGAAAAATTGCGGTTCACAAAAAAACTGGGGCTCGGATGAACCCCAGTTGGTCTAACGGAATACGGTTCGCTAATTCAGCGATTACCTACGATATCGAGGGCTACATTGGTTGCGGCTTCGCGAACGAAGGTAGGTCGAGGGGCGGTAGCTGCGATGGTGGTGATGATGCAGGCTTCCCGAGCGAGTGCTTGGTCCGAAATAGAAACCGCTAGGACGCTGGATTCCCACCGAACCGAAGAAGCTGCTTCGTCCCGTGTAGCAGGCTCGTGGGTGGTTGCCAAAGCTGATACTGATCCCGCCCCAAGAAGGCACCACTCGGACGTCTGCTTTGGCTTCTTGTGATCCCATGGCGAAAACCGAACCTAGGATTAATGCTGGCACTAAGATCCATCGTTTGTTCGTGAACATTGTTTCATCTCTCCTTCAAACAGAACGTGGGAGGATTGATCGTCGAAGATTCCGAAACCGCTATCGGACTCAAGATCAATCGTCTGATTGAGGAAACTGAAGTGGCGAAAGGCGTGCCAAAGTTCAAGCACTTAAGAAAAAATGTCTGCAGCGATGGTTTTTCGCTACTTTTGATGGAATTAACCGTGTCCCATCCTGAACAATGCTCGTTCTAACAGACAGGGCAGCGTTCCGGTGTGTAGTCGTTTTGACACGCCGCATAGGCCGGTGTGTCGATGTGATGACACTTGCCCTGCCAGCCGTTTCTCCCGACTCTCTGATTACCTACGCCTAGATATCTTTCATTTTTGGCTCGAGGTAGGTCACCGTCGAATGCATGCTGGCCAGGTTCCCGTAGTCTTCCTCCGGAATCTGTACACGGTGACGCTTTCTTAGTTCCATGACGATATCGAGAAAGTCCATGCTATCGAGTTCTAGCTGATCACGAAAAGCTTTCTCGTCATCGAGGTTTTCCAAATCTTCGTCTGGTGAAATGTCTTCGAGGATATCGAGGATTTCATCGCGAATTTCTGCTGGCGTCATCGAATCGATTTCTCCAATGATTCAATTGAATCGGAATCAGGTCGTGTATGAAAACTAGTATGAATCGTCACAAAGCGGAGGCTTAGAAGCGGCTGATGATGACCACTGAGTTAATCCCCAGCATACCGAAGGAATTGTTCAGAATATAATCGACTCTCTGACCTTCCTGCGGATCATTGATGACGAGCCCTTCAAGATGGCAATCTGGATCCACCTGATCCACATTGATTGTGGGGTGCACCGTTTTGTCTTTGAAGGAAGGTAAGTTGCCGGCAAGTTCGAGCGAGCCTGCGGCACCCATTGCGTGACCAATATAGCTTTTTGTGTTGTTAATACGAGTGTGCTGTGATTGTCCAAAGACATCTCTCAGGGCGATGCACTCCTGCGAATCTCCGCTGCTCGTACCGGTCGCATGTGTGCTGACAATGTCGATGTGTTCAGGTTCTAGACCGGCACGATCAAGAGCCATGCGAATGCACTCGGCTTGTCGTTCGGGGTTTGGCAACACAAAGTCCGTTGCATCGGTATTGATCGCATAACCGACCAGCTCACCGTAGATTTCAGCACCTCTCGCTTTGGCATCTGAGAGGCGTTCAAGCGTGTAGAGACAACCACCTTCAGCAACCACGATACCGTTTCGATCAACATCAAACGGTCTCGAAGCTTTCTCAGGATCCTCGTGCGTTGCGAGGGCGTTTTGGCTGTTGAAGCTGGCAAAAATCCCGAAGGTGTGGATGCTTTCGCTGGTTCCACCGGCGATCGCGAGGTCGCATTCTCCGAGACGCAGCATCTGGGCACCTTGAATGATCCCCGCGTTACCCGCCGCGCAAGCGGCTCCGATTGTGTAATGTGGTCCGGTAATCCCCATGTTCAACGCGATTTCACCGGCGGGGTTATTGGCGACCGTTCGTGGGTTGTGGTGGTGAGACCAACAACTGGTGTCGTAATCAAACCCTTTGATGACGTGAATTTCATTTTCCGTCTCCACGTTGCCGTGCTCGGTCACACCAACGTAAATTCCGACTCTGGATTTATTGGTGTTTTCCCAGTCGATCCCAGAATGCTTGATGGCTTCATTGGCGCAGTAGACGCCGACACTGCCGGCCCGTGTGCCTCGGCGAAGGTCTTTGCGGGTTTGGTACCGCGTTTGTTCAAAATCACAAATACCCGCGAGTGTTTTTCCGAAATATCGGATTTCGTAAGGTTTCACGCCGCTGCGTTTCTCTAGCAACGCTTGGCGGTAGCTGTCCCAATCATTTCCGTTGGGCGCGGTAAGTCCCAGACCGGTGATGACGATTCGTTGTTCGTCAGGGAGGTCGGCGGCACGATTGGGGGCAATCACGGTAGGCAGTTCATTATTTAACGAAGAACCAACCCGCGAGAAGTTCTCACGGCGTCAGGCAAATATGGCTCGGAAACACACCGATTCCCGAACGGCAAAAGGCTACCAGCGGAGTCAGTTAATGACAACGCCCGCCCTATTATCAGACCGACAAATCCCGCCGAAACCCACATGCGAAACGCGTTTTAGCCTGCCAGATCGTTAAAAATTGCTGCAATCAACTCTTCGCCTGCCCTCGGAGGGTTGTTTTTGCAAGATTTGAGCCTCTCTTTTTGAAGATCAGGGAAGTTCCTTTAACCTTGTTGCCACGCCTCGCGGAGCCGTGCGAGGCCGTCCTCCATCGAAATCCTGATACGGTAACCGAGGCGTTCTTTGGCAGCAGAAATGTCAAAGTAGTGGTCTTTGGCAAGTTGGGCAGCGACGAATCGGGTCATCGGTGGCTCGTCGCGTTTTCGCAAAATCTTGTAGGTCGCCTCGAGTGTTGAGCCGATGCGGTAGGCCATTGGATAAGAAATTGCCTTGCCCGGTTCCGGTGCGCCACCGATTTTGCAAATGTCCCGAATCCAATCCCAACAATTGACCGGTGCATCTTGCGCGATGAAATAAGCCCGTCCCCCCGCATGCTCCGGAGACTTTTCCAGCGAGTCCATCGCATCCAGATGAGCACCTGCTGCGTTGATCACATGAACGGTGTCCACGAGATTGGTTCCATCGCCAACGACTCGTAATCGACCTTGCTGGGAACGAATTATGATGCGGGGCAAGATATGTGGATCGTATTCTCCCCAAACCAAGTGAGGCCGAAGGGCGACAGTTCTTAGACCGTCAAGGCGATGTGAGTTCAGCACCATTTGTTCGGCGATCGCCTTGGTGCGAGGATAATGGCAGAGCCATTTCTTTGGGTAAGGTTCACTTTCATCCACTCCTCGTTGGTGTTCACCGTCGAAGGTCACACTTGGACTACTTGTGAACACCAAGTTGCGAACGTTGGCGGCCTCGCACGCTTTGATCACGTGGTCCGTTGCAAGGACGTTGTTTCGCTCAAAGTATTTTCTTGATCCCCAGACTCCCGCCACCGCGGCCGTGTGGACAACGGTATCCATGCCGTTGATGGCTCGCTTGACGAATGACGCATCAGTCAAGTCACCGCGGCGGTGTTCCATTCCCCACGCAATCAGCTCAGGATATTCACCTCGTGCGATTCCAGAAACTTGCTCGCCTCGATCGATTAGTTGTCGGACAATCTCACGTCCCAAGAATCCGCCGCAACCGGTGACAAGCACTCGCATCGAAACCTCTTTTCCAAACTTTTTGTAGTTGAACACCAAATTGGTGAAAACTGTGGTCTGTGATACGAGTTTTAACCGTAAATGGAATGAACTCATACAGGTGGCAGATTCCTGTCGTATTTTCACCAGCAGCACGGGATGAAACAGGTGTTGAGTTTTTGCGATTGTGATAGTCTTTTTCTATGAGCTGACGCAGGCCTCAATGTTCCGTCCGCTCAGTCCGCAAATCGATGTTTTTTGAGTAGAGGGTGATCAGAATGTCAAATGATGTGGGTGCCAGTAGAACGGTTTCTTGCCCCGCTTGCGGCTCGAAGGCTAGTGTCCCCGCGTCGATCATTCAGGTTCGCTGTGCCTCGTGTGGAAATGTGTTCACTCCTACCACTCCTGTAGCCAGCTCCGCCGTTGCAACGAACTCCGCCGCAAGTTCTGCAACCAACTCGAATCATATCATGCTTGCAGCTGCGGTCGTCCTCGGCGGCATCTTACTGGTCTCTTTTGTGGGGGCTGCAATGATGCTTTTTACATTTCAAGATTCCCCTGAGAAGTCAGACCCCGTTGAGTCGGTGGTTGAGCGTGAGCTTGCGGATACCGAGCCAACCGTTTTTCCTGATCCGAGCGAAGTGGTGTATCGGGAAATCCGCCTTCCGGAGGCTACTCGACAGGCGATCTATAAGGACTATCGCGCTGCGGCTAGAACGACCATCGAGAAACCTTTGCCGCTTCCATCGGGAAGCCCCGCTCGGGTTCCATTGGAGACCATGCTTCAGCAGACACTGGATCGCGAGTTGTCACGCTTTGCTGCACTCCACAATGTATCAGTCGAAGACATTGGCGAAGTAATCAACGAAGGTGATGCGAAACGATGGGACCCGTCGCCACGCAGTAACGCAACCCGCAATGGTATCCGACTGTACCCCAAGTCCATGAGTGAAGGGTGGACGAAGTCTGCTAATGTTCGTTGAGCGTCAGGCGATTACTCCGTGAGCGATTGAGAAGAACGGTTGTTCTGCAACTCGCCTGGTTTTATCGAGCGGTTTGAACGCTTCACACTACCTGATAGATGACAGTGGCCAGCTGTTGGCGAAGGAATCTCATCGCGGCCTTTGCCACTCGTGGCTGAATGACGTCAGGGTGTCCGCCCATCGATTGCTGATCGAGATGGATTTTTCCGGATGGATCGAGCACATAAAACCGGACCTCTTGCGCTGGGAGGGGGCCCGGAGATGTTTGAGTGAGCGTTGGGTAACTGTCCACCACAAGAAGCCAATCAGTTGCGTAAAGTTGCTGGAACCGCTGTAAAAGTTCATTGAACGATCCATCCGAATCAATGGGATCCAACGAGCTTTCGCGGTTTTGCTGGTTCTCAGAGAACGTTGTTGTTGGATTTTGATTCCGGCAGGAAACAAAGCGAGTGAGTTGCGCTCGATCAAAAACCGAAATGCCGCCGAGATAACGATCCGCTTGATCAATTGCGGCAAACCAATCACCCAGCGGCGCCGACTTGCCAAGTTCGATGATCATGAGTGATTGACCGGATGCAGAGAGCGATTCAACGATTGCATGTTGTTGCTCATAGAGTTCACCATCACCAAAGTAGAACTCAGAGACCCGATCGAGAATCTCTCGGCGAGTCTCGGCAATCTGATGATCACATTCCGCCTTAGAAGTTGCAGTTGCCGTGATTCGCAGGGATATCGTCGCCTTGCTGACAGTGATTCCGACGCGGGGCTCTCGGTCCCGAGCAATCATTTCGCCCAGCCGCTGCTCCATGTCGCTTTCACCTGTTCCAAAGAACTTCATCACGAGGTGCTCGATGATGGTCCCACTCTGACCTTGTTCCAAGATCCGAGGAGCCACGGTGTCATCAAACATACGCTTCATTTCTGCCGGAACGCCCGGGAGAGCGAAGATACGTGATGGGGATTGGTCTGTTCGATCGATCACGATGTCAATCCCAGGCGCAGATCCTTCGGGATTGAAGATTTGTTCGCTGCCAACAGGGAACATGGCCTGAACTCGATTGCGATTGGGCATTTCGCGATGACGTTTGGTGAACAATTCCAAAATGTGGTCGAGCGCGTCCTGTCGCAATTCCAAAGGTCGCTGAGACAACTCAGCAAGAGCTTCACGAGTCAGGTCGTCACGCGTCGGTCCCAGGCCGCCGGTCGCGATGACTAGGTCGGCTCGCTCCGATGCAATTCGAAATACATCGACGTTATGTGAGAGGGTGTCGCCAACCGTTGAGTGGAACGCGACGTGGATACCCATTTCGCCTAAACGTCTGCTGAGCCATTGACCATTGGTGTCCAATCTGGCGCCGCTGGTCATTTCATCGCCAATTGAAATCACTTCTGCGATGAGCTGCTTAGTTGGATTCGACATCTTGTGAATCTGACTCGAAGGAGTGGCGGGGTGACTTGAGTGTGTGAATGAAGGTTCGACTAGGCTTCGTGCCAAGAAGTAGAACTCGGTTCGCCTGATCGGATTCCTTTTCAAATAACATCATGTTGACGAGTGAGTCGGGACGTTTTCCGCCAGCGGGTTCAATTTCGAAGTACCACCAAACATGCCCGCGATCTTCCTCAATCCCAAGCCAGTGATATCGAGGCTGACTGAAGACTTTGGACGCCTCGCCGGTCTCGATTTCGCGGTCGGTCACCAAGAAATGAGTTTCAACGTACTGCAAACGCCAATTACCCGTTTCCCCATTGGCTGTGTTCGGTTGCTTCCTTGTCGCGGTGACGGCTCGCGTGGCCTGGCGTCGACCGAGCGAGGGAAGGAGTTTCGGGTTGCGATCGGAACTCGTTGCCTGCCCGTCACTGCTATTTTCGTTTTTCGCCTTGTTAGGCAGTTCTCGCTTGGATTCTCGACGAATCCATTGATCGTCGATGGCGTCGAGACGCATCGCAACCTCGAATCGTTTTGTCTTCTCGTTCCATTCGATCTCTGCGATCGTTTCGTGGACCGGGTGCAGGAGCAAAGCGGTGATTAACAGAATCATTGACGGGCTGAGGGGAAAAAGGGTGTCACTGACTACTTTGACTCGACGGAGCTGCTTCACTTGCTTCCGTGTTAGACGGGGTGTCAGTTGACGCATCTGCCTCGTCTTTGTTTTCACTTTCGTTCCCGCTGGCGTTCTCAGCCTCCTTTGCGGCTTTCTTTTCCGCCGCTTCTTTCTTCTTGTTGGCCTTTCTCATTTCATTGTCAGAGGAACTGCTTTTGTACAGTTTGAAGCGACTCGGGATTAGTTTCGGTGGCCAGTGATTATTGGACGATTCGGTGTCGGCCGTTTCGCGGAACGGATCAAGTTCCATTCGAACGATCTCTTTTTCCGAGACAAATAATTTGGATACCGAATCGCCGTTTGATCTCCAGATGTCAACGGGCACACGGACAATCTCGTTGGTGTTATCCGCGTAGTGAAGTCGAACGATGATCGGCATGACTATGCCGCCGTGATTTCGGAATTTAACCACGTAAAAATTAGTGGTGCGTTGAAGTAGCGAGCGTTGCGAGTCGTCGAGTTCCTCGAGCATTTTTTGATATGCCTTGCGAGCCGACTCCTCGACTGAAAACTCGTCGTAATCGGCCGAGTTGTAGAAGTCTTTGAGGCCGGGTTGCCAATCGATTCGTTTGGGTAGTTCTTCGTTTCGTTGATCCGAGATGGATGGCTCTTTCTCTTCGCGTTCCTTCCGTTTGCGCTCGGCCGCTTCGTCCGGATCGCCCTGATCAATGACAAACAGGTTCACATCTTCGATACCCAGATCGACATGATCCGTGCTGTAGAACCAACCTCGCCAGAACCAGTCAAGGTCAACGCCGGATGCGTCTTCCATCGTACGGAAAAAATCGGAAGGTGTTGGGCGTTTGAACTTCCATCGAACCGCGTACTCTTTAAACGCAAAGTCAAACAGTTCACGACCCATGATCGTTTCACGGAGGATATTGAGTGCCGTGGCAGGTTTGGCATAGGCGTTAGCACCGAACTGCAGAATTTCTTCACTGCCGGTCATGATCGGTCGCTGATTGCCGCCTCGCATGTAGGGCACAATCTTTTCAGGCTCGCCTCTTCGGGATGGATAGTTCTCCTCCCATTCCTGTTCACTGAGGTATTGAAGGAATGTATTCAATCCCTCGTCCATCCAGGTCCATTGTCTTTCATCACTGTTAACGATCATTGGGAAATAGTTGTGGCCTACTTCATGGATGATCACTGAAATCAGTGCGTACTTGGTCGTCTTGCTGTAGGTTCCATCGTCTTCCGGCCGAGGGCCGTTGAAGCAGATCATCGGATATTCCATCCCATAGACTGGACCGTTCACACTGATCGCGACCGGGTAGGGATAGTCAAATGAGTAGCGGCCATAGACTTCGAGGGTATGAGCAATCGCTTCGGTCGAGTACTGGCTCCACAGCGGTTCACCTTCGTTTGGATAATAGGACATTGCCATGACGGTTTGATCCCCGACCTTGACTCCCATCGCATCCCAGATGAACTTGCGACTTGCAGCAAACGCAAAGTCGCGCACGTTTCGGGCCATGAATCGCCATGTCTTGGTGTTGACCTTCCCTTCGCGTCCTGTTCCGTTGTCAGACGCATCTGATTCGTTCTGTTCGCCCCCTTCATTCTCTTTCGCCTCTTCCGGTGTCACGATGAACATCGGCTTAGTGGATTTTCTCGCTTCCGCTAGACGTTCGATCCAAGCAGGCTTGAGAACCTGATCAGGGTTAGCGAGTTCACCGGTGGACGCAACCACCATGTCTTCCGGGACCGTGATGCTGACGTCGTAATTACCTAATTCAAGCGTGAATTCACCGCGGCCGATGAATTGTTTATTTTGCCAGCCGGTGTAATCGGTGTACGAAACAACGCGTGGGAACCACTGAGCGATTTCATAGATGTAATTCCCGTCCTTCTCAAAAAACTCGTGGCCTGATCTGCCGGAGATCAAATTCGAGTCGATGATGTTGTAGGCGTATTCGATTGAGAAGGTGATTGATTCACCGGGCATCATGGGTTTTGGCAAATCAATCCGCATCATCGTTTCATTGATGGTGTGCTTGAGCGGGCTGCCCTGCTGATCCTTGACGGATTTGATTTTGTAACCGCCATCAAATGTTAGTCGTGCAAAAATTGATTTCAGACGATCAAACGTCACACGAGGAGCCAGTGCGGGAGCGGGGGATGCGGTGGCCGAGATGGCATCGGGCTCGAAGCGATTCTGATCGAGCTGGACCCAAATGTAGTTCAGTAGATGGGGAGACTCGTTGTGGTAATCGATCTTTGCAACCGCTGAGATTCTTTGGTTGTCGTCGTCGAGTGTGACCGAGATTTGGTAATCGGCTCGCTGTTGCCAGTATTCCGGCCCCGGAGCTCCGGAGGCGGTTCGCTGATCGTTGGGCGTCGGGAGCCACTGGTCAATTTGATAAAATCGGTCCCCTTGAGAATCGCTGTGCTTTGGGTTGGGAAGTGGCTGTGCGTTAAGGCTTGAGAGGCCCAAAATCGCGAGAATCGACGTTGAGAAGAGGGTTTGAACTAGGTTTCGCATCATCAATTTCTGTCGTTTCAAAGTTTCTCGATAAATGGCTCGGCGGTGGAATCAATCCCGCCGTTAAAGGGTATCACGCCGACTAGACACCGGAGAGATAAGACGCAGTCGCGAGTATCATAGCGTGCCGAGGATCTCATTGCCCAACCCTGAGCGACGGATACCTTGATGATTGTGGTTCTTTGTGGCGATGAAGTCGAGTGACCATTGTGGGTCGATTGAGGCGGGAATTCCCTGACGCCGCTCGATCCACTAGGCTGTGTCTTCCCTCCATACTGCGTTGCGAAGATTCGCGATCCAAGTGAAAGAACAATCACAGAAAGAAAGAGAGAGAGTTGAGGTCCATGATTCCCAGCCCGCAAATTGGTTATTGCACCAACGTTCACGCCGGTGTCGACCTGAATTCGATTCAGTCTAATCTTGATCAATACGCGGTTGCGGTACGTGATTCAGTTGATAAGGACTCATTGGGTTTGGGTCTGTGGATCCCAGCTCACGCTGCCCGAGAGTTGTCCGCCGACGCATCTGGTTTTGCAAAGTTTTTGCGCGAGCGGCGATTAGAGGCTTTTACCATCAATGGCTTCCCGTATGACAATTTCCACCAAGACGTTGTCAAGCATCGCGTCTATCAGCCAACTTGGGCACAGGAGTCGCGTCTGGAGTACACCTGCCAGTTGGCAGATGTGCTGGTAGAGTTGTTGTCGGACACACCCGCTGAACAGGTCGGCTCGATTAGCACCTTGCCTCTCGGTTGGCCAACGGAATTGCCTTCAGATGTTGAACTTGATGCATGTGGTCGTTCACTTCGAAAGATCGCCGATTATCTGCACGATCTTGAATCCCGAACCGGTCGTCGCATCGTCGTGGCGATTGAACCGGAACCGGGTTGCCAATTCGATACCACAGACGACGTGATCAGTTGGTTCGAAAAGCAATTACCGGAATCTCAACACCGACGTTACCTAACCGTTTGCCACGACATCTGCCACTCCGCCGTGATGATGGAGTCTCAGTCCGACGTCCTCTCACGTTTAGCTCAGGCTGGGATCGGGGTGGGCAAGGTTCAAGTCAGTTCTGCCATTGAAGTCCAATGGGATCAAATGTCAGAGGATCGTCGGCGGGAGGCGTTAACGCAGCTTACTGCCTTTGGTGAAGATCGCTACCTGCACCAAACAGGACGCATGACGCGAGCAGGGCAATTTGAGCTCGCAGAAGATTTGCCACAGTTGCTAGCTGAGGTGCAATCGGGAAAGGTCGATTTGGATGACGAGCAACGCTGGGTGGTGCATTTTCATGTCCCCATCTTTCTGGAACGGTTCGGTCATCTGGAAACGAGCCAAAGCGACGTCTTGGAATGTTTGAAGTTTCTGAGTGAAGCGAACTTGCCGCCAGAGTTTACCGGGCATCTTGAAATCGAAACTTACGCGTGGACCGTTTTGCCAGAGGCAATGAGGCAGCGGGGTTTAGCCGAAGATATTGCCACGGAGGTTTCGTGGCTGCAAGCAACTCTCAACCAAGGTTGACTCAGATTCCTACTTAGCTCGAATCTGGACCTAGCGATCCAGTGCCAAATCCTCGCAGTGCCAAATTCTCGCAGTGCCAAATTCTCGCAGTGCCAAATTCTCGTAGTGCTGGAACCCGCGTGGTTCAGTTTCTTGCACCTCTTGATTTGTCGTGGTTTAGAGCCTTGCAGGGTTAAATGGCGTGGTCGGGGTTTTTCCGCTTGCATGCTCCCTCAGTTTGATTCGCAGTCCATTGATGACTTTGGCAATTGCAGGGTCCGGTTTGATTGCAAGGTTGTTGAATTCGTTGGGGTCAGTATGGTGATCATACAACTCGACTCCATACTTTCCCTCGCCCCACTCTGTGTACCTCCACCTCGAAGTGCGAATACTACAGCCCATCACAGGTTCGCTTAAACGGGAATCGGCAGGCCGCAGGACTTGGGTAATGGCATATTCATCCCAAGGTGCCAGCGGATCCTTCATTAACGGACTCAGGTCCCGCCCAGCGAGATGCTGGGGAGGTTTGATGCCAGCGAGACTGACTAGCGTGGGGTAGATATCAACGAACTCGACCACACGATCGCAATTGCGTCCGGAGTTGCCAAGTTTTGGTGCGCGAATCAGTAGTGGGGACCGCGCCGATTGTTCAAAAAGAGTGCGTTTCTGCCAGATGCCGCCATGCTCTCCGAGGTGGTATCCGTGATCACTCCAAACCACCACGATCGTCTTCTCGCTTTCGCCTCGACGCTCAATCGTATCAAGGATCCTACCAATCTGTGCATCGACGAACGAAACGCAAGCGTAGTAGGCCTGTGTTGCCTGCAGAAGCAGAGGTTCAGGAAGGTTGTAATTGGGAATCGGACAATTGTGGGCGAAGGCAGCGGTTGGGATATCGTTTCGGTCACCCTCTGGGGAAAACGGTAGTCGCAATGAATCGAGCGGGTACCGTTCGAAGTATTTTTTGGGTGCCACATAGGGTGTATGCGGGCGGAAAAAACCGATCGCCAAAAACAGCGGTCGATTCCGGGGAGCTTCCAATTGTTTGATCGCTTCGCTGGCGATCATGCCGTCGGTCTGTTCGGTATCGTCTCCCTCGGCAGCAAGCCAACTCAGTGCTGCGCTGATTTTTCGATGTGGCTCCGCATTGGTGATTAGTTCCTCTTCATTCTTATCTCGACCCTTGGGGTTGATGGTCAGATTCCAAGATGGCGGGTCATCAAATCCATCAGTGCCGATCGATGCGGGGACGTTGTAGTGGTAGATCTTTCCGACGCGTACCGCGTCATAGCCAGCGGCCTGAAAGGCCTGCGGGAGCGTGATGACATCAGGGGTTTGGTCGCGAAAGTGACGATCAAGATCGTACACCTTGATCTGGTCCGGCCGAAGGCCCGTCATGAGGGATGCTCGGGTCGGGTTGCAGAGCGGAAGCTGGTTGTAGGCGCGTTGGAATGTGATTCCCGAAGCGGCAAGTCGATCTAGATTGGGGGTATTGGCGATGAGATCACCGTAGCAACCAAGTGTGCATGCAAGGTCATCAATGGCGATGAATACGATATTAGGAGGATTATCACCGGCTTGGTTCGCGGATTTGGCGTGCGAGGTGACGAAAGTCATGCAGCATAAAATCCCCAGCAGAGCGGCCCTGATCCATGGTTGATTCGTTGTTGGCAGATGCGTCCGCCTGGCATGTTTCCACAGCCGCTGTGGAGTCATTTGTGGGATCGTGTTCGCGACGGTTTGATCGTGACCCTGCATGGCGAATGATTTGATTGATTGGTTCGGGTGGATTGATTCGGGCGAGAACAGGTTGCGGTGAGATGATAATCGATTTTGAAACTTTAAAGTGATGCGCGCGTCATTGAATGTCTGTATCTGGGTTAAGGATTGATCAAGATTTTTTGTTGCTCCTTCTCGCTTTTGGCATTCACCGTTACGGTATGTATTTGCGACTTGCAGTTCACGCCGAGACAGGATGCATGATGAAACAAGCAAAGATGTATGAATCTCACTCCCACACACCGTTGTGCAAGCACGCTGATGGCTGGCCGGATGAGTATGCTTTGGTCGCTGAACAACGCGGTCTCAAGGGCCTGATTGTTACTTGTCACAACCCGATGCCGAATGGCTTTTCAGCTCCGGTACGCATGGCGGAAGATGAGTTTGACCGTTATGTCGAATTGGTATCACGCACTCGAGAGCAATTCCAAGGGCGAGTCGATGTCAGGCTTGGTCTCGAGGCGGACTACTTCGAGGGCATGGAGAGTTACCTTGAGCGGCAGTTACAGTCCGCAGAATTCCACTTTGTTCTTGGTTCGGTTCACCCACAGATTTCAGAATGGCGAGACCGTTACTGGCAGGATGATCTATTCGAGGTTCAGCGGACCTACTTCCATCTGCTCGCAAAAACGGCTGAAACGGGGCTCTTTGATTCGATATCGCATCCCGATTTGATCAAGAATTTTACATCCTCGCAGTGGGATCCGGAGCGGATACTTCCCGATATTTGCAAGTCACTGGATCGGATTGCCGAAACCGGGGTCGCGATGGAGTTGAACACATCGGGTGTCAATAAAACCATTTCCGAAATGAATCCGATGCCAAGCATGCTCGAGGAAATCGCCAAACGCGGGATCCCCATCACTTTGGGCTCTGACGCGCATGTCCCCCATCGTGTTGCCGATGGGTACGAGACAGGACTGAATTTATTGAAGAAATCGGGCTTTAAACACGTCAGCTTTTTCTTGGAGCGACAACGTCAGGAATTGGTGATCGATGACGCTTTAGAATCTCTCATCACGCCCGCATAAGCATCACAGGAGTGGTTGAGCTACCGTTAAACGATCGCTGATGCACTCTCAATTTAACCACCTTCAACGAAGGCTGCCAAAGGTCGTTCGGATCCGAGCTTTAACTTGCTCGGTCACTCGCTTGTTCGTGTGCTCTTGTAACTTGCGGGTAACTCGCGACTGATTTCATCAACCCGATAGCCGAACCCGCTACCACCAATCGTGGTGAGGTCAAGGTGGCCGTCGCGGCGTTGATAAATGCTCGGGTGGATTTCAGCTTCGGGTTTCGAGGCATCTGGGTAGAACTGCATACCGTTGGATTCCACACCCATGATCGTCCCCGCGTGGGCTGCGAGCCGAACATGGGGGATTTGCGCCAGCATCGGGTTGGTGAGGTCTTGGACCATCAGTGGCATCCCGTGAGCCTTGGCCCAGCACAGGCTTAAAATCGCGCCGGTTTGCGTCTTGCATGTTTTTAGTGCAACACCCGTCCACCCCAAGGATCGGCCCAGTGCGACGTATTGCCAGTCGTGTGCGCTCTCATCGAGAAACAATGGCTTCCGTTCCGAGACCGAATGAACATCAATCTGATTTGCTCGCAGGTCGTATGGAAATGGTTGCTCAACGTAAAGTAACCGTTCGTTGATCTCAGGTTTCTCAGAGCGAAGGCGATCCAGAATTCCATTAACGTAAGCAGGATCGGTCACCGTGCAGTTAAAGTCAGCAGAGAGAAACTCAACGTTCAATTCGATGCAGAGGTTCCCTATTCGGACCAGTCGCTCGTAGTCCCAGTTTGCATCATTCCCTCGGAGTTTGATCTTCAAACAATTCAGTCCGTCTGACTTAATCCAATCCCGAAGCGTTACCGGATAACCATCTCGCGGTTCGTCTCCGTTACAGTCCTCGGCTTCAATTGGATCCAAACCTCCGACCAAGTGCCACACGGGAAGTTTTTTCTCCGGCTTCTCAAGCAGGAAGTCCTCGGGGTATTTGTGATCGAAATTGATCCCTGCGTCTTGTGGGGTAAGGTAAGCGGAGAGATCCTGTGACAAATACTGCGAATGATAGGTGCTGTAGATATCCACCTCATGAAGGACACCGAACGCATCATGGCAGGCGATGTCAAAAGCGCTAGCTGCGATCAGTGCCGCCAGGTGAGGCATTGGTTCAGCTCCGCGGGTGGCGTTAAACTGCTCCAATCGCTGAGGCAGAATCTCGCTCAGAAAATGATGGCCGATTTCAAGTGGGTGTCCGGTCGTCGTTGCGGAGCTCCAGTCCGATGCCAGTTCGTGGCAAAAAGCAACCATGGCGTCATAACGTTCTGCGTAACTGAGCGTTGTACTCGGCCAAGCCCAGGTCACCGAGAGTGGTGTCTCACCCCAGCCCGTGGCTTGGTTGCCATTGATCCCCGTTACAGTGACAGCAACTCGCAGACAGTTGACCGACCGAACCGACTCGGCACCAAATTTCAACGGCATCCGCATTTCTACGGGCAGAAAAAAGTAGTTGATCTCTGTGATCTGTACATCGGTCGGCTTGGTCATGGCATCCATCTTGGGTGCGGGGGACGAAGCCGATCATTGTTACTCGTTTTGAGTTTGGATCAATGCCTTGACTAGCTCGAGAAGGTTTCGAGGATTTTGACCCAGATCACCTTTACCCACTCGGGACTGACTGGTGGCTTGAATGATAACGCCCGTGTTGTGGGGCTGAAATTCCACGTGAATGTCGTCAACAAAACGCATCAATCGCGTGGTGCGAGTCAAATGGAGTTTGATCGAACCATCGTCGCTGCTTTCCGATGCGATGTCCCACATCTTATTGGCGGAGACCCACTGTTTGGTTTTCTCGGCTGCTTCGACCGGTTCGATGTCGAGAACCAACGGTCTTAGAAGTTGGTTGGTCGCGGTCTGATCGAGACGCGCCTGATTGACGCTGAGATCACGCTGCCAGTCCTCGAGAAAGAAAATCAAGCCCGAGCATGCCGCGGCAATCAAAACGACCACGTTGCGGATTTTACTGGACACGCGAATCATGAACTTGCTTAGGAAGAGGACCGGACGACGCGGATGACGGTGGCTAGGTAGACGAAGAGCGTTGAGGAATCCGGCTGACATGTTGAAAACCCTGCAGGCTGGGAGGAGTTACGTCGGCAGGATATGCGTGGGGCAAGGATGTCAATCATTTCAGAGGGTTAATTACCAACGCGTGCCGGCAACTCATTTCTATCGTTGCCGGCACGTCGCCATTGTACGCTTCGCCAAATGACTCAGTTTTGCGTTGATCTCTCTCTCTCAAAACCGAGCCAATGGCGAATGATTCATCTTTAGCAGTCGTTAATTGGTCTGGTGGCTGTTTTCAAACGTCATCCAAATGATTACTGCTTCTAAGTTAGTTTTCTTGCTCGAGTTGTTCCTTGAACTCATCGCGTTCGCGTCGAGTTGCCTCGAGGTCAAAGATCAGGTACTTCATGTCGAGTCGTAGTTGGGCGAGTGCTTCTTGAACCATTGTGAGAATGCGTTTTCGACGAATGCTGCAATCGACGACTTTCTGCATTGCGGGGGCGATCGATTCAATGCATTCAGCGGGCAACTGTTGAAGGACCATTGCGAGTTCTTGTATCTCTTTGGGACTTTCGTCCACCTTGCTGAAAGTTCCGATTGTGTTGGACATGCCGATAAGCTCAATAAGGACGTTTGAATGGATTTTGATAGCGTGCCATCCATTGCACTTCGGGTGCCAATCGGCTGTTTTTAATCGAAGCGATTGGCTGTAAGGTGTTGCTCTAAATAGGTTTAACGCTTTGCGTGTGACGTTGTTGTTTTCTTGCAACGTTGCGGAAAGTCAACGCGTTTATCTCTTGGCTTACGGCTATAAATCATGGTATGCCATCGAGTTACGGCGTTGGTCGTAAGTTTATGCGGAACTCCAACACGCGGTGAGTTTTTGCAACATGCTTTAACTCGTTGACAGTCTTCCGCTTGACTCTGCGTTGGTCAAACAAACAGACCCCAAGACAACATGACTAAATCTGGATTCATGACAGATAAGACGACTTGGCAAGCCCTGCGTCTTGCCTTGTGGATGATGGCGATAGCGTGTTTTTGTATTGAGTCGACTTTGTACGGCCAACTTTACGATTCCTTGGACACCCATCCACCTCGCTGGTTTCTGGGGTCGTCGGATTGTGATGCGAGAATCACAGAGCAAAAGCACTTATTGGAAGGTGGAGTGGGCGGTGGTGCGTGCGAGGTGATCAAGTTTACCGCTGGTAATGGTAGCGAAGCTCAACTGATTTATCCGATCGAACCCGTTTTGCCGCTCGATGATCTTACTGCGACGCTGAATGTCATGAGCGCGAAGCCTGGGGCGAGTATTGGGTTTCGAGTCCGTTATCCGTACTTGAGGGATCCAACCACCAAGAAAGCGGTTGCCGTCACCGTTTACGGGGCCACTTATCAGTCGCCCGGTGAATTTGCCTCGGTGGGTGTTGGGCTCATTGAAAAGCCCTTACGACTCAAACGCGTTGCACTTCGAAGTGAATATGGATTGAAGGTTGATCTTGGTGATCCCTATGTGGACGCCGTGGTCGTCAATGCTTTCTCCGGTTCTGGTGCCACGGCAATTCGCCTTGATAATCTGCGAGTTGACGGGATGTTGCCGATTGGACGCGAGCTAACCGCAGGTGTGATGGACCGGGTAAGTGGAAGTGCGGCTAGTTCAAATCCTACCGCGACGACATCCGGTGCAAATCGAAGCGGTTCCGAAGGGATTGGGAATTCAGTTGGGTCAAATTCAAGTGGCGGTAATCCAGGCGATTGGTCGACCAAATCGCTCGATGAAGCCGCGGTTTTTCCAAGCGGTCAAGTGATTCGTGTGCTGCAGTACAACGGCGAACCGCTGCGATGGGTGCGGTCACTCGGTTTCGATGCCATTATGACGCGAACTCCACCCAATGCGGAGTTACTCAGAGAAGCGATACAGACACGCATGCGTCTCTATGCCTCTCCGCCTGAGCAGTTGGATCCTGCCTTGGAGTCACTCTTGGATCCGGTGATTGGTTGGTACGTTGGGGGCACGGAGGTCTTGGATGAAGCGATGGTATCCGATGTCGCAAAGACGGTACGGCGGTTACGTCTGCTACCACCGCGATGGCAGCGTCCACTTTTGGCTTCTCCGGCCGAATCTTGGCGGACCTATGCACCGCTGTTTGACGGCCTAGTACAGGATCTTCCTCCCCGCGAGCGTTCTCTCAACGCCCAAGATGAGGTGTTGGAGGTCACACGGCGGCTCGAACAGGTCGGTGACCGAGTCGGTCATGCGGTCGGACTGATGAGCATGCCACCTGAGACCCTTCTGCGTCAGAACGATGCAATTGCTGAGGCGATTGGGATTCCAAAACCCAGCAGCTACCACTGGCATTCCATGTGGGTTCAAGCGATGAGATCGTTGGAGTCGCTTCCACGTGCGATCGTGTATCGATCCAGTCGAACACTCGCGTCTGGGCAACCGATGGATACGCAACGGGCGATGGCAATTAGCTATGTGAATCGGATGATTGCTATGATCTCCCCTTGGATCGCAACGGCAGCCAAAGCGTCACCGCCGGTTCTTTCCAACGGTGCTTACCGTTGTTGTCGCTTAAGCAATGAGCAAGCTGATTTACTGATCATGACATCCACCGCGTCTCGAGGAACTGAGGTTCTTGGCGGTGACGGAGAATCGATTGAACTTCAGCTCACGCCGGCGGACGCCACCAAGACAGTCTGGAGATTGACTCATTTTTCGGCGGAACGTATCAGTCCGGTGCTGACGGAGACGGGACCCAAGATTGAGATCGTGTCACCCGACGTGGTGGAGGTTGTATGTCTTAGTAGTGACCCCGGGGTGGGAGGGCTCTTGGCCAAATCGGCTGGGCAGTTTCTTAGGCAGGCCACGGTGGATCGGTGGCAGCTCGCCAGTGACGCAGTCGAAAGATCCGCAAGTCAGTGGGTTGCTGCAACATCGATGAATCGGGTTTTGAATCAGGATGGCGCGCCGGGTGGGATTTCTCGGTTCGTGGATGTAGCGGAGCGAACGCTGCGTGATGCAGAACCTTTGTTCCGAAGCGGAGATTTAGGCTCGGCGATTCGAATGGCTCGCAGGGCGGATGCGTGGATTTTGCGCAGCGACTGGCAGTTGGCGGAAAACCTGATGCCGGACTGGCCTAACCCCACCAGCTGTCCGCCGGTGATGATGGGAGCTGAGGAGGTTCAGGTTTTCTGGCGTCCTTTAATGGATGATCGTGGCTGGGGAAGGAACCGATTGACCACCGGCTCGATGGATGAATTGCAGTTCTTTGGAGAGGGGCGTTGGACCGTTGGCAAACGGTTAACCGATCGAGCCGAGAGCAGTGTGATGAGAGAAACACTCGGAACGTTTTCAGGTCCCGGTGCGTTGCGCGCGAGTGTGACTTCGCTGCACGATGATCCGCTGCCAGGCGGTTATGAAGGTACCGTGCTCCAGATTAAAAGCCCGACAGTGCGTTTGAAGGCGGGAACAGCCGTTCGAATTGATGCGTGGATCAAAACGATCGGTTTCGGCGCGCCGCATCAAGGCGTTCTTGTCTATGAGACGATTTCTGGACCCGAGCTAGGATTGTTGTTGAACAACTGCCCAACTTGGACGCCCGTTCGTTTGTATCGACAAGCAGAGCAAGATGGTGAGGTGAGAGTGTTGTTCGAATTGCTCGGCGCTGGGGAATTGATGGTTGACGAGGTGGAATTGAGGGTATGGGAACCCACGGTTGGGACCGATTTGCCTCTCACGCCAATTTTGAAATGAGAGGCTGGCTTTTTCTTCGTTTCCTCTAAGACGCCTTCAACCGGCGCTCATCACGGTACAAGCCGGGTAAATAATTTCACTTTTTTATCGAACCTCTTTCCGACATTTCTTGTAAACACCATCGCGGCTCTTGTCGAATTTCTCTTGAACCGATGATTTGGTTTGGCGATACTTCGGGGGTCGTGTCGTGATGACGCATCGCGACGGACTGTTTCTGTGTGATCTCTTATCCATTCTGGTTGGCAACCGGATTAGAGATCGCCGAACCTATTTGAAAGGAGGTGAGCAAGTGGAAATTAGCTGTACTAGCCAACGGGGTGGTAACCCGTAGCACTGTCGGCGGGCTGCTGCTTCGGCACGGCCACCCCACTCGTCATCTTTTGATAACGAGAAAACAGCCCCGTTTGTCGAGAT
>CALIBL010000011.1 GCA_938045805.1 uncultured Rubripirellula sp. | reverse complement strand
AATACGCCCAGTAGGATTCGAACCTACGACCTACGGATTAGAAGTCCGTTGCTCTATCCAGCTGAGCTATGGGCGCCCATCGACGACGACGAGGCCTAATTTTGTCTACCGCGACCAAATATGTCTATCCAACTTTAGGTTCCATTTTGGAACATTTTCGGATTCTTGCTCCCACCCTGCAAGAAACGGATTACATCTCACTTATTTCCCTTGAAGACGCAATTCAACACGCACTGAAATGGATCGAGAGTGATGTTTTTGATGCAACACGACGACCCGTCCCAGCAAACCTTTTGGCCTAGAACAATGTTCGTTGTCTCTCATCCTCACCTCGATTTACTTTTCGCTGTTTCGATCGGTTCGTCCGTGATGAACCTTTGCGACTTCCATGCTTCTTGACCACCCGCTGGGCCTCTTCTTTGGCTACTGACTGCTTTCGCACCGCGTGAATCTTATCCCTTGCCGCGCGATACGCTGTTAGATGCTCAACAATCGGCGAGGGATAGTCTCGCCCAATCCAACAACCCGATTGATCCTGTTCATCTCTCGTCATCTTGTGCGGCTCTGGTAGATGCTGATTCGGTACCCCCTCAAGCTCTGGAACGTATCGCCGGATGAAAACACCCTGCGGATCCTGATCGATGACCTGTTTGATGGGTGAATAAATCCGAACGGTATTGATGCCTGTCGTTCCAGATTGCATCTGCACCTGAGAGAAATGAATGCCGGGCTCAAAATCCAAAAAATGCTTCGCCAAAAAAACTGCGGGATTCCGCCAATGCAACCAGAGGTGGTAAGAAGCAAAAGATACCAACATGGCACGCATTCGAAAATTGATCCAACTGTGCTCCCGAAGCGCCCTCATGCAGGCATCAATCATTGGATAGCCCGTCTTTCCTTCGCACCAAGCCTCGAAACGCTCTTGGGAGTATTCCGATTCACGTAGTCCATCGTAAACTCGACTCATATTCTCAAATTCAATACTCGGCTGATCTTCAAGCTTTTGCATGAAGTGACAATGCCAGCTCAAGCGAGCATCAAACGATTTCAAAGAGCTTAACCAACCTCCGGTAGGTTGCCCCGCTTTCTTTGCATCACGGATCTCCTGTTGCCGATCTCGCAGCGCATGCACAATCCGCCGGATCGAGATACAGCCCCACGTGATCGATGAACTCAATCGACTGCACGCGTCATGTGCAGACACAGGGCTCGACATCTTCCGAGAATAATGCTCACCCCGATCGTGCAAAAAACTATTCAACACTGCAAATGCGGCTTGCTCACCACCCCTAATTAGCTTGGTCTTGCAAGTTTGCCTAAAACCAAGATCTTTCGCGGCCTGTATCGATCCCGGGTCAATTCCTTCCACGGGACGTATGGACTTCGGAACAGGCACCAGATCTTGACCCATAAACTGGTTGCGGCGGCGCGACCAACCATCGCGATTTTTCAACCGTCGAATAACACCAGTCTGAGGAAACTCATGCCACGTAATTTGATGCGTTTGCAACCAATCTTTAACCCTTAGATCCCGGTCATAAGTGATTGCGTTTCCGGTCTCTTCATGACTCCACACCGTATCGACTCCATACTCGGCATGCAAACTCGAGATTACTGAAGTCGCTTCGCCAACACGTAAAGTTAACCTCCCACCGAGTTGGCTCAGAGCCTTCTGAAGTTCTTGAAGACTCTCGTTAATAAACCCCAAATGAGATGAGTCAAATTCGGCGGATTGAAGAATCTCGATTTCATAAATGTACAGGCACAGACAAGGGCCGCGTTTTGCTGCTTCAAACAATGGCCGGTGATCTGATACTCGCAGATCTTTCTTGAACCAAACAAGTTGCATCGTTTCTTACTGCTATCTCGTCTTTTATTATTGACCGCACCTACCGGTCGCGTCTTAGCAGTATCTAAAAGCGGCAAGGAGGACGAGGTGACAAATAGCTTCGTAAGGATCACCCTCAATCTGTTATGCCGCAAGAAGTGCCGACCTGACTCCATGACCGTTCACATTTAGGATGTAGAGAGACAACTTCTCGATCAAAGCCTTCTCGTGAGGAAGCTTCATTTGGGTTAAAAAAAGCAAATTGTTTGGCAGAAAAAATGCGTCGGTGTGACTTCTCAACTTGCCAAAGATGATGACCCTAAATGCACGAGTAAATTGGATTTCATATCATGACAACGAAAGTACTTCATAACCCTCGCTGTAAAAAATCTCGCGATACCGTCGCCTACCTTGAATCCAATAATATTCCACACCAGATCATCAAATACCTCGAGAGCCCGCCGAGCATCAACGAACTTCACACGATCGTAAAACAACTTGGCATCAAGCCCGAAGAACTTATTCGCAAAAAAGAAAAAATTTTCCAAGAACTAGAATTAGGATCCGCGACGCTATCTGACATAGAGTGGATCGAAGTCATGGTTGAACACCCCTCTCTAATTGAACGTCCAATCGTGCAGTATGGAAAAAAAGCCGCAATTGGCCGACCATTAGAAAACGTGATCAAATTATTTAAAGATAAGTAATCGTTCTTACCATCATCAGGAAGATGAGAGGATTTCATTCCATTGACTGAACGCAACGTCGAACCTGCCCGCAGAATGGCAAACAATCATGACCAAGAAAAATATTAGCAAGGATGAAGTCACACCACCCCATTTATTTTTCAATCGGCGATCCTTGATGCGAACGGGTACAGTTGCAATCAGCACAGCAACAACCGCTACTATCTACCGTTGGTTTAACCCTGCGGAAAAGCTCAGCAACGACGCTAAATCACTTGAAGGCATTATTTCTCAGAGCGATGCCAACACGACGGCATCCCTGAGTGGATGGGAAACTAATGAAGCGAAAACGCCCGAAAGTGATGTGATTAGCTACAACAATTTTTACGAATTCACGACGGATAAACGCCGTGTTGCCTCGGTGTCGAAAGACTTCAATACCGATAACTGGCAATTGACAATCGACGGACTTGTTGAAAATCCATTAACCCTATCCATTGACCAGATTCACTCGATTGCACCACCGCAAGAACGTATTTATCGAATGCGTTGTGTCGAAGCATGGTCGATGGTCATACCTTGGGCTGGAGTACCTCTGCACCAGATTTTGGAGGCTGCTGGACCCCTTTCAAACGCCAAGTATGTTGCTTTTGAAACCCTATTCGACCCAACGCGCATGCCGGGCCAAAAGACAAAAGTCCTTGAGTGGCCGTATGTGGAAGGCCTAACCATCGATGAAGCTATGCATCCACTTGCACTTTTAGCAACCGGTCTCTACGGCAAAGAACTACCGCCCCAAGATGGAGCACCGATTCGCTTAGTCGTCCCATGGAAATATGGGTTCAAGGGCATCAAGTCGATCGTACGCATCACGTTGCTTGATCAGCAGCCTCCAACAAGCTGGAATCGCTACGCCCCATCGGAATATGGTTTCTATGCGAACGTTAATCCAAATGTCGATCACCCTCGTTGGAGCCAAGCGACGGAGCAACGCATTGGTGAATCGGGTCGCCGGAAAACGCTGATGTTCAACGGGTACGAAGATCAAGTTGCATCACTTTATGACGGACTAGACCTACGAGATAATTTTTAATCAAGCATTCGATGAGCTCATCTAAATTCACAAATCTGCTGATTTGCATCAACGCCAGCATTCCCTTGGTCATTTTAGGCTTGGATTACTGGAACGATAATTTGGGCGCCAACGCGGTTAACAACGCGATTCATATTACCGGCATCGTAAGCTTGGTGTTACTGCTACTCTCTCTTGCCATCACACCGGCTATTCGGCTCACCGGTCAAAAGCATTGGTTTGTGCTCCGAAAAACTTTCGGGCTGTTTGGTTTCTTCTACGCGATTGTCCACCTCACAATCTACTTTTTCCTCGACCGTGAAGCAGATGTTTCGAGCCTTCTCTATGAAATGTCCACGCGACGTTTTCTTTTGATTGGGACTTTGGCAATCGTTCTACTGCTTCCTCTCGTATTGACATCAACCCAAAAAATGCGGCAGCGGTTAGGCATCAAAAACTGGAAGCGCCTACATCGATTGGCGTACCTGATCGCAGTTTTGGTTGTACTCCACTATTACATGCAGGTGAAATCCGACACTCGTTTACCACTCGCATTTGCTGCAGTACTCGGAATCATACTTGCGAGCCGAATCCCTTATCTAAGGAACAACACTAACTTAAGCGGTGATTTGCGAAAGAGATCGGACCGGGACGTGAATAGTAAATGGAGTGGTGAGCTTGTTTTAATTCAAACCAAGGATGAGTCGCATAACGTGAAGAGTTTTCGCTTAGCTCGAGGAGACCGTAACGTCATACCGTTTCGTTTTGCCGCTGGCCAATTCATTACTCTGACGCTGACCACCGGTTCAGAAACTATTAAAAGATCTTACACGATTGCATCCTCACCACTTCAAAGTGAATGGATCGAGATATCAGTCAAGAAAGAATCAGGAGGACTGGCCTCTGCTCATCTGCATGAAAACGCACATGTCGGTGATACCTTTCACGTCAGCGGGCCTCACGGAAAATTCTGTTTCACACCGGAACTCACTCAAAGGGTGGTTCTAATTGCTGGCGGTGTCGGCATCACCCCCATCATGTCAATTCTTCGATACATGCGTGACATCAATTGGCTCGGCGAAGCCAGGGTACTGTTGTCAGCTAAAACGGAAGCAGACCTTTTATTCCGTAAGGAACTAGTAAAAATCAGCGAAGCGCGCAAAAACATTTCCGTCGAGTCGACGCTTACGCAAAATAAAAATCCGGATTGGGTTGGCAGCACTGGGCGGGTCGGTTTTGAACAGATCGAAAAAATGAAGGTGCATCAAGAAGGCACGCATGTTTTTGTTTGTGGTCCCAATGCGATGGCTGATGAACTGTGCACGATGGTTCGTGAGAGCGGAATTGACCCGAAAAATCTTCACCGCGAGAGCTTTGGGGGCAAACGTAGCCGATCAGCACAGACCAATGCAACAACCCAAGACACTCACACCGTTGAGTTCTCAAAATCGAAACGAATTGCCGATATCTCTGACAACACAACATTACTCGAGTTAGCTGAGAAGTGTGGCGTAAGAATTGAATCAGATTGCCGCGCAGGAGTATGCGGGCAATGCATCGTGAGACTACTTAGTGGACAAGTAGATATGGATTGCGAAGACGCTCTCAGTGATAAAGATAAAGAGAATAATATGATTCTGGCCTGCCAGGCGACCGTCAGGTCCGATCTTATCATTGAGACGTAACTCGCATACTAAAATTTGTGGGCAAGACGGATAGACCGCATCTAATTCAAATCCTCCAAGTCATTGAAAACAACATCTATGAATCGACTTTCTTTCACCTGGTCGTTATTGATTGCATCGGTCTGGTGGATCGGTTCACCGACTGAATCTAGTGCTGAACAAAAAACGATTCGCGTACTCACCATCGGTAACAGCTTCACGGAAAACGGAACTGAATACTTAAACGCGATTGTTAAAGCAGCAGATCACAAGCTTATCCACAAACGACTTCACATTGGTGGGTCATCTCTTAGCCTGCACCACGAACGAGCATTCGAACCCTCAGACCCGATCGAGGGATTTGGTACACCTTACGCCAATGGAGAAACACTCACCGAGGCTCTGTCTTCAGATGAGTGGGATTTTGTAACGCTCCAGCAGGTCAGCATCAAAAGCCATGACATCAGTACCTATCGCCCCTACGTCGGAGAAATTGCATCCCTTATTCACCGATTTGCACCTCAAGCCGAATTAGTCGTGCACCAAACCTGGGCTTATCGATGTGATGACCCCCGTTTTTCAAAACCAAGCACGCAACCAGAAGAGCCTTCAACGCAGCAGGAAATGTTCATTGGTTTGAAAAATGCATATCAAACGATCGCGCAAGAATTACATGCGAAAATCATCCCCTCGGGTCAAGGATTTTGGTTAGCTGATCAACATCCCGATTACGGCTACAAGCCGGACGAACAATTTGATGTTGAAAGTGCGTCCTACCCTGCTCTCCCCAACCAGCAGTTTTCGTTACATGTCGGTTATCGGTGGAAAAGTACTGGAGACAACAAGGCCCTCAAGATGGACGGACATCACGCCAATCAAGCGGGTAAGTATCTCGCGGCATGCATTTGGTATGCCTGCTTGTTCAATGAATCACCGAAAGCAATCGAATTTACACCGGAAGGTATCGATGCGACCTACGCAAGGTTTTTGCGTGAAGTAGCAGAAGAAGCGGTACAGAACACAGGCAATACACTACGAGGGAAAACAAAAACTGAATTACGAGAGGACCTCGACCCTCAGCGTTACACGTATAAGGAAAGAGCAAGCGTGATTGACCCTCATACCGGTGAATATCCAGCCATAGGATTCACACGCGGAACCGCCGACAAGCCAAGTGATTTGCAGTATGCCAGCGTCGACACGTCAGTTGAATCGCGTGGGAAGCTAGTGCTTTGGTTAATGGGACACAATGAAGAATTGTTCAAACGTCTCAATGCCTATGGGTTACACGCAATTGATGTTCATTACGCACGCGGATGGTTCGGTAAGCTATGCCAACCGGAACCTAAATCAAGTGTAGCCAGAGGTTTGGTAAGACTTGAGGCGGCGACTGGGGAAGACCACAGTGATGAGCTTGATCTTCAATTTCGGGACGGAGCAGCAGAGCGAGCAAGGAAATTTTTAATTTGGCTTGATCAAGAGCATCCGATGGGGAATTGGCATCAGTTTTTGACACCGGCTAAAGATCGAGTTCGCTGGGATAAAGTGATCGTTAGCGGAGCTTCACATGGAAGCACAACCGCTACACGTTTTGCGAAACATCAAAAAGTCAGCCGCGTGGTGATGCTTTGTGGCCCACGTGACCAAGATCAAAACTGGCAAAATCTTTATTCAGCAACGCCTGCAAATCATTTCTTTGGATTCACGCACGTGCTTGATGGCGGATGGACCGCGGATCACTACTGTCGGTCCTGGCAACTCTTGCGCCTCAATCAATACGGTCCAATAATCGATGTCGACCAAACGTCGCCTCCGTATGCCAATAGTCGGCGTCTGATCTCTGGGGCGAACGTTGGTGGCGATTCCAAGAGGGCTCATTCTTCAGTGACACCGAGTCGATCTTCGCCAAGTGACGAAAACGGCGCACTACTTTACGAACCGGTTTGGGAATATCTTTACACCCACCCAACAACTTCAATTGGAGACGCGGTAATCGCGGAAAATGATTGTGATCTTGATCAAAATCGCTAGCGAGTGAGCCGATTGGTTCACTCTTGGTTGATCGGAAACTGTCGCAATAGCTCAATCGAATGTCTGTTAACAACTTCTGGGTGGAGGTGGGACACGTTTGTCAGTTCCTGCAAATCGCTCGAGTAATCATAAAGCTCCTTCGCTAAAACTTCATGAGATCCAATTGCACGCCACTCCGTGTATCGCCACCGGGTCGTCCGGATTGAGTAACCCATCGCTTTCCACTGATCTCGGGAACCGTAAAACGGATGTTGATGCTGAGTAAATGCAGCGGACTTGATCTCGAGTGTCGGGTCTTTCAACAGCGGACTCAAGTCTTGCCCCTCTAATCCTTGATTGTCCCCAGGCTCAAATCCACACAACTGTATCAGTGTGGGATATAGATCGACTAATTCGCACAGACTCGAGCTGATCTTTCCATGGCTACTCGTGGCTCTAGGGTCGCTCACAATGAAAGGTACTCTGGCATCCAATTCAAAATTTGTCGTCTTTCCCCATAGGCCACGTTCACCAACATGAAATCCATGATCCGACAAAAAAACCACAATGGTATTTTCACGGTGGCCGCCCACATCGATTGCATCTAACACTTTTCCTACTTGAGCATCAAGAAAGCTAATTGACGCGTAATAACCCAACTTTAGATTTCTAATGTCATTCTCTGACAATGCCTCCTTCTCGCGCAGGTTGCCATAGCTCCAAAGCTCTCTCGAGTCATGCAATGCAATAGACGGTACGAATCTGTATTGATCGAGTGTTGGTGGAAGCCTGATTTTTTTGGGTTCATACAGCTTCCAATATTTCTCCGGGGCGACGAAAGGCAGATGAGGTCTCCAGAAACCGACAGCGAGAAAGAATGGCTTCCCTTCTGGCGGGAAATCACGTAACACCGAGGCAGCTAGATGAGCGATCTGTCCATCGCGATAAAAAGTATCCGGAACGTCCAACGCCTCCATGACCGGCGCTTTTGAATACTGATTACTCCGCAAGTGCTTGGGTGTGTTGTAATGAATGGTGTCGGCAGAATGAGTACCTTTATGTAGGACCTCGTCTATCGACCATGATTCACGGTCTTGAGTCTCTCCCATGTTATGAAACAGCTTGCCGATATTCTGGCAGAAGTAACCACGCTCTTTAAAGAATTGTGGAAGCGTAACCAGTGATTCCCCTAGTTGGGATGATTCCCGAAAATTCTTTCGGAGATCATCAACCTTGACTGAATTGGGACGCAAGCCTGTCAGAAAAGAGCTCCGAGAGGGATTGCACACGGCTTGCTGACAATATGCCTTATCGAACACTAGCCCACGACTCGCAAGCTCGGATAGATTTGGCGTTATCGCAATATTATCGCCGTAAGGTTCGATAAAGCAATTTAGATCGTCAGCGACAATCATGACAATGTTGGGTGTTCGCTCACTTCGAACTGCCTGAAATAAAAACAAATTGCAGACAAGAATCGCAGACATTCGAGGAAATAATCGCATCGTTCTTTGTCTAACCTATTTCTAAAATCGCTAATGAGGACGGACCCGTAATCTGCCCTATGGATAAACTGATACGGAACTGCGCGGTTGAAGTTAAACTAGGTGTGTAATTAAAGCGTGGCATTTATAATGCCTCCAACCAAACCGATTTCGGCGCCTCTTTCTTGACCGGAAGTATTCATAACAATGCGAACTGCTATCTGCTGCATTTTTGTCATGCTGATGAGCATCGTCTCCCACGCCAACCATTTCTCTTACGCAATTATCGTCTCTTCGACGACGAAAGAAAAAGCGGATTGGTCACAGGTGGTGGCGACTTTAGAGGAAAAATACCCCAACACCAAAACTATTGTTTGGAATCAATCCCCGAACGAAGTTTTGCCGGCACTATCAGACCTTCACCCTCAGTACAGTTGTTTCGTCGCACAGCCGCATGAAGTAACTCGAGAATTTGTCGCCATAGTACATCGTCTTACACGAGAGCTCGACAGCGACCCCTACTGTGATACTCTCTGGGGAATTCTAACCGGATACAATGCTGCAAACGCCCTTCGGATTGCCGCAGATGACAAAACGTTGACAATTGATCGCGTCGCATCGGGTACCGAAATAGCGCTTACGCATTGCAAAGAAGGCGTCTGGTACGACGAGTTAGTGCAACACAAAAAAGTTGAAAAAGAATCAAGCGGATTGATCAGTCAGGTACGAGGACCGGCTGACACAACGAAGGCCCTAGCGGAAACCTTACGTGATGATCGTACCGACCTTTTTGTCACCTCAGGTCATGCAACTGAACGAAATTGGCAGATTGGCTTCCGTTACAAGAACGGCTATTTTCAATCTGAGGCCGGAAAAATGTTTGGGAGCCCCACTGAAGGTGAGCGGTTCCGGATTCGATCCGACACGCCGAAAGCTTACCTCGCAGTAGGTAACTGCCTGATGGGGCATATCGATGGACCTGATGCGATGGCCCTTGCTTGGATGAACGATATCGGTGTGCAACAGATGATCGGATACACCGTTTTAACGTGGTACGGATATGCGGGATGGGGCGTACTAGATTACTTCATCGAGCAACCTGGCCGTTATACTTTGACAGAAGCTTTTCATGCGAACCAACACGCGTTGATCCATCGAATCGACACGTATTACCCTGAGCTCACCGGTCGCGATATTAACCCCGGATCTCGCAGTCTGCCCTCTGCCAAACCCAACGAGTCAGGGCGAAGGCTCGGCTTAACCGAATTCGATTCTCGAGGTTTACTTTGGGATAGGGATACCGTTGCCTTTTATGGTGATCCTGCCTGGCAATCCGTGATGGCAGAACTCCCCAACGCTTATCAGCAAAAATTAACGATCGACCAAGACGTTCATACGCTCGAGATTACACCGATGAAAGGAAATCAATCTTTCGACCCCATTAACACGAATGGCTCCCAAAGAGGAGGACGTCCAATCATCGAATTCCTCCCTCACAGAATAGCTCAAGCCACGATCATTGCAGGTGCCGAATTTGAACCGCTTATCACTGATGACTTTATTCTGATACCGAATCACATTGCAAAACAACACGGCAGAGAATTAGTGATTCGCTTTCGTGCCGAAGCACAGAATTAATCGGTTCGCTCATTGCACCGATCCCGCAGTCTCCCACTGACTAAATTCTGACCAAACAGGAAGATGATCGGATACTTGCAACGCTTCATTGAAGCTAAGCCCTAATTCCTTCTCCATATCAAATACCCCCCAAACCCCAGTAAACTCAGTGGTATGCCTCCCACTGAATAACAGATTGTCGTACGTTTTATTGCGACGAGTGTTGGTAGGCACGTCATCAACCGACCACTTCATGAATGGTATCGATCGCAACGCTCCAAATTGATTCGGTGCCGCATTCAGGTCACCTAACAGAATCACATCATCTTCATCAATTTGATTTTGTTGCATGACTCGAAACACATCAGCCAGCGCATTGATTTCCTGTGGTACTTCGTCAGGATCTGTGTGTGTGTTAACCATCCAAAAGCTGAACGCACGATTTGGTTCCCGTGTCTTCGCTCGAAACCTTGTTACAAATGGCGGACGATGAAGCAGGTCATCCGGATCTGAAATGGTTCCAATCGACCCCGGATCGTACTCAATTCGGTCAGTATCAAAGATAAAGGCATATTGCTCTTTGCTAACCGTTCGACCCAAACGTGGACCAATGAGAAAACTGTAATTCCGCTGACCCGCATTAACAGCCTGAGTCAAGCGAGGTAACACGTCACTCTCCTTCGATCTAACTTCCTGAATTGCAACTAAATCAAAACGCCGAAGGATCACCGCGAGTGCGTTAACGACCTCGGGCTTGCTCATCTTACTCTGGCCTAATACTTGAATATTGAAACTAGCTATTCGAAGTGGCCTTTCATCAAATGAAGCATCCCGATTGGTGAGGTTCGGCGTTAAGCTCCTCGGGTTCCCAACCGAAATCTGTTCGTTCGCAGCACCAGAGCGGACGTCAGATCTCTCAGTGGAGGTGGTGTTATCTGATGTCTGGGAAGTTCGATCCCAAATCGCACCAAGATCGAAGGGTAAAATTCCCGTGAGACTGCCACCGGAAAACGCGGTAATAAAAAACCATATCCACAAATTAATGCGTCTACTACGCCGCGCCATCTAAGACCTCACTGTCTTCGATTCAAGATAGGTGTGTCGAGTGGTTTAGCTTGTCATGCATCCAGGGGGAACACTGCGTGACTTGGACAACCAACTCAAAAAATCGACAATTCATTTGGGGAAAATTCAGACAATGCATCGCTTTCCCGATCCATCTAGAGTACCAAAAAATGCTCATTACCCAAAGATTAACGAGCTTGTCGAATGGTATTTGCGGTAGCTCCTAAACCTCAACACACCAAAACCAAGCAGAAGGTTTGGTACCATGTGAACAATCTGGTCACACCTACTCATTCATCAACATAGTAAACGCAACGACTAAAATGAGCGTCTGTAAATCAAGGACTGTATTTCTCATCTTTAGCATCTTCGTAACGCTTCCCTTTACTTTGATGCAGCAAGCAACAGCCGATGAAAAAAATCTACCCATAAAGGGCGAAACCTTTCAATTAGATCAAGAAACTGCATTCGTTATCCGACCAGAACGCAAGATGGATCCACAGCCATGGGTATGGTACGCGCCGACGCTAAAAAACCTGCCGGGGCCAGAAGAAAAGTGGATGTTTGAAAAATTCCTCAGTGCTGGGATCGCAATCGCAGGGATCGATGTGGGTGAATCGTATGGAAGTCCCACAGGAACAAAAAAATATGAAGACCTTTATGAACACCTCGTTGATCAAAAGGACTTCTCACCGAAACCTGTACTCCTCGCCAGAAGTCGTGGCGGACTAATGCTCTATAACTGGGCAGCCGAAAACGCTGAAAAAGTGTCAGCCATCGCAGGAATCTATCCTGTCTGTAATCTGAATAGCTATCCAGGGATTGAAAGAGCAAAATCGGCATACGGACTAACTACTAATGAGATGTCTACTCAACTCTCGGATCATAATCCGATTGATCGGCTATCACGTCTCGCCAAACAGGGAGTACCCATACTGCATCTACACGGTGATCAGGATACCGTGGTTCCGTTGGAACAGAATTCCGCCATCGTGCAAAAACGATATCAACAGTACGGCGGCAACATGAAAATTAAATTGATGCCTGGACAAGGTCACAACATGTGGGCTGGCTGGTTCCAAGATCCAACGTTGACAGATTTTGTGATCCAGCACGCCACGCTACCGAAAGCTGACAGGACGCAGAGTCGTCCAGACGACGTGAAACCATTGTGGTTCCATATTCCCGGGGGTGAGGGACCGGGGAAAAACATGCACGTCATTCTGATTGCGGCGGAACAGGAGTACCGAAGTGAGGAGTCACTGCCAATGCTTGCCAATGTCCTCGCCCGTCATCATGGATTTGATTGCACTGTGTTATTCTCAATCAACGATGAAGGGCTGGTTGATCCAACCTTACCTGCACCGTTCAAAGACAAGTCTCGACGACATCACATTCCTGGTTTGCATCTTCTACGGGATGCAGACTGCCTTATTTGGATGTCAAGATTCATGCAACTGGATGATTCCCAAATGGATCATTTCTACGACTATTTTGATTCTGGAAAACCGATCATTGCATTGCGAACTGCAAACCACGGTTTTTGGGGTGTTAAGCCATACGAGGTTCACGGAAAAAAGACATCACTTCGAGAAGTCCTTGGCGGCACGTTTATGAGCCATCATGGTGGATGGCATCGCGAGTCGACTCGAGGAATCATCGTGCCGGAGCAATCCTCTCACCCGATACTCACTGGGGTCCAGAATATTTGGGGACCATCCGATGTCTATCGTTGCCATGACGAGGAGCGTGGGATACCCAACAACTGCACCACCTTGATTTTGGGACAACCACTCGAAAGCTTGGATCGCGAATCAAACCCGAACACTAATAAAAAACCCCTGCCGATTGGCTGGACCAAAACGTGGTTAGGAAATCATGATCGCGAATCAAAAATCTTCCACTTTACGATGGGTTCAGCCGAGGACTTCGAAAACGAAGGCGTGAGACGTGTGGTCGTCAATTCAGTGTATTGGGGTTTGAACATGGTGGAGCAAATATCTCCCGATCGTTCGGTTGAACCCACAACGCCATATCATCCGAGGAAAGCTGGATTCAATTACGAAAAACTCGGTGTCTCTCCCCAGCCTATCCCTGATTCGAAAGCTCATTAATCATCATTTGCTTGACTGACTAAGATTACGGATCTTGTTTGCGAGTCCCTAAATCCGTGTATTTTGTGGCAATTCCTCTCGACTTTTCTATTGGATAACGGGCTGCATTAATCTGCATCTTTTCATCAATTGCAGTCGATAGATCTATTTTGCAAATGCTGGCGAAATCGACAAGGAACATTGCAATATCAGCAATCTCCATTCGTACCGCATTGAAGGTCTCTTCGTCTTCCAGAACACGGAAAGAATCTTCGCTCCTCACCCAACGGAACAAATCTAATAATTCGCCAACCTCAGAAGCTAAAGCCATGGAAACATTCTTTGGATCATGGAACTGCTCCCAATCGCGATCCGCGATAAACCGTTTGACTTGGCTTTTGAGATGATCGACGGTGGTGACGTCATCAAGTTTGGATGAGCTAGATGGCATTACTTACACTCGCTTTGCGAGACAAGAGATAGGATTGATCGTGGAGTAAATATCACGTCGTCGTTTGAATCGTAACGGCTCATCTCATTGATTTAGATGAGAAAAAGCACACTTAGCAATGGCCCAAGCCTCGTTCGATCGTGATACGAAGACCCGAAGTTGACTGCCTGCTGAGGTGACTTCTGTAACGAGCTGCTCGCTTACCGACAGAGCGATCTCATTTTGATGATGGTCATATTGAATACCGAAATTAGATAGCCTTTCGCAGATTCGTTGTCTCACCAATTGGCTATTCTCACCTATTCCGCCTGTGAACACTAATGCGTCCGCATGATTCATCACCGCTAAATGCGAACCGATTGACTGGAGCAATCGATGACAAAATAGATCAATTGCTTGACGACACGAGTGATTGCCTTGTCTTGCGGCCCGCTCGATGTCACGAAAATCAGAAACACCGCCTGTTAAGCCAAAAAGCCCCGATCGCCGAGTCAAAAGATCCTCAACCTCATCCACCGAATACCCGCCTACTTTCTGTAGCATCAGCGGAATTGCTGGATCAAGATCGCCGCATCTGGTCGACATCACTAAGCCTTCTAAAGGTGTCATTCCCATGCTTGATGCAACACTTTTACCTCGGTCAACCGCACAAACACTACATCCACCGCCAAGATGACAGCTGACTACTTTGAGGTCGGTTGACGGCACTTGGAGATACGCAGCAACCTGTTCGACGGTAAATTCATGACTAATACCGTGAAATCCAAATCGCCGAATTTTGTGTCTCTTAAGCAGAGTCGTTGGCAAGGCATAAGTACTTGCTTCAAGAGGAATTGATTGATGGAATCCTGTATCAAAAACTGCAAAATGTGGTAGATCCGGCAAAATGTCGGAAACGATGCGTATCCCATTAATCGCAGGAGGATTGTGCAATGGTGCTAAGTGCGATAGCTGATCTAATTGCTCTAGCACTTGTTCAGAAACCAACGTTGGCTCAGTAAACTCATCACCTCCATGCACGACACGATGCGCCGTGGCTCTTATTGGATCGTGCTGACGGTTCAGTAAATTCGGTAAGAACTGCTTTAGAGCTTGCGCGGGGTTATCGGGGGCGAGCGATGGACTGGCATGGTTGATCTGAACCGACGCCTGACCACTTCCCAATCGCTCGATGGATAAAGCTGCTTGGGAATCACCGGTTTTTGGATCGACGAGATCTGCCTTGATGGAGGTACTACCAAAATTAACCACTAAGATGAGCTCAGTCATTGATATATCCAGCGTCTCTTAAGCTATTTTAGGAACAAGCTATTGATCGAACACTAAGAGCAGAAAAATACGATCCAACTTGCTCATGATCGCTTCAAGCAAATGCCTCGCGTAAGATTTTTCCTCCTGTGACACCCAGCGGTGTCTCCTCAAGTCCATGATGGTTATACGCAAGCTTAGTTGCATCCAATCCTATTGCGTGAAGCATCGTAGCGTGCATGTCATTTGGGCTGATTGGATCCGAGGTGACGGTGTAGCCAATGGGATCGGTTGTTCCAATCACTTGTCCTCCTCGTATGCCTCCACCGGCGAGCCAGATGGAGTAAGCGGAAGGTGAGTGATCACGCCCCCCTGATTTTCCCTCCATCGTTGGCGTTCGTCCAAATTCACCCGCCCAAACGATCAATGTTTGTTGCAGTAATCCTCGTTTTTTCAAATCCTTGATCAGCGTAGCGATCGGCTGATCAGTACGTTGTGCTAGTTTCTCGTGGTTCGCTTTTAGCTGACTGTGCGCATCCCACCCACCCACTCGTATTTGAATAAATGGAACACCTCGTTCCACCATTCGTCGCGCCAGGAGGCACGCCTTTCCTACATGCTTCGTGGTGGCTTCGAACATTCCGTACGATTCAATCGTTTTATGATCCTCGCTTTTCAGATCAAAGAGTTCGGGACCTGCGATTTGCATTGCATAAGCTGTCTCATAGCTTTGAATCCTAGCCTCAAGGTCACTTACACCAATCCTTGACGCAAAATCACGATTCATTGACTGGATTGTCTCTATCTCCTGTTTACGCCGTTGCACGGTCGTGCTCGGCGGCGGTGAAGCATCCCGAATACCTCGGTCAGGGTTGATTACCGCACCTTGAAATTTGGAAGGTAAGAAACCACTCCCCCAACCTGCAGGCTGGGGATATTGCATTCCATCGTTATGAATATTCATCGCGATGAAACTTGGTAAGGATTCTGATTCACGACCCAATCCGAACATCGACCAAGCACCGACACTAGGACGCTCACCAGTGGAAGTTCCGGTCAGGGCAACGCATTCTCCGGGTCCGTGTACCGGGTTGCGATGTGACATCGAGCGGATAACACATAAATCATCTGCTACCTGAGACAACTGAGGCAGAAGGTCGGAGATTTCTAAACCTGATTGACCATGGCGGTTAAATCCCCAAGGACTCGGGAGTAGATTTTTCAAACCAGCCCGTTTTATCTGTGGAACTGTAGCTGCGATGGATTCCGGTACATCTTGTCCGCCCAACTTCGTCAGAGTCGGCTTCGGATCAAATGTATCGACCTGACTTGGCCCTCCTGACATGAATAGAAAAATAATACTCTTTGCGGTCCCCGTGGTTTGCCGACTTCCGGTGATTGGCTGCTCGCTTCCTAATAGCGATTTCAACGCAATCCCACCACCGTAGAGGCCACCACTTATCAAAGCCTGTCGCCGATTAAGCCATCTTGTTTCGCACATTGATCTCATCGTCTTACGGCAGGTAAAGAAACTCACTGGAATTGAATAAAACCAAGCAAACACTCTGGAGTCCATGCTCAGCCGCAAGCGCATTGAGACGACGCATCTCTTCGTCTGTAGCATCACGATTGAACGCCATTTGAACCGCGTTACGGACAGATCCTGATCTCCTCGCGAAAGCTTCTGCCATCTCCTGGACAAATCCACTATTGAGCAACCACAGTGGCTGCAGTGCATTAGTGGAAGTTTGCCTTTGAGCACAACTGACAACACCATCAGGGCCATCAAATAGGTCTTGCTGATTTGGAAAGTGACCTCGCTTCTGCTTCAAATACAAACTTCTGCGTTTCGAACCAAAATCTTGACTCTCACCACCCACCGTTTCGTCTAGTTGACCAGCCAGTACTAACATCGAATCACGTATAACCTCTGCCTCAAGCCGTCTTGGTTGCCACCGCCAATAGGTCAGATTTTTGGGATCGCGCAATTGGTTATCTGGGTTTAAATGACTTGATCGGCGGAAAGTTGCTGAGTCCAGAATCAGCCGCTGAATGTGATTCGTATCCCATTCGGACTGAATTAGCTCGCTGGCGAGGTAGTCCAACAGATCTGGATGTGTGGGTTTGGTTCCCTGCGTACCGAAGTCATTCGAGGTTTGAACTAAGCCACGACCAAAGTGCCATTGCCACAGTCGATTGACCCAAACTCGTGCCGCAAGCGGATTACTTGGTGAGACAATCCAATTCGCTAGATCAACTCGTGTTTTGGTTGGAGATTTCTCCGTCTGCGGTTCTCCTCGAAATGCCAAGGGCCAATCGCTGGCCACGATTGGTCCGGGAGTCTGAATATCGCCGCGAACAAGAATTCGTGGCTGATGCGATGACACAACATCGGGATCGTTGCTTAGTGGCCAACGCATCTCGTGAGGCATCACCGTCAACACTCTCCAGGACTCACTCGGCGCATAAAAACCCCATGTCTGATCTGATTTTTGCAAACGTGAATCATATTCTTTGAGCAACTGTTTTTCACCGGGCTGCATTTGTGATCTAACCGTCTCCGGGGTCACAAGAATCGGCTCAGGAAAGTTTTGTTGTCTACGAACCCTGATCACACGCGATCTAACCGTGTCGATTAAGGATTGTCTTTTTGCCGCGATGTACTCGATTGTTTGATCGTTGGTGAGCAATAGATTCTGTGGTTGCCCCGTCGAGAAAAAACCTTGCAGTTGGTAATAATCTCTGATCGTGATTGGATCAAATTTGTGATCATGGCACTGCGCGCACTGTACGGTGAGACCGAGGAACGTTGACCCTACGTTGCTTGTAACGTCATTGAGGATATCGTTGCGTTGAATCGATTTATCGAGCTCGTTACCACTGTATCGCGCCGACGTTAAGAAACCAGTAGCAATTAAATCCCTATCTCGGCCATCAACAAGCATGTCACCTGCTATTTGCGATGTGACGAACGTGCGGAAATCCATTCCTGTTGTAAATGCATTCACCACCCAATCGCGATAACGCCAAGCGTGTTCCCGATCACGGTTGTGTTGATAACCGTTGCTTTCCGCCCACCGCGCAACGTCTAACCAATATCTGCCCCATCTTTCGCCATAACCAATCGTAGATAATAAGTCGCCAATCGATAGCTCGCGCTGTCTTCCTTCATACGTGGGCGGTAATCCTGTGACATCAAGATGGATTCTTCGCTGTAGCTGTTCTGGTGTTGCAGTAGGATTCGCCACGACACCTATCGTCTCTTGTGAGCGTCGAATGAAAGCATCAATCGGGTTCTTGATCGTAGTCGAGTCAACAACACTGGGTACCCTTGGCTTCTTAATTGGCATAAATGCCCAATGATCCAAGGATGGAACTGTTGCTGGAAATTGTTGATGATCCCAGTCCAAACCTTCATCAATCCAAGCCTTGATCACTCGCAACTCATCAGAACTCAGACTCGATGGGGATGGTGGCATCTCGCCTTCGGACAACAACTGATACAACTTGCTTCGAGAAGCTTCGAATGGTGTCACTTGGTTGAGCACTTGATCAAATTGATCCATCGCTAAATCAGTATCACCAAAATTTCCTCGATGACATTCGAAACAGTGATTTTCGAGTATAGGTAACACATCACGATTAAAGCTCACTGTCTTTTCTTTTGCCTGCAGTGATGTTTCTGAACTTTCTATCTTAGATGGGAGATCCATAATCTCAGCCCAACTACGACCAAGCCGAAATTTTGATATCACAATTTCATCGCCTATCTCGGTTTTAGCTCCCGTTGAAAATCCAACCCAAGATACATTGGAAATCGCTTTCTCATTTGAGGCCGTCAAATCGGCTTCCTCGCCGTGCTTAGGCACTGGATCCACCCACATTTCTAGGCGATCAAAGTTCGCCTGTTCACCTTTGCCAGATTTGTACAAACGACCCACAATTAAATAATCCCGATCACCAACCAAAGGCTGACCGAATTGCTGCTCATCAGAGCGATAACGAACCATGAATCGGTTTTTATTTCCGTCTGTGTGCAATCCAATATTGGGTACGTTGTTGGCATGTGGACTACCGTCTGTGCCTTCTGCCGCGTCAAACCAGAAGACGAAAAACTCCCCATTTCCCTCAGGAGGGTGATCAATCGATTTTGCAGAGTATCGCAATTGGAACCGAACAAAAATCTGATCTCCAAACCACTCTGGATTCAGCTTTTTTCGAAGAGGATTGTGTCGACCACCGGTGCCTTGGATATGAAACTCCTCCGTTGCAAGTTCGGTACGCTGCCAAGATCCTTCTGGAACCTGTCCCAGTAATGCAAATTCGGGCGGCAGCAGAAGGAGCCCGCATACCACTGGTAGAAACAAGCGAGGCAAAATGGATAGGTGTTGATCGCGCACGTTGCTTGCTGTGTGGGAGCTGGCGACTCTGTTAGTCCTTACGAGTCGCAAGTCTTAAATACAATTCCATCTAAATCAATCTCAAGTCTTAGACACATCATACTCAAAACCTAAAAGGAATTCTTCAAGAACTGAACACGCAAAACGATTCGTGAGAAGAGATTTTATTATGCGTTGATCAGTGATTATTTACTTTATTCCTGCTGCTGAAACTCTCGCTTGATCTCATCAAGCAATAATGAATCCTTTGGCTTTTCCCCTGTGAGCAGGAATGAAAAATTATCTGCCATTATCTCCTCTGGATGAATTACATACCGTGTATTACCACGAATCTGTCGCCAGTAATCTGGGTGATCAGGAGAGATAAACCGAGCCTTCTGATCGCTCACAACAGGCATCCATTCGCCATTCGAGTCTTCGATCACTTGCATCAGCTGGAACTGTAAATATGCGAACAAGCTTTTCTTTGCAGGTGTATAAGCTTCCTTCGAAAACAGAAACGGCGTCGCAAACACTTTCTCGTTAGCGTCCAAACTCAATCGAATAACATGTTCCATCTTTGGAGCATCTGGGTTGGTGATACGCATGTCCTCCAAATGCCTTGGTAATCTAATCAGTGGCACTCGCTGAAACCCAATAAGCTGAAAGAGTCGATCCCGAAGCTCTGGGTTTGAGCGAGAAATCACATGAAATAGCTCATGAGCAAATAACCGAGTCGGCGGCCTATCCAAGTTACCGATTTTGGATTCCGGAAAGACAATTGCCCTACCTCTGGTGTAGGCTGCATCACTCTCTTCTCGACCGGTTGTTTTTATAATTTTTATTGGTTCATCCCAAGTGATTTTCAACTCCCGAAGTTTCGGCTCCAAACGTGAAATCGCGAGTGTGACAACCTCTTTCTCCTCCGTTGTCCACGCGCAAACCTGATCCGCCGAAAACTTCAATAATTGCGTCGCTCCAAGATCGGTTTCAGACTGCAAACGTACCTTTCGATCAAAAACGCTCATCTGTGTAACGAACGCGTCCTCGGTCGACAAAACTCTTTGGCCTTCGCTGATGGATACAAAGGTGAAGGCTCTTTCCAGCCCGTTCACATTCGCATCAATCGGTGCACCAAAGCAATCCCCATTAATTTGGAATGCGGCGAATACGAAAAAGCCAATAAACCAAGTTGCATTATTTAATCTAAAATATTGCATTGTCTTCCCCTTCCTCAGCAAAAAGATTGTCCCAACCGTCTTCTCATCGACCACTTAAAGCTTTCTTGCGCTGCTCAATGATATCGAACGGATGCTGCGGCCAGTCTTTGACATCTACATAATGAGGCAAATCGCGAAGCGCAATTACTTTGAATTTATTGAGAGCCAGATAACGCAGATACGCCTCAAACTTATTAACCGAACTACTAACCCAATCATGTGCCGTATCTGGAACGCCATGAAATTGCAAAACGGCTATTTTCCCATTTTCGGCCTTTTCAACCGCTCGCACAAAATCCTCGAGATTCCAGTTTGGCCTCGCATCACCAGCAGAAGGTATGAGATACGGATGATCTTTTCCGGGCTCGTATGCAAAGCCCTGCCCTGATTCATATGAGTATTCAGGACCACCTCCACGTCGTGCTAAGGTAATTCCATGCTCTTTCAGGATGGCGAATGCTGACGAAGTGATTGCATTGCCAGGCCAAGCAAAAGAGGTTGGCACTGGAATGCCATATTCCTCGCAGCGCAACTCAATTCCCAAAAGCTGATCACTGAGATGTTTTACACTTTTTTCTGTTACACCTAGGTGATCCTTGGTGTGGTTTCCAATTTCAAATCCGTCACGATTCAGTATCTGAATCTGCTCCCACGTCAAATAGTCATCTTTGTTCGATTCAAAGTCCCAACCCTCCGTGATAAAGAAAGTTGCACCAAACTTATATTTGAGTAACAGCGGACGTACTACTGAATAGTGTGATGCAGATGCATCATCAAAAGTCAGAACAACTACTCGATTTGCTGCTAATCCCTGTTCGTGTTCATTCACCAACGCGGTCGATGGTTCAGCCTTTGCTGGATGACCAAGGTAGCAAACGCCCAAAACATTCAGGCCAAGAATGAAAAGAGATATTCTGTTATGCATCGTTTACCATCAGGATAGGAAAGAAGATAACGCAGCTTAATCCAAAAAGAGAAACAATACGGCACGCTCCGCAAGAAATTGCAATCAAGTTACAATTTCAACCTATGGGTGTTTATCATCGATCACTAAACCCTGAACGTTGCCGAAATTTGGTTTTCCAAACTGAGCACATGTCAAGACAATCGAACGAATGAATATTCTCTAAAAGAAGCATCATTGATATTTAGAATTGAACCTTAACAACGGGATCCACTTCGTGCGACACACTATGAAAATAACAATCTCATTGATGATCGTCACACAATTACTTTCGCTGGCGTTAATCAGCAGTGCCCAAGATGCTTTCGTCAAATTGCCAACGATAAAAGACACCCAGCCGATGCCTGCTGAGTTATCTCAATATTTCGAGACGCCAAACGAATGGAGAGGTGACTATGGCAATTATCGTTCACCTCTGCATCTTGTGGATGGGAAGATTATCACTGACAAGAAAAACTGGGACACAGAACGGCAAAACTTGCGGGCTTGGTGGATGAAACAATTAGGGCAATGGCCTCCGTTGATTACCAACCCAACCTTAAAAATACTCGAGACGCAGCACCATCAAAACCACATCGAACAACGCGTCTCATTTCGTTGGACACCCCACGAAACGACGGTTGGATACCTTTTGATCCCTAAAACTCAATCAAAAAAACCGGCTGTTGTGACCGTGTTTTATGAACCAGAAACCGCCATCGGCCGCGGGAAACCCAATCGGGATTTTGCCATCCAGCTTACGAATCGAGGCTTCGTCACTTTGTCGATTGGCACCTCCGAAGCCACAAAAAGCAAAACGTATTCGCTTTACTACCCCTCTCTAGAAAATGCGAAAGTGGCGCCACTTTCGATGCTTGGCTATGCCGCAGCAAACGCGTGGCATGTACTGGCGACACACGATGAAGTGGATTCGGAAAGAATTGGGATCGTTGGACATTCTTTCGGTGGGAAATGGGCTATGTTCGCATCTTGCCTCTGGGATCGATACGCTTGTGCCGCATGGTCGGACCCCGGCATCGTTTTCGATGAGTCACGACCAAGTGTAAATTATTGGGAGCCTTGGTACCTAGGATATCATCAACCACCTTGGAGAAAGCGGGGGTTGATCACTGCGGAAAATCCAGCTCAAGGTATCTACACGAGCCTGCGAAATGAAAACAAAGATCTTCATCTTTTACATGCATTAATGGCACCACGACCAGTACTGGTCTCAGGAGGATCTGAGGATCCTCCGAGTCGGTGGCAGGCTCTCAATCATCTGATTCAAATTAATGATCTTCTTGGATACGAGAAGCGAGTGGGAATGACTAATCGACCAAAACACGATCCAACTGCTCAGTCCAACGAGATCATTTACAAGTTTTTTGAACACTTTCTTAAAGAAAGCGACCTCCATTAGGCTATCTCAGCAATTGAGCATCAAACACTTTTTGATTTTGACGAAATTCATCCACTGACACTTCCTCTCTTTTGATTCACACGATCGATGATCCCAGCCGCACGAATCTTTCTGCTTTGTATTTTTTGCTACTTCACGGCTTTGAATTCTTTAGCCAACAACGCAACGAAACCAAACTTTGTGTACATCATGGCTGACGAATTAGGTTATTTCGAGCCAGGCTTTATGGGAGGTACAAACATCCAAACACCCCACCTGGATCAGATGGCTAAGGAGGGACTCCAATTCACACAATTGTTAGCAGGATCTTCAGTTTGTGCCCCAACACGTTGCACGTTAATGACCGGAAAACATAGTGGTCATACTTCTGTTCGAAAAAATGGTGGTGGCACGCCGTTGCGACAAGACGAGATCACCATTGCAACTCTGCTAAAAACAAAGGGATATGCAACGGGCGGATTTGGAAAATGGGGTTGCGGAGGGCGCGACTCGACGGGCGTCCCAGAAAAACATGGGTTTGATGTCTTTCTTGGCTATTACGATCAAGTACACGCGCATACTTACTATCCGCCGTATCTGATTCAAAACAGCAACGAGGTTGCGTTTCCAAGCAATTTTGGTTTGAGCCGAGGTGACCGGTACTCTCAATACGTTATCCACGATGCTGCAAAAGACTTTATTCGCGATCACGCATCACAATCCTTTTTCGCCTACCTGCCTTACACACCACCGCATGGCCTTTTTGACATACCTGAAACGGATCCAGCATGGCCGATTTATAAAGATCGTCCTTGGCCGGAACAAGCAAAAAAATATGCCGCTATGGTCACAATGCTCGATCGCCAAGTTGGTGAGATTCTTGCATTGTTGAAGGACTTAAAAATTGACAACAACACTTTGGTCATCTTCAGCGGAGACAATGGTGGCGCGGATTACTTTAGTTCGAAAGAGTTTCCTCGTGGATTTCATCAGGCCAACATCAACCCAAAGACCGGTGTTGAATACCGCGGTAAGAAAGGCAATCTCTATGAAGGTGGCTTACGCATTCCATTTATTGCGCATTGGCCCGGAAAAATTGCTCCGAACCAGACAACGGACCACCTCGGTTATTTTCCCGATGTAATGCCGACATTGGCAGAACTTGCGGACGTCAAAGTACCAGACGATATCGATGGTATTAGTTTCGCCGCCACGCTTCTTGGTGAGTCCGAGGTGGGACATCCCCAGCAAAAACATGATTATCTTTACTGGGAAATTGGTAATTGGACGGCGATCCGACAAAATACGTGGCGGGCAGTCCGGGCCTCTCCAAAAGGTCAATGGGAACTTTATGACCTTGAAACGGATCCGGGCGAAACTAGCGATCTTTCAAAAGATAACCCCGAAATCCTTGAGCGATTGATCAAGCTAGCTGATGACGCGCACGAACCTGCCGTTGAGGGAACGTTCTCATCGACGGTCAGACATGAACGCGATCGCCGAGCAAAATTCGGAAGACATGACGACATCAATTGGTCTACTAACCAAAATCCGTCAACAAAAAAAGCGGAAAAAATGCCAACCGATGGCCTCCTACCCAACCGAGATTGGAAGCTGTTCGCTATCAGCAGTGAAAATGAGGATAATGGAAAGTTCGCGCTAAATGCATTTGATAATGATCCCGCAACATGGTGGCATTCACAGTTTTCAAACGGAAAAGCTGATCCACCCCATACCCTAACGATTGACCTAGGACAGCTCTCGAGTATTTCAGGAGTTGTCTACATGGCACGACAAGACGGTAGCCGAAACGGAGCAGTTAAAGACTTCACCATCGAGGTAAGCATCGATGGAAAAGCATTTCGCCAAGTACTTGCCGGCCAATTTGATTTCTCACGAAAGCCGCAAACCAAATCCTTTGCCAACACTGAATCGCGATTCGTGCGCATCACCTGCCACGCCGACTACAGCCAACAAGGATTCGCCGCTATCTCAGAAATTGGATTCATCGAAGCAAACGGTAAGTGAGAGTAGCACTCGATACCGACCCTGAAAGGAGATCAATTCAAATTAAGGACTTGCTACCTCAAAACCATTCTTGCGTAGCTCATCAAATCCGGCTTTGAGGGGTCGCACATCAAAACCCATTTTTTTCAACAAAGGCGCTGCTACCAGTACGCGGCGCCCAGACCGACAATGAAAATAAACAGGTTCACCCTTATCTAGGCCGTCAAGGATTTCTTGAACCTTTGCACTTGGTTTCGCCTTCTTGAGCTCACTCAAAGGAACTAAAGAAGCAGCTTTTAGGTGCCCTTCCTTCCATTCAGAAAGCTCTCGAATATCAAGTAGAGCCGCGGATTTTGACTCAACCTTCGCCTTGACCTCGCTAAGAGTATCTTTTGTGTGTGGGATATCCTCGGCGACGAGTGCTGCCGCGTAGGCATTATCACTTTGCTGGGATTGATTGGTGACCGGAACGTTCAGTACAGAAAGAACGCACGCAGTGACCATCATTTGAAATCGCTTGGAAGCAAGAATCTGGTTTTGCATGTTAAAAACGATACCGATTTTAAGGTTCAAAAAGAAGATCTTATTCAACGGACGAAGTCGAATCTAAAGTGAGGTGCTGACCGTAGTCAATTTTAAATTCTGGAGCGGTATCTTTTTGATCCACTAAGAAGTGCTTCATCCATCTCATCATTCGCAAATTGTAATCAAATTTTGACGCCGCTCGACGGTTACCATGCCCCTCACCGGGATAAAGTATCAGGCGCACAGGAGCTTGATTAAGGGTCTTCAAATGGCGGTGCAATTCGAGAGACTGGGATGGATGGACTCGAGGATCTTCTTTGCCATGTAATATTAAGGTCGGCGTCTGGTTTCGCTCAACATACCGAATGGGACTTGTATCTAAGAAATAATTCCAGTCTTCCCATAATCGCTTTCGATGATGCACCAGATACATTTCTTCTGGAATATCAGTGGTACCAACCTTGGAGAGGTTATCGCTGATGCCGACAAACATCACACTCGCCGCAAATCGGTCAGAATAATAAGTCGAGCACCACGCGGATGCATAACCACCATAAGATCCACCGGTCACCCCAATCGCGTCGCGGTCAGAGATTCCCTCTTTGATCAGAAAATCAATTCCATCAATCAGATCTTCAAATTCTTTCCCCGCAGCATCACCCTGCCCCATCATGGAAAATTCTACACCGCGCCCCGTGCTGCCTCGATAATTGGGATAGAAGACAACAAATCCATTTGCTGCTGCTACTTGTCCCGGACGCGAATAAGAAGTCAGCCAAGCATTTTTCTCATGAGACTCCGGTCCTCCATGCACATACATGATGGTGGGATACTGTTTTTCGGGCTGATAACCGATTGGATAAATCAAGACACCCTCCAAACGCAAACCATCCTTAGCCACCCACTCAATGGGAACCTGTTTTCCAAAACTGCGGTCGCTTAACCATGAGTTATGATCCGTCAGCCGAGTAATCTCTCGCGTTTCGGTTTCGACGAAAAACGCCTCACTAGGATGGTGCGCGGTACTTCCCACCAAAGCCAATTTGGTCGCATTCCCTGAAGCCGACAACTGAGTAAAGACAACGTGACTGTCTAAATCCCAGTAATTAAGTTCGCCAGCGACAGAAAGTGTTCCAAGACGTGAACCCAATCCCTCCTCAGACAGAAAGATCAAGTTTTCTGGGACTAGCCATTGAAGATCTATCACGTGTCCCAAGTAATCATTCAAATACGTTTTTGGAGGCGCCTTACCCGTCAAATCATGGATGATGATTCTTCCTTCTGCTGGATCATGTTGATCTTGTCCACTAATGATCGCAATTTCTTTACCGGACGGACTCCAACAGACTTCCCCTAACTTTCCACTGGTCTGCAATGAAGCGATGATTTTCGACTGCTTCAGATCATACACATGCACACCGCGTCGCATGTAGCGATCATCGACTGTAGGTGTGGGTGCGGAAACAACCGCCAGTTGTTCACCATTGGGCGACCAGTGCACTTCATAGACAGTTCCCTCTAGTTGCAAGGCTTTGAGGTTTCTTGCTTCGTCACCATCAAATTCTGCCAACCACACCAGAGTTGGCTGTTCATCTTCTTCATAAACTTGTTGATTGAATCCCTGCTTTTGATACTCTTCGGCGGCCGATTCGCCGCTCTTTACTGCAAGAAATGCAACACTGGTTCCATCTGGTCGAATATCAAACCCTTTCACTGATTCAGTGTGTGTCAAGACTTTTGTTGATTCGCCTCCATCAACAGGAATTTGATAAAGGCAACTGTGTTCATCTCCGAATCTCTTTGCGGTGTAGAAGATCTTTTTAGAATCACCGGACCATTGCACATCACCAATGGAGACCTCACCGGTAATGAAAGGCTTGCTCTGTTTCGTCTCCGCATCAATTAGATGCAATTCGGTCCAAGAGGCTCCATCGTCATCAACACCGGGAACGCGAGGCACCGACAATCGAAGTGCGATCCATTTTTCATCTGGGGAAACATCAACACTTTGGACCGCTTGAATCCTTGCAATGTCTGAGCTGGACAATCCATTCAACGACTCTGCTTGAATCGTGCAGCAACACAACACAACACAAAGCATCGCAAACCCAACCATCCCGACTAATCTCACTTCGTCTCTCCAAGCATTGAAACATCTTGATTGCAATCAGATCGAGCAGCACCACATCACGGCTCTACCGTCATTATACGAAAGATGTCGTTCACAGCAGCACATCGCGCCGAGCGATCGACATCATACAAATCACACGGTGACATTTGTGATACGCCCAATGATATGATACTTGTGATAAATACTCACAGGTAAGATGCGGAATAACGGATCACTGAGGACTCAATTATGACACTGATGCTCCGCCCAACCATTCATGATTCACTAGGAATGAAAATCTGGGCTTTTATCGTTTTCTGGTGTTTTGGCTCGAGTGTGATTGCTGACAATTTTGACTTCTCGACGTTAGAACTTGACCGAGGTGTTGTCTGTGGCATTGGTTTAAGCGAGACCGAACTTCGTTCGCTGATCGAGGAAACCACAAACAGAGATTGGACGGTTCTTTTTCAGACGGATGACACCGACCTACTTGTGCTATCGAAGGATCTTGCCGGAGAAAAGCGAATCTTAGGAACGCGTTTCTACACTGCATATGGTACACCCGAACGAATCCAATTGGCGGACAACGTCGCTGACCGAATCGTGGTCGGAACTCGCGCCAGCCACAGATTAACCGATGATCAGACTATGCGACCGCTATGTCCTGGCGGTACAGCATGTGTGGACGGTGAAAAGAAAACAAAAAATCGCCCAATTGGCATCGATGATTGGTCTCATCCCTACCACGGTCCAGACAACAACCCCCAATCAAATGACCAATATGTCAAAGGAAATTTTCGCACTCAATTCCTCGGCTATCCAATGTTTAGCCCGATGCCAGAGCAGACTGTCATTGCGAACGGAAAAATCTATAAAGCAATGGGGCATCTGGCCCATAAGCAAAACCAGAACGAGATGCTGAATACGCTGCTATGTATTAATGCGTACAACGGGACGATTTTATGGGACAGAGAGTTGCCTGAGGGCTTCATGATCCACCGCAATACGATGATTGCAACGGATGATGGTCTTCTACTCGGTGATGATACATCCTGCAAAATCATTGATGGTTCAACCGGGAAGATAGAGCGAGAATTGAAAATCAATGAGAACCTGAGTGATGGCCCCGTGTGGAAATGGATGGCAAAGGATCAGGGCGTTCTTTACGCATTAGTGGGCAACCGAGAAGTAAAAGTGGAAACCCAGCGATCAAGTCGACGGGGGCTCGGACATTGGCCTTGGGATATGTGGAAGGGGCACGACTACGACAACCCAGAAACGTCGTTTGGCTTTGGACGCACCCTTCTAGCGATTGACTTAGAGAGCGGAAAAGTACTCTGGGCGCACCGATCACTCGAGTTTTTTGACGCTCGTGCTGTATGCATGAATGACCGAGAAATCTTTTGTTATTCGCCCAATTGCTGCCTGACTGCCATTGATCGAAAAACGGGGCAAATTCGATGGAGAAATGAAAGTGAGGATCTACTACACGCTATTGGTGAAAATCAAAAAGCCCAATTCTATATCACAGGCTATTCCACCACCTCTTACATGAAGTGTAGTGCTGAACACGTATTTTTTGCTGGACCTCAGCGTGAGCGCACGGTTGTTGCTTCGGCTGATGATGGTCACCTAGAGTGGACTTATCCGCTAGGCAATCTTCAATTGGTACTGCGCCGGGATGGTATTTGGGCAGCAGGTCCACAGCAATCAGAGAACGGCGTGATGTTGGACTACAAAACGGGGGAAGTACTCAGTACATTTCCAGCTCGGCGCGCATGCACACGCGCTACCGGTTGTGTGGACAGCATCTTTTTTCGCGCAAACGGAGGAACGGTAAGAGTCCTAACTGATAATTCAACGGCACAGCATTTTGATCCAATGCGGCCACCATGCCAGGATGGCGTTTTGATCGCTGGTGGACATCTCTATTGGGGACCTTGGATGTGCGGTTGCCAACTCTCACTATACGGTAATATTGGCTTGCGTCCCCAGCCGGGAAATACGTATCGATCTGCTGAATCGGCTCTATTGCGTCACAACCAATCGCCTGAGGTGATGGACGAGGACTCTGCACAATTAGGGGACTGGACAACCTATCGTGGATCTACCGCTCGCGACGACCGATCTTTGATACCAATACCCAAAAAGATTGAGGTTGCTTGGCAGAAAGAGATTTGCAGTGGTATTCTTCCCACCGCGGCGTCCACCGCGAATGGAAATATCTTTGTTGCAGATCGTCGCGGCGTCATCCAAGCATTTGATCAAGCGGGTGACCAGCTCTGGACACAAACCACCGACGGACCAATCTATTACGCGCCGACCTATGCAGATGGTCGGCTATTCGTTGGATCCGCCGATGGAAAAGTACATGCATTCGCCGCAGCGAGCGGAGAGCGTCTTTGGAGCTACCGAGTGGGGCCAAACGTTGATCGCATTCCTGTCTTCGGGGCGCTAATCACCTCTTGGCCTGTTTCAGGTGGGATTGCGCATCGTGACGGTATTGTCTACGCAGCAGCTGGATTGACACACTACGACGGAACCCACATTGTTGCGTTAGATGCGGCTACAGGATTGATGAAAGCAGAGAACAGAGATTCAGGTGTCCTGCAGGCTGAGGTGAACAACGGCATCAGTGTTCAGGGTGAATTGAAAATTATCGACAATGAGCTTCGTTTTCTTGCAGGTGGAGTCTATGAGACCGCGCGATATGACCTGAAAACCCTACGATGTCTTAACACTCCACAAAAACAAGTCGACTCACAGTATCGCACCGCGTTCTATCCTTACTATCCTAGCTATGGAAAATACATCTCACTGGATTATCAATGCCAAGATGGGTGCGAACTTAGTCACGATGCCAGCTACGAAGGAAGTCAATTCGTCAATCTCGGGCTCTACCCTAAACGCCCCCCCAACGTCCCCAAAGTAGCAAAGGAAGAGGCGAGGTGGGTTCGCCGTGGAGGAAAAACCCCAGCACCAATCTGGCAGGATCAATCCAACCGACGTTTCACTTGCTTCGCAGCGACAGACTCCACACTGTTGGCGGGTGGTCATATTGATGGAGATTCTTCGTCCGGTTTTATTGCCGCCATTGATACTCATAGCGGTGAAGATATTTGGTTAGCGCCATTAACCTGTCCACCCGTAAAAGGTGGCGTAAGCTTAGGTCATGACGGCACTATTTTGGTCGTGCTCGAAGACGGCAGATTGATCTCTTTGCAATCGACCGCAACAGATCAATAACTCGACTCACTCAGCCTTGATGCGATCAATGGCTTGCTGAATGGTTTCGCGGAATCTTCCGCTATCCGTTTGGCCAAGCATGGCTTCTAGTTTTGGGATCGCTAGTTTTGCATCTGGTCCTATCTTGCCAATAAGAAACATTGCATAAAACCGAATGCGACGATCCTCCGAATCCAAGCCAGAAAGTAAAACGTCCAACGCGTCAGGACCCGCATCATCAATACTCCTCAACGCGCCCCTCGCAGCTTCTTCATCAACCTCATTCTGCAACATCAGAAACAAGGAAGCCACTGCCGACTTGGCTGCTGGTCCATACTCTCCTAAGCTCTGTGCCGCATTCCTACGAACAATCCAATCACCATCCTTTAATAATGGCATGATCGCTTGAATGGCCTGTTGGGGCCGCAATGCAATACCTGCCAAACAAGTCACTGCGGCCGATCGAACTTCGGGAGATTCATGTGATAGATATTCCGCCACATCATCAAATTGCCCGGAGGCGGTTGTTCCATATTGCTTTAGAGCATCAAGTAGCTGCACCAACATGATCTCATTAGCAATCGGCAAAGACTCTGCGATCTGCTCGGACAACATTGACGTCTTCTCATCAACAAATGTAATTGCCTCAACAGCGGCTAAACGGATGGCCGGGGAATCGTCATGGATCAAATTAAGAATCTGTTCCTGAAAGTGTGGCGAACATTTTTCCATGCTCACCAAAACATTGACTGCCGCGAGTCGGATCGTTTCTTCCACGTCTGACAGCGAACGCACTAGAAAGTCAGAGTACTTTTCGCCAAGTGCGAAATTCTTGCCCATGCCATCGAGAAATGCTTTTCGGATGCCCACCCCTGTATCCTGAATCGCAAGATCAAAAATCAACGCCGATCGTTCACTATCAGGGTCCACTTGCGCCAGAACAGTGATCGCCTCCATTCTGGTCAACGGGTCATCTGAATTGGCAATCCCATGCACCTTGTCGATCGCCTCTGATGGTAACTTGGTTTGCTCTCGCAAAGCTTTCAAGCAGGCACGACGAACCCCGAACACTGGGCTATCAAGGGCGAGGACTAAGTCATCGATCACCTGACTTTCGAGTGAATTCATTTCTGCTAGTGCATTAGCTGCCCTAACTGCTGCGAGGGGAACGTCAGAGTTTAAAGCAGCTAATAATTGGGGTATCACTGACTGATCTAGTGCCGCTATCGCCAAAGCAATCTTTTGTTCAACATCATCATTTTGCGAATTCTTGGTCAAAAGTTCTTCAACCATGTGATCGCCCATACGATTGATTGCCTCAACTATCTTTGGGGTGTCACTTGTTGAAGTCTCTAAGGCTTGCAGAAGAGCCTGCTCAGCGATTTCAGATCCGACCGCTGCTGACGCCAGAATCTGCGCTGTCTCGGATCTCACCGTTGGATCCTTTGATTCCAAACCCGCGGAAACCGCGGCGACCAACCAGGGCGAATCTTGCTTTCTTTTGAGCAACAGGATAACCGAATTGGTGATTGTAGGATCAGCCGCCTGCAGGTTCCTAACAAGCATCTCTACTAAACTGTCGCGATTGATGCTTGCATGAGCCATCGCAGAAATCACTGCCGCGCGAACAGCGACATTAGCAGACGCACTCTGACTGATCAAAACTTCATTGGCGGAGCTTGGCACTTCCTTCAAGGTACTTAGACCATTGGCTGCGGCTTGGATCAGCTCCTCTCGTTGATCCATTAGGACGTCTGCTAACCTTTGTGCATCTTTTCGATCGACCATGGATTTAACGGCAGCCAACGCAACCTCAAGATTCTGGTCTTTGGCCGCGACGGCCAACAGATTTGTAGCTTCTTCGCCGCAACTTTCCCCCATGGGACCGATCGCTAATATGGCGGCTTCTCGATAACGAACAGACGCGCCGGGAAATGATTCTTTGATAACCGGTAGTGCTTGGCATCCGATAGATGACAAACACCAAGCGGCTCGGTAACGTCGCTGCTGGCTATCACTATCTAGATGAACGGCGACTTGCTTGGCTGCACTTGATGCAGCGGGACCCATTTTTCCAATTGCAGTGATCGCTTGAAACCAGACCTGCGCGTCTTGGTCACCCAATGCCTGGGCTAACTGCTCGATCACCGGTAATGCGTCTGAACCGGCGCCCGCCAGAGCATATGCCGCCTCCCGCCTCTCATTCAGATCAACACTGCCAAGTTGTTTGGCGAGTTCATCAATCTCCTGTGCTACCAGTACCATCGTGGAACCCAGTATGCAGCAAATGAGTGTACTGACAGTGATTAAGGAACTTCCTCCGATAAGTCGGTTTTTGTGATTCTTTGACATCACATCACACCTCTCTAGATCGTTAGGCCAGGTAGGTGCCCCGTGCTGTCCCCGATGTAATCGACTGGCGTACCGAATCGCTGAAGCATCGACACAAACAGGTTGCACATCGGTGTTTCGTTTTCCACTCTGATGTGCCGTCCTGAATCAATTGAACCACCACCTCGTCCCGCAAGCACCACTGGCAAATTTTCGTTGTTGTGGCGATCACCATCACTAATTGCACTGCCGTAACAAACCATTGATTGATCAAGCAGTGAACCATTAGGTCCATCTTGCGTTTGCTTCAGGCGCTCGAGGAAATATGCGAGTTGCTGTACATGAAACCGATTAATTTCGCGAATCTTAGCATGTTTATTGGCATCCCCTCGGTGGTGTGATAGATCATGATGCCCATCGGGGACGTTTATATTTCGATAACTGCGATTGCTTCCAGCATCAGCCAACATGAAAGTCGCAATGCGAGTTCGGTCCGTCTGAAAAGCGAGTACCATCATGTCACACAATAGACGAATATGTTCGGCGTAGTCTCCTGGAATACCATCCGGAACTGGATAATCGAGATCGTACTGCTGATCTTCGGTGTGCACCGATAGCTCTATTCTTCGTTCAACCTCGCGCACCCCGTTCAAGTACTCTTCCAGTTTTTGCTGATCGTTTTTACCGAGTCTTGATTGGAGTGCTTTCGCATCTTCCAGAACAAAATCAAGAATGCTCTGCTTGAGAACCCTTCTCTTCTCGGCTTGCTGATCTTGCTCTTTTACGGTGCCTGATCCAAATAAGCGTTCAAAGACAAATCTCGGATTGGTTTCTTTGCCTACTGGCGTGGATTCTGAGGACCAAGAAATATTCGATGAGTAGGCGCAACTATATCCGCTATCACAGTTACCCGCGCTACGCCCAGGCTCGCAGCCGAGTTCGAGCGAAGAAAACCTCGTTTGCTTTCCCCCAAGCCTTGCCGCAACCTGATCCACAGAAACACCTGACCGAATATCAGATCCATTGGTCTTTCGTGGCTGCGAACCAGTCAAAAAGACTGAGGCACTACGCGCGTGATCACCCGGTCCGTCCCCATTTGCGCGGCCCTTATCATGGGTAAGGCCGCTGATCACTAGAACATCGTCCTGCACTTTTCTTAATGGCTGCAGGATGTGTGGAAGATCATAGCCATACCCGCTTCGCTGCGGCGTCCAATCCGGGAGATGGACACCGTTGGGTACAAAAAGAAACGCCATGCGACGTGGTAACACGTTCTCAGTGTCACGCTTAAAATCCGCCGCCGAAGCAAGCGACTCCATCCACGGTAATCCGACCGACAATCCGACGCCTCGTAAAACCTGACGCCGGTTTATTTTGTTTGTTGGTATCATTTGACCGTTACCTCACACATCGTGAATGGTTCACTCGTAACAACTGCAGCAATTAACGAACTGAAGCGATATTCGTTCATCTCCAACGACTCGACGGTATCGTTGATAGCACATCGATCATAGGATCCTAATCCTCTTCCCAACGCATACGTGAATAATTTTTCGGCGAGGCATCGGGCAAAGGCCTCTTTTTTATCTTCAGCTAGGATCTCCATTAACCCAGAAGCGTCTTGGAAATCTCGATTTCCGGGTAGTTTCCCGGAAGCATCAATTGTGTCCTTCCCATCACTTTCTCTCCATACACCAACCGCGTCGAAGTTCTCGAGACCAAAACCAATGGCGTCCATGGTCCGGTGACACACTGCACACGATGGATTCGCTCGATGTTGTTCCATCTGCTCTCTCAGGGATCCTAATGTCTCTCCACCCTCTTCAAGCTCGGGCACATTTGCTGGAGGGGGAGGCGGAGGTTCATCAAGCATATTTTCCAAGATCCATTTGCCACGTTTGACGGGTGATGTCCGAGTGGGGTTCGACGTTAAAGTCAAAATACTTGCGTGAGTTAAAATGCCTCTGCGATTATTGTGTAACGCAACGCGTTGAAAATCATCACCATCAATACCCTCGATCCCGTAATGTCTTGCTAGGGCGCCGTTGACATAGGTGTAATCGGCAGTAATGAATTCCAGAACGCTTCGATCTTCTTGAATTAGCCTCGCAAAAAACAGTTCGGTTTCTTGTCGCATGGATTTCCCCAACTCCTTGCTGTAGCTGGGGAAAAGTAATGGATCCGGTGACAGTCTCTCGATATCACGCAACTGCAACCACTGGCCCGCGAAATTCTCAACGAGAGCGTATGCCTTTGGGTCGCGAAGCATGCGTTGAGATTCTGCCACCAACACTGCAGGCTTTACCAACTCACCTTGCTCAGCCAACTCGAACAGACGTTGGTCTGGCATGCTGCTCCACAAAAAATAAGAAAGCCTCGTCGCTAGTTCGTAATTGGTAAGAAGCCGAGTTTCTGTTTTCTGACCTGCAATCACCTCTTCCGCATCGGCGTCATCCTCCACACGAAAAATAAAGTTTGGATTTGACAAAATTGCGACGGTAACCGTTTGCATGATTTCGGCTTCCGTTCCGTCCCGCTCCCAAACATTCCGCATCAACTGCAGGAATCTTTGTGACTCCTCTACACGAATCGGCCGGCGAAACGCCTTCTTCACAAATAATCTGACGTTTTCCGTTGCAGCAAACACCCGATCTTCGATAGCTTCGCTCGATGGCTTGACGGGAAACACGCGATTCCGAGCTGCCGGATCCTCCCAGACCGCGGCGGCAATCACTTCTGCCGCTTGGATATATTTCTCAAAGAGTATTGGCGGTATCGATAATACTTCGCCAATATTGTCAAATCCGTTACCAACATCATCTGAAGGGAAATCATCTGCCAAATGCAGATCGAGCCCTGTCAGGTCCCGAATGGTATTGTTGTACTCCGCCTTATTGAGTCGGCGAATCGTGACGCGCCCAGGACGCTTCTCAACCGAACAATCAAACTGAGATAACTCGTATTGAATTCCTGAGACAAACTTTTGGATAGATGCTAACGGTAACTCTTCTGCGTCTGATGGCGGCATTTGGCGCTCTTCGACGAGTCGAATTACCTTCTCCCAAAGCTCGAAGTCTGACTGAATATTTGCTGAATCAGCATAACGATCAAAGGCTATTCCCCCTTCGGCGTCAGCTGCTGAATGGCACTCCATACAATGTTTGGCCAACAAGGGCCGAAGTTCCTCAGAAAAATGGGTGCCCTCACCACAAACTGATCTCTGATTCGTGGTGCAGAATAACACAACCCATAATAGGAGCTGCGAACGCTTTGCTACTTTTGAACTGAACAAGCATCGCCTCCGATACCTTGACTAAGTACTGCCGATCAATTTGAGGACCGTCAAAAGCTACTGATAATGACCCAACTAGTTGGTTAGAAAAATCAAAACCACCGAATATTTCTGCAGACATTATCCGAAACTGTGAAGTACAGACTACACGGAAAGAAAGAGAACGTTTGGATTGAGCCAAAAAAGGGGCAAAATGCTCATGGATTTCAACAAACAAGCAAGAAGTGTGGCCTTCTTCACAAATGGCCGACTTTCGGAGGAAAATAACGACAAACTCTACAACGCTTCATCTAATGAAAAATGACTGAACGAAGTTTTACACCTAACGGCGAGACGATCTCGGGCAGACGATTTAGCCGCGCATGGGCTTCGGGTCTTCTTTTATTGATCGGCGTCAGCTGGCGCCTTTGGTTTCCCACTGCAAAAGATTCTTATCCGTCTGTTCCTCTCCTGCCAATCACTGAAACCATGCTTCCGGCAATATTGCAATTTGGAAGCATTTGTTCTTTTGTGTTGGTCGCCTGTCTTGCATGGATTGCTTTGGGAAAGGAATTTAACAAAGCATGGATTGTGTCCTCATTGATGCTCTTGATTTGTTTTCTATCGGATCAGCACCGAATCCAGCCGTGGGCTTATCAATCATTTTTCTACGGGATCATGTTCGGCTTGATACCCGTCGAAAGCTGGAAACATTGGATGCGACCTTTCATCGTCAGCATCTATGCATATAGCGCACTGGGAAAATTTGACGCACAATTTCTGAACACCGTTGGTAACGATTTTGTAGAGGTTGTAATTACTAAACTTCCGAGCATCGTGGCAGAAACGGCACAAAACCATCAAGTCACCATTAGTACAATTCTACCGATTACTGAATTGCTAGTTGCTGGGTCGCTATGCATTGTCACTCTAAGGATCTATGGGTCAATGGCTGCGATCGCGATGCATCTTTCGCTCATCGCAATACTCGGCCCTTGGGCCAAGAATCATAGTTGGGGCGTTCTTATTTGGAACGCACTGTTGATCGCTCAACATTTATACTTAATCAGTACCTCTATTCATGCACCTCGATCTCAAACCTCGTCACCAAGTCCTCAAGGTGAATCCAGTAACACCAAGCGAAGAGAAGTAATAATCGGTTTGTTATGGATAATTGCGATCGGTGCACCGACGATGGAACGTCAAGGATATTGGGATCATTGGACGTCTTGGTCGCTCTATTCCCCTCACACAAGTCGAGCCAAAATTGAGTTGCATCAGTCGGTTGTTGGAAACCTAGATCACTTTCAACGGATATCACTGATGCCAGACAATGATTTTGATCAATGGCAAGAGATTAATCTTAGCGAGTGGTCATTATCCACCCGAGGTGTCCCTGTTTACCCGCAGGCAAGATACCAACTAGAACTCGCGGCGATCATTGCATCCGGCCTTAGCGACACACATGGTGTGCGAGTCAAACTGCAAGGCGTGTCTGATCGTCGAACAGGAAGACGGCGAGAAGAGCTTCTTTTTAATCTCCATGAGATTAACCAAGCACGTCGCCAATTTTGGTTGCACCCCAAACCAGGCATATAAACGTCATTGGAATCAATGCGGACTCTCAGATAATAATCCAAAATGGGAATCACATCGTTCATTGCTAAAAATAAAAACCCACGTGAGGTTGTTCACGTGGGTTTTTGATTCTTGAGTAGGTTCGTCAGCTTGCCTACCTGCTAGGAAATCCGAATTCTTTTGAATCCATGACTTCGTATCACTGTGGAGAAAGCTTCAACAACTCAACGAAAGCTTAATAAGGCATCTAAACTTGTTCCCAAGTATTAGCTTCCGCACTCTTCAACACCGCATCGCAAACTCTTTGAGTCTCCTGAGCATCACGGAAGGTAGGATGCACCTGGCCTCCTGCCTCGACACCCTTAATGAAATCTGCCACTTGATGCACAAAGGTGTGCTCGTAACCAATTTGAAGACCAGGAACCCACCACTTATCCATGTAGGGGTGCTCACCACCGTGATCGGTTACGTGAATTGAGCGCCAGCCTCGCAATTTACCCTCATCGCTATGCTCGAAGTACTCGAGACGATGAAGATCATGCAGATCCCATCGGATCGACGCATTTTCACCATTTATTTCTAGGGTATAGAGCGCTTTGTGACCACGAGCGTACCTAGTGGACTCAAATAGCCCCATTGATCCATTATCAAAATGGCAAAGGAAGGCGCAAGCGTCGTCAATCGTGACCGGCTCAACTTTGCCTGTTTCGGTGTGCATCCTTTCTTTGACGAACGTCTCCGTCATCGCCGTCACATCCGCAATCGAACCATTGAGCCAAATGGCGGTGTCGATGCAGTGAGCCAGCAGGTCACCTGTAACACCTGACCCAGCGGCCTCTTTATCGAGACGCCATAATGCGGCACCTCCCTGAGGGACGTCTTCCGAGATCGTCCAATCCTGCAAGAAGTTTGCGCGGTAATGAAAGATGCGTCCTAAACGACCCTCATCGATTAATTGCTTCGCCATGGTTACAGCAGGCACTCGACGATAGTTGTACCAAACCGTGTTCACCACACCGGCCTTTTCTACCGCCTCACACATCTGTTCGCCCTGTTCAGTATTCAAAGCCAGAGGCTTCTCACAGAGGATCATTTTGCCAGCTTCAGCCGCAGCAATCGCAATCTCAGCGTGTGAATTATTTGGGGTGCAAATGTCAATCGCATCAATATCATCGCGCTTGATGAGCTCTCGCCAATCTGTTTCAACGGACTCGTATTGCCATTGATCGGCGAATGCTTGAACCTTTTCCTGATTTCGACCACAAACAGCTTTTAGGCAGGGGCGGTGCTGTAGCTCCGGAAAAAAATCGTTGACACGCTTGTATCCATTGGAATGGGTGCGTCCCATGAACCCGTATCCTATCAGGCCAATGTTGAGGTTTTTCATGTTCTATTTCTATCGTTATTAAGAGTTAAAATTAGTTACGTCGACTGAATGAAACCTTACGCTTGCCAACCACTCGCATCGCGCACATCAATCATCGCTTTGAGAATGACATTCCATGTTTCTGGATTTTCTAGAACCTCGTTCGGGAACATACAACCATCCCAGCAGATGTGCTGTATGCCACGACTAGGTGCGTCCTTCAACCAGTAGCTTGCGGTCTTTGCGATATCTAGTTTTCCATTCGGATCATCAGCTCGACAATGCTTACCTGTTTTGTCATGTGATCCAGCACCATGGACTGTGCCATCATTTTGTGCGACATGGAAATCGATAGTCCAAGGACGAAGTTTGTCTGTCATCTTCTCATACGCCGCGTAAAACTCTTCTTCGCTATATCCTTCTTGTAGCAGAGCGTGCTCAGGTGCGTTGTAACCCATAAGGTAAAGATAGGTGTGAGCTTGGTCAGCTTGAAAACCAAATGATTCTGGGCGACCGACTCCCTCAAGAACATCGAGCATGTCTTTCCAGCTGTGCATACCCGCCCAACAAATTTCTCCTTCACATGCAAGTCGCTCACCGTGCTCTTCGGCGATCGTGGCTGCTTTCTGGAAGGTGTCAACAATTCGAGCCGTATTTGCGGATGGATCTTCGCGCCATTTCTCTACACCGAACTCAGCCGAGTCGATCCGAATAACACCGTACTCACGAATTCCATGATCATTGAAGACCTTGGCAATTCGACAGGCCTTCCGAATCGCATCGAGAAATTTGCCTTGCTGCTCGTCATCACCCATCGCGGAATCGCCAACCGTTCCAGGCCAAACCGGAGCAACCAGAGATCCGACCTTGAGATTGTGGCTGCCGATTAAATCAGCAATCCTTTTGAGCTCGTCATCAGACGCATCCGGATCCGTATGCGGATGGAACAAAAAGTAATCGACACCCTCAAACTTTTGGCCGTCCACCTCGGCGCCAGCTGTCAATTCCAACATTCGTTCGAGGCTGATTGGGGGTTCCTGCCCTTCTTCATCGCCCTTACCGACGAGACCTGGCCACATAGCGTTATGGAGTTTAGGGAGTGGATGGCTCATTGATCAGTTGCTCCTGTCGTTAGTGCGTTGCACGGCGATGATGTGAAAAAAAAGGTGCCAAGCCGGAAAACGGCGGTTTTTGATCCGTTAGGTAGTCACCACCGAGGTTAAATGTTTTATTAGCTGGGCGCAGCGCATACAAGAATGGCAATTGAAGAGCATTCTGAAAGAATCTGGGAAACCATATATCTAACAAGAGAAACATGACTACAAAAACCTCCGAACTCCGCTCACTTCACTCACCAAATCAACAAATTGCCTGGAATGATCAGTCTCCGCTGAGCATGGAAATTGATACGCGAGAAGGAAAAATCACCACTCGGCACGGGATTTTTACCGGCGGCGCTTCAGAAGGTGTCGAGGTGATTGAGGTCGCCACAGGATCCATCAGAGCCTTGCTCTTACCGTCGCGAGGGATGGGAATCTGGAAAATAGAAAAAGATGGCGTTGACTTCACATGGGACTCTCCAATCTCAGGTCCTGTTCATCCGTCACTCGTTCCGATCTTCGATCCGAGTGGCATCGGATGGCTGGAAGGATTTGATGAACTCGTTGTACGTTGTGGTTTGGAGAGCAACGGTGCTCCTGAGCACGATTCCGCTGGACAGCTCACCTATCCACTTCACGGTCGCATTGCCAACTTACCCGCGCAGTCGCTTTCGATTGAATATGACGAAGCATCTGGCCGTCTCGACGTGATTGGCGAAGTTTTAGAGTCTCGACTATTCATCAAACGTTTGAGATTGCGAAGTCGTATTCGATTTCAGGCAGGTTCATCGGAAATTTCGCTCTTGGATGATGTTACCAACGATCTTTCCAAGCCGGCGACGATGCAATTGCTTTACCACATCAATCTCGGGCAACCTGTTCTTGATGCAGGGTCCGTTCTGGACGCGCCGATCGCAACGCTTGCTCCAAAGGATGAACTATCAGCAAAAGAAATCGATCAATGGAACCAATTCGACGGACCAGAAGTCGGGTACGCAGAGCGAGTTTACTTTGCTGAATTGAAATCGGATGACACTTCCAGCACGACTGCTCTTTTGCGAAACTCAGATCAGACACGTGGATTCGCTGTCTCATTTAATACTGCGAAACTCCCGCGTTTCATCTTATGGAAGAATACGGCAGCGATATCCGACGGATATGTGGTGGGACTAGAGCCCGCCACCAATTTTCCGAACGCTCGATCTTTTGAGGAATCGATGGGTCGAGTGATTGAATTGCAACCCGAAGAAACGGCTTCCTTCAGAGTAACACTTGAGCCGCTCACGAGCATGGACGAAGTAGCGAGGGTCGCTGAGCGAGTAGCGCGTCTGCGCGATGATGGATCAGAACAAATCCACACAAGTCCTAAAACTGATTGGTCACCCTGATGACGACTAAGATCCAATGAAGATGATGGTTCGATAGAGAATCGGATCTCAAAAAGTTACTCAACCTTTAAACCTTCGATGCGGAAGACCGCCATGTGCGTCGCCCCGTTAGGGGACAAGCCCGGAGGATAACGATATGATTCGGTATCAATCACAAATCGTCCAGCCACGGTGACCGGACGAGTGACAAAATCCGTTGTGTTTCCCTCTACCATCTGCACCATCACACAATCGTAGAGTGCCGCGCCTGGGCCAAAACAACACTCCTGATTATCTCGCACCAATACAAACTGCGAAATGTTGGTTTCTGAAAACAACGTTGATGGCAGGATGTATCCTCGCAATGTGACATCCCTCCCGTCTAATTGTTTAAGTCCCGCGGTAATCATACTCGCGTCAAACGGAGCATCTTTCTCTAGATCAAATTTAAGATCATCGAAGTTAATATCCCCTTTAGCTAACGCACTATCGCTACTTCGTCTTTCTTCAACCCCGTTAGCTGGTTTTGGATCTTCTTCTGTGGATGCAATCGTCTTCGCGTTGACATCCGGCGGGTTGTTATCTTCTGTTTCGGGTAATGTGTTAGCGTTCTCCGATGCTGTCGATTCTGTTTGATTGCTTACAGTGGAATCGATCTCTGAAACCTGTGGTTGATCGTTGCTGACTGAATCACCCGAAACATCCACTGGTGTTTGCTTTGAAGATGTTTTTGTCGAACAGGAAACAAAACAGAACGTAATCACTAAAGGTAGTAATATCCCGTTCAGATACTTGATCATGGGGCTTCGCTTCTCTGTGTTTTACAGTGAATTGGCTGAAAAATTGGTGCTTGCAGGGAAATGAAATATCTAGATCGAAATTGTTTTTAGATATTGAACCCAACACGTGGTGTTGGGAACTCCGAAAGCCTAATCAAAACAAGTAACTTCTTGGCAATGCATCAAGTGATTCACTGAATAATGTCAACTTTCATACGATAGAACACGTTATTGTCAAAATCGGTGACTTTACGAGCCACTTGATTCACGCTGAATTCACCAGCAAGCTTCTTTTTTGTAAGACCAGCCTTGGTCGCTTGACCATCCAAGAGCGTGACTTCGATCATATCACTGCTTTTGGGCTGGCCACCAAAACAACAAGTTCCCAAGTCAGGCACGAGAATAAACTTTTTTAACATTCCGCTACCAGAAGAAGGATGAATGTAACCCTTGAGGAAAACCGCATCCCCGTTTATCTCGACGGCTCGTGATGTCGGCATATCGACCGCCTGACTTGCGTCTTGTTGTAACTCATAAAATTGTACGCGAGTGTAGCCGTCTGGCACTTCCGTTACATAGACGTAGATATGTAAAGCTGCACCACCAAAGACGATGAAGGCGTTAGCGGCGACGCCGAACAACGCGAGCTTCAGCCCCTCAAACTCTTCAGGATACCGACGAATCTGCCGGCAGCTCATCCACCCTGAAATAAGGCCGATTAACGCAAGTCCTAATGCCGGCCAAAAGAAGAATCCACCAATCGCACCCAAACCAGCAAAGACAGCAGAAGTGATTGCCGTTGAACTAATTGCTCGGTACGGAAATTCAACTGGATCTGTCGAAGGTGATAGTTTTTGGTCCATTGACATGGTGAATCATATAGAAATGAATGGTTGAAACTGCACTGATCGGCAAAACGGATCGACTAGCCTGTGTACGCTCAGAGATTACTCAGGGTTCGCCATCAGAAATCTGATCCGAGAATGATCTACGAGGATCGTACTTGAAGGCTTTATGCAACAGCTTTTAAGCGATCGCGCAACCGATACAGGTTGGAGGAACTACTGCTTCCTTTATCGCGAGCAGGTACAGGTATTGAAAAGAATGTATTTGCCCGTCGAACACTCTCTGGGTCAATCTTCTCAATTTTTTTCAATGCCTCTTTCGCGGAGTCCAACGGACACGCTCTCAAATAATTCACGACGGGAACCCTAACCCAGTTGTTGTCTGGATCTGCATTAACAAAGAGATCCACAAGGCGGTCAATCTGGCTCCAATCGTTCCATCTAGCGAGGTCAGGAATCACCAAATCGGCTAAATCTTTTCGATCAAGCACGTGATGCAATGATTCAACCAAAGCGCTACGTGGGATCACGTCACCTTCCGTTCCATGAAATCGCACCGCCATAATTGCTTGATACGTATCTGCGTAGGGAGCCTGCTTGTTGGCCAGAAAAAGTTCATTAATCAGTCCCAAGCCCGATTCACCTCCTAGAGTGAGGTAACAGGCAATCATCGCGTCTAAACCACCCCGCGCACTTTTCGAAGTGCTACGAAGCATCTTCTCAAGCATCACTAAATCTGATTGATCACCACAAACGCCAAGCATCGTCAGATAAAGCCTTTTTCGGTCCGTTGGCATTTCGGGATCAGTGATCCATTTGACTAATTGACCATGATCCATCTCCGGAGCGAGTTTTTTCACTGCATCATAAGGGGCGATCGCGAATTCATCGTATGCATCACGCGCCAGCATCGACTCCTCATCTTGGAGAAATTGATAATAAAACCGGAGCCTCGCTAGATCATCATCTTCGATTTTGGTCATTTTCCCAATGTAACTCTCTGCACGCTCCGTAACGGGCAAGCACGACCACTGCAATTGTGGCGGATCAACACCAGAAAGCATAAAACGCCTGCCCTTGGAAACATCGCCGTAATAAATCGCTTCGATTTCATCACCGACATTCACGAGATCGCCGCCCTTGAGCACTTGCACGACTTTCATCTGCAATTTGCCCGTTTCTGAATCTCGTTCCGTCGCATCTTGTAGTGAAACAGCAAATACCACCGCGTCCATTGCAGCCATCTCCTGACGGAGGGTTTGCGATACGGCATTACAAAACGGGCATGCAGTCAAAATGCTGGGTAACAAAGCGATCCATGCCGCCAAGAACAAGCCTGTTGTCTTCAGGGAGTGTTTGAGGTTCATACGAGGGCACACACGAAAGAGGATTTCCTGATGGATTTGCGATGGACTGCTAAGTGGATGAATCGGCTCACACGTGATTTTTTTACGTCCAATACATTCTTTTTGCATCCATGGGCCCCCATCATAGGCTCTGAGATGGTTTGGTGAGAAGGTTTTCTGTCAGGCGTATTGAGAAAAGAAACCTACATTGGACTGGTTTCGGCTCGGAAACCGGTTGAGAATTAGCTGGAAAAGCACTCACGAACGACTAAACCGCTCCTAATGAGAATGCCGATAGTGACGGTAGATCGAGTTTGCATTGGTTTGCAACAGGTGTGATCACATCCTGTCAGACCGGCTCGAAATCGCCGAGATTGTTGAGAAAACTCCCCGCAAAGAGTCTGCTCAACTTGAAGGCCCATCAGCAGAACACAATTCTCGTCGTTGCCGCTACAGAGTGGGATCGACCGTCTCGAGGGGGGACGTCTGAATGTTACGTCATCTATTGATTGCCGCTGTACTGCTTTGCAGCTACTCAGTGGGGACTGAATCGGCGACCGCAGAGCAGAAAGCTTATGGTCGTGCCTGGGGAGGACAAGCCGATTTTCGTGATTGGAACCGTTTCTATCACTACCCGTACGTTTACTACCCCCAGAACTTCTACGGACAGGAGTATTTCCGTAGCAACGATAGTCTCTACCATCGCTATCCTGCGGAGATGAGAATCCCTGTTTACAACAAAAAGTGGCATAACTTTTACCCGAGCAATCGAAGGTTCCATAGCGGGCACCACTTCATGCTCGACGTGTTTTAAACGCTCTTGCCATGGTTTTTTGCGGAGATCAACAGCTCCCAATCTAAACCAGGCTTGAAATACCGTCGCACCATTTTCGGTGGTTTCAGGATGGTAAGGTCCTTTTCATTACCAATAGCCTTTCTGGTTCTTGTGGTAATGAACTGAGACCTTGCGGCGGACAGGGCAGATAGTCCGAACCATGTCATCAAGCACGAAGATTCGTCGCCTCACTCGCCTACTCGAGTCGTCCGATGCAATTGTGTGGTGCATTAGCCACACCGATGAACTTGTTTTCATCTCAGGGGGATGCGCAGACTGGCTTGGCGTGGACGGTGAAACGTTGATCGGCCGAAAGTCGAAAGCGGGTACATCTGTCTCGGCTTGCCCAGAAGACCTCATCGCTGCGAGCCTTTCCCCACCCCCGGGTTTTCGACGCCGAGGCACCGCAACTCTGAAAATTCATCCGCCCCCGATTAATGGGCTGCGGGCTGCAATTCGAGAGGCGCGGTACGTTCGTGTTGGATCACCAGAAACCGGATTCACCTTGGGCATTGCTGGCGAGTTCGACGATCGCCAGACTGAATCTGACGTACAGGATGCTGTCGCAACACGCCAACGGCTCGATCTCTGGCGACAAAAAAACTCAGGACTGTCCCTCGCTCTGCTCGCTGGTACATCATTAGCAGCTAGGCGAATCCGTAGAAAAGTAGATGTCGCTTGTTCTGTTCGGACCCATGTGGGGCTCTTTCAGCCCAAAGGAGGCGGTGCAGACCTATTGGCTCTGCACATCCACCACCGATCGGCTCCGGGCGAACCGCTGATCCAATTAGATGGACCATTACTGGATCCTGAACTACTCACTGCAGCTCTGACGCCACTTCTGAATCATCTCAACGATTCAGATACGTCTCGTGGATCTTTACTGTGCAAGCAGATTGATCGCATGTCCATCGCAGCACAGCGACAGCTCTTGACCATTCTGGAGAGCTATCCGGAACAAGTACGTCTCCTAGCGGTTGCTGGATTTTCACCTCACATCATCAATAAGGAGCAGCAGCTTCAGAGCGAATCTGGGGAAAACCTGAAGAGAAGCATGCTTTGTAGTCAGATAAGCGACTTGATAGATACGATTCAAATTCCATGTACGCAGCTCTCAAGTCGTGTCGAGGATCTACATGCGATCGCGACGGCATTGTTAGGGCGTTATGCGACACAGCACAAAACCGCGGCTGAACACATCAGCCGGCCCGCGCTTGATTCATTAGTGAACTATCCGTGGCCCAACAATTTTTTGGAATTACAAGAGGCAATGAATCATGCATGCCAACAGGCGACGGGTGAATCGCTTCAAGTAGAACACCTTCCCCTCAGTATTCGATCCTACCGCCCTCCTCTGCCCCATCCCCGTAAGCAGACGCGCTCGCTCGATCAATTGATTCAACAGTATGAAGATTCACTGTTGGACGAAGCAATGATTTCGTCTAACAATAACCGTGCCGAAGCAGCGAGGATTTTGGGCATCTCCCGATCGAGGCTTCTTCGGAAACTCGAGCAAAAGGAAACCAAGTGTCTCCAGGTGGGCAAGAAAACGGATGAGCTTCAAGATTGAAACCGTCGGTCAGCAACGAAAGTCCATTCGCTGGGTCGTGCTCGAAACGGGAGAAAGATGGACGAACTGCGTGCGTCGATTCCATCACGACCTGTTCGGCCCAAATGTCGATACGATTATTGATCAGGTGCATCGGCAAATCGATTTGCACAGCCCCGCCCCAAACCAGCCGACTATCTTTCTAGTGGAAGTCGGCACCTCCAATTTTGTCGCTTCGCTCGATATCTTGACTCAACAATCAAACTCTCTGTCTGACCAACTTTGGCTGATCGCTTGCAATCGCCTATCACTCAGTCGCCGATTGGTGTTGAGTGAATTCAATATCGGTGGTTTTCTAGAACAGCCCGAAGATATCCTTCGATGTAAGACAATTCTCGATGGATACTTCGCAAGAGTGTTCTGATTCGTAGACTACGATAGATCACAGCAACTCCGGCAATCCGATCAAGCATTTCGCCGGCAGGTCTGATGGCTAGAATCCTTTGTACAGTGGAAAATCGACCGTCAAACCCGTTCTTTGTACCTCCTGACAGACCCTACCAAACCCAATGTCCAATTCCATCGCTGACACGATCCGTAAAGCAATCGGTACCCACCCAGACCCAGAAACTGGTCGCCCCATCGAGAGCATGGGACAAATCCGAGCCATCGAAGTTCAAGGGGAAAATGTCAACATTGAGCTCTCGCTAAGTACACACTCAATGCCCATCAAAGAAGATTTTCTCGATGCAATTGAGTCAAAAGTCGTCGCCGCAGCCCCCGGTATAAAAACCAACATCACGCTCACCGTTCACGATCGACCTCCCGTCCGACTCGGCCAGATTGCTCTTCGCGCCAAAAGCGTGATTGCGGTCGGAAGCGGCAAGGGAGGTGTTGGAAAAAGTACGGTAGCCGCGAGTCTGGCTGTAACCCTGCAGAGATTAGGGTCCAAAGTTGGGTTGTTGGATGCGGACGTTTATGGACCAAGTATTCCCCAGCTCCTGGGTTTATCTGGTCGACCAGCAGTCAATGCGAACAAAAAGATAGAACCCATCCACTCGCACAGCGATATGCCAGTCATGTCGATGGGTTTTCTTGTGGAACCGGATCAGGCAGTGATCTGGCGAGGCCCAATGTTGCACGGATCGATTAATCAGTTCTTGGGTGATACCAACTGGGGTGAACTGGATTATTTAATCATCGATATGCCACCCGGTACGGGAGATATTGCTCTGACAATCTCTCAGGCAATTCCACTTGCAGGTGCTGTTGTTGTGTGCACGCCTCAGGAAGTCGCGTTGCTGGATGCGATAAAGGCAATCAGCATGTTCAAAAAAGTAAAAATCCCGCTTCTAGGGATGGTTGAGAACATGAGTGGTTTCCTGTGTCCGGATTGTGGCAAGACCTACGACATTTTTGGTCGTGGTGGAGCTAGAGACAAAGCCGAACAATCGGATGTTCCGTTCCTTGGCTGCTTGCCTATTGACATCTCACTTCGGACTGCGGGAGACGAAGGTAAATTGGACCAAGTGATTACGAACGACGAGCGAGCACGGGCTCCGCTGGAAGGCGTTGCCAAAGCGGTGGTCAGGCAGATTGCTGCACAAGTCTCTGCGAGGCCAAATCAGGGTTCACTTCCCGTTTTATAGAATTGATTAAGCATAAAAAAAACCAAGCCGGAGATAATCTCTAGCTTGGTCTTTGATGGTCATTCGGATCGCAAAATGCGTCCTCGGGACGATTTTAACGACGCTTTTTAGCTGCTTTTTTAGTAGCACGCTTCTTGGTTGCTTTTTTAGCTGCCTTTTTAGTAGCTTTTTTAGCTGCCTTTTTCTTGGTAGCTTTCTTCTTAGCAACTTTTTTGGTTGCTTTCTTAGCAGCCTTTTTCTTGGTAGCTTTTTTAGCTGCTTTTTTAGTAGCTTTTTTAGCTGCCTTCTTGACTGCCTTCTTCTTGGTAGCCTTCTTTGCTACTTTCTTCTTCGCTTTTTTCTTGGCCACGTTTTCCTCCGCTGAGAAAAGATACGTTGGCGAGTCCTCGTGACTTGAAAAGCGCCGCTTTAAAAGCCACCGGCCACGGCTCACCAATCGTCATTGGTGGTTAAGAAGATGAAGCTTTGATGCAAGGCATCGGTCCTGCTTCCTCCTCAAAACCGTTACAAACTTCGCGTAACTTTACGCGCTTCTAGAGATTCCGCAACATCTTTTTCTAAAAAAAGTGGTTGCAAGGAAAAATTTTTTTGGTAGGCGACCAAGTGAATGATGGCCTTCCAAGCTTCTTCCTTCTGATATTGATCGTCTTCACGACGCGAAAACATCAAACAAAGTATTCAAAAGCTGCGTGCTTAATACCTCTGTTCCAGCTGCTTCCATGCCTGAAAGTTGTTCCATCCTAAGATCAAAAACATGAATGCTAGGAACTCTTGTTTGTTTTGAAAAGCAAAAACTGCGACCAGAGCAGATGCAGCCACACCGACTTTCATGGCGGTTAATACGGTGCCACCGAACAGCTGAATCAGAGCTTGGATGAAGCGACCGCCATCAAGAGGCCAAACCGGTATCAAATTCAAGATCGCCCAATAGATACTTGGCCGAATGTACATCATTGCAACCGCAAGGAGACCAACACTATCAATCGGCCGACCGTCAGCCATCTTTTCGAATAGTTTGAGTTGGTTGAGTGGCCATGGAACGGGCGCGGCGTACGAAGCTGCCGAAATCAGTAAAACCAAAGCAACTGCTGAGGCGAGCTGAGCCATTGGGCCTGCGATTGCAACCCACATCGCCTGTTTTGGTTCTAAACCTCCTCGCACCCCAACAGATCGAGTTGGAATGGCCATTCCACCCATGAAATACAAAACGATCCTCGATTCGATTCCGTATTTTCGAAAGGCCAAGGCGTGCCCTAACTCATGGATCGTGATCGAAATCAGAATACAGATTCCCCAAATTGCAAGCAGTGTTAACACCCCAAGGCTCTGCTCACCCAGTAAGATATCGAGACCCATCGCGAGGTCGTACCCAATCACGATCGCTGCAACCCAAAAGGTCCAACTCACTCGAATAGGAAATCCGAAAACCTGGAACTGCAGATCATAGGGATTGGTGTCAGGCTCTTGTAAAAACATAAGTGCTGTAGGCTTGTCGTTCGTAACTTAAACTACCGGTATCGAAGCGTGAATAAGATCCATCTTTGGCAGGATCAAGCTGAAAATAATAGTTGCGGCTGCTTACTTAAGAGTAGCCATTAAAAACGACCACAAATCAGCATACTCTTCGATTTTTTTGCTGGTCGGCGTACCCGCGCCATGCCCGGCTCTTGTCTCGACCCTAATCAGTACAGGTTGAGAACAAGATTGTGATTCCTGCAAAGCAGCAGCGAATTTGAAACTGTGCCCCGGCACCACCCGATCATCGCGTTCTGCCGTGGTAACAAGTGTCGCCGGGTAACACGTACCCGGTTTCAGATTATGTAAGGGCGAGTAACTCAGTAAATTCTCAATCTGATCCGCTTCATCACTACTGCCATACTCGGCGACCCACGCCCAGCCGATCGTAAATTTTTGATATCGAAGCATGTCCATCACACCCACCGCGGGAAGGCATGCCCCGAAGAGATCAGGTCTTTGCGTCATTACTGCTCCCACCAACAAACCACCATTGCTACGACCCTGGAGTGCTAGCAGGTGACTCGAGGTGTAACCCTGTTCGATCAAATGCTCAGCACTCGCGATACAGTCGTCGAAAACATTTTGCTTGTTATGACGCATTCCAGCTTCATGCCACTCCCTGCCAAATTCCCCACCACCCCTCAGATTTGCCACGGCATAAACCCCACCAGCCTCCACCCAAGCCGCAGTTGCGGGCGAAAATGATGGAGTGATGGAAATATTGAACCCGCCATACCCGTAAAGAAGGGTCCGGTTTGATCCATCAAGCTCAAGATCTTTCCGTCGGGTTATGATCATGGGAACTTTAGTTCCATCTTTACTCTCGGTAAAAACCTGTTCCGTCACGAACAAATCTGAGTCGATCTTCACCTTGGGTTGTCGCCACAATTCGGTTTTCTGTGTCTTTAGATCCACCCGGTAAATGGCCGTCGGTGTGATGTAATTCGTAAACGAAAAAAACGTTTCCTCAGAATCCTGTGAACCACGAAAACCGGAAATTGTGCCAAGCCCGGGCAGTGCAATGACGCTTGTTTCTTCACCAGATAAATCATGGACTGATATTCGACCGCTAGCGTTCACTAGCCACTGAGCATAGAAGCGGTCGCCAAATAGGTTCACGCTCTCGAGAACATCGTTTCGCTCACCAATCACCTCCGTCCAACTATCTCGCTTTACATCCCCAACTTGTACCGAGATCACACGTCGGTTGGGAGCATTGTGGTCAGTAAGAAAAAATAGCTTCTCTCCTTCTGATCCGACGAACGCATATTCGGCATCAAATCCAACGATCAGCGGTTCCACCACTGACGAATCCTTTGATAGATCCTTCAGGAAGATCTGTGACTGAGGCTCACTACCCTTCCAATTTTCCAAGATTAGATAGCGACCATCGTCCGTCACTTGTGGTGAAAATCCCCATTTTGGCTCATCAGTTCGTTCATAGATCAGCTGATCTTCAGATTGCTGATCTCCCAGTCGATGAAAAAAGAGCTTTTGATGGTCGTTTGTCCCAGTAAGCTCTTGCCCTTCTTTTGGCTCCTCGTACCGTCCGTAGAAAAAACCACTCGCGTCTGGTGTCCAAGCAACGCCACTGAATTTGACCCACTGGACGACATCATCAAGATCTCGGCCAGAAGATACATCGCGGATTTTCCATGTCCTCCAATCACTTCCGCCATCGGCCAGACCATACGCAAGATATCGACCATCCTTTGACGCGGCGTATCCCGCTAAGGAAACGGTTCCATCATTGCTGAGTTGATTGGGGTTGAGCACGGCGACGCGATCAGCAGCGAGGCTGTCTGATCGATACAAAATACTTTGATTTTGCAATCCATCATTGTGCGAAAAGAAATATGAAGCACCTCGTTTTATCGGGATTCCAAACCGCTCATAATTCCACAAATCCTTGAGGCGATCGCGCATCTCGGATCGTTCAGGAATGCTTTCTAAGTACTGGTTCGTCAGATCATTTTGCCTGACTATCCATTGTTGAGTTTCTTCACTTTCGGTGTCTTCAAGCCAGCGATAGGGATCTTTGACTAAATGACCATGATAGTCATCCTCTACATCTACTTTTCTCGTTTCCGGATAGCTTAACTTCATCACCTCAGTTTCATCCTGCTTATTTTGATCTTCTGCCGCGACAATGCAGACTAAACCGTTTATGAAAATGCTTGACAATAAAGCGTGCCGGGAAATGTTTAAAAGTGACAACATTATGACCCTGTGAGTTTGAGCAGATGATTCTGAACCGATTGCGCTGATCGAAAACGATTGCTTTGTTGCTGTCCAATCATCCAACTTCATGAACTGAGGAAACAAACGGTTAAATACGGTTTGAATCTTAATGCCGTGAGATGGCGAAGTCAGCGTCACCCCATGTTACCTTTCGCAGTGCTGTCTGGGAGTGGCGTTCTAGTTGATTCATTGGTCGAATTTCATTTTCCAGGAATTGAGTCAGGGCAACGATTCCTTTTCTGGCTGTGCTTGGCCGTTTTTACAGCGTGCACGATTCATTCGAAAGCAAAAGCTCGAAAACGGTTACCGTTTTATCACTGTGTATTGATATGCTTCCCAGTTTTTGCGACTTACCACAGCTTAAAATGCCATCAAGTCGAGCTGGCACCCCTTAAAGTTTTCTTAAGTGAGAAATCAGAAGCCTCTGAATTTGAAGGTCAGATCGTTGGGTCGGTGAAGCTCTCCCTCCAAATTTCTCGCCAACATGACACGCTAGATCGTTCCCTCACACGGTTTGATCTGCGAGTCAAAAAAATAAGGTTAGGTCAAACCTTTATTCCCATAGACGGGAAGCTGAGAGTCGTCGTCTTTGACGAAATCAAAACACTTCAAGCGGGAAGCGTCATCAGAATTGCAGGCAAGGCAAAATCCTATCCGACCCCAACCAATCCCGGTGAATTTGATCGAAAGCGTGTCTTAGAGAGATGCGGATACTCGGGACAAGTTCAATGCGAAGACCAATCGTCTATTACGATACTCGATCACAATCAAAAGCTTCATTTCTGGATTTGGAATCGCTTGCAGTTTATTTCCCTTTCGGGAGTTCAGACTTATTTCCAATTCCTAAAACCTGAAAATGCAGAATTCGCCGCAGCCTTGGCCTTAGGGCGCCGTGACTTGATTCCGGACGACACAAGGGAAAAGTTAATTGTCACGGGAACCGCTCATCTTCTATCTGTAAGTGGCTTGCACCTAGGACTGGTGATGATTCATCTCCATCTTTTGCTGGGTCTATTTCGGGTTCCGTTACGCGCAAAATTTCTCACCATGCTTTTCGGGAGCTTACTCTACTGCTCGCTGACGGGTCTAAATGCTCCTGTGAACCGAGCGACAATCATGTTGATGAATTGGGTCATTGCGAACTGGATTTACAGAGCAAATGATGCAATCAATTCGCTCGCAGTCGGCGCAATGTTATTTCTAACATGGGACTGTTTTTTGCTATTCGACATTGGAGTGCAGCTATCGTTTCTCGCGGTGGGTGTGATCGTTTCTTTAAATTCCAATCCAAGCATATTACAAAAGGGTTCCGTGTCTGCGGTCGGGAGCTCCATTGGAAAATCTAGAATGATTCGTGTGGCCCAAGAATTGAATTGGGTTCAACGCTGGATCGTCAAGCCATTGAGCGCATCGCTTTTTTTAAGCGTCACCCTCTTCCTGATCATGACACCTTTTTTGTGGTTACACTTCAGAATCATCTCTCCCATCAGCATCATCACAAACGTGTTGCTCGGTCCGCTGGTCATCGCAGCATTGCTATTGAGCTTAATGTTGCCAATTGCGTCGATGACTCATGTCTTAATTGTGAAAATGGTTAGCATTCCGTGTGATGTTTGCATCGATCTTATTAGATGGATTATCGAGATAGCTTCAACGACAAAATACGGGCATCTCTGGCTACCAGAACCGTCTAATATTGCGGTCGCCATTTTTTATCTTGTGTTGTTCTCCAGTGTTTTTGGAGTCACCTCTTCTCTCAAGATTTATCTCCAAAGGTTCACGATCGCATTCTGGTATATCACGCATCTCTTACTTTACTTGGCTCCAAATCATAGGAGCCAATCCATGGATTTTGTTTTTCTTGATGTTGGACACGGTACGTGTGTCATTATCCAAGATGGAAATGAAAAAACATGGTTGTATGACTGTGGAAGCTTAGGCCGATCTAGGTCCGCGTCCCAACTTGCTTGCAATGCTTTGTGGGAATTAGGCATTTCGAAGATTGACGGAATCTTCATTTCCCATGCTGACTCGGATCATTACAACGGAATAGAAAGTCTTCTTGGACGCTTCAAAGTAAAGAAAATCTATACAACCCACACGACCCGAACCCTTCCTACGGCAAACCTTGCACGATTATTCCGCACGGCGCAGTCCTTGAACGTGGTCATAACTACAGTCCACTCAGAGAGTGAATGCTTACAGATCGGCCAAGGTGCAGATGTCTTACACCCTGGACCCAACGCGCATTACAAAAGTGATAATGAGTCGAGTCTTGTGCTCGAGATATCCTTTCGTGGTCATAGCGTGGTACTCCCTGGTGACATTGATGCAGAAGGCATTCATGATCTAACACGCAGGCGTTTAAAAACACAACGGGGATTGGTAATGGCTCCGCATCACGGGCGATTTTCAGCACAAACCAAGTCATTTATCGATTGGAGCCTTCCGAGTCTTTGTGTTCTCAGCGGCTCGGGCGACTTTTCCAAGTTGCAGATTTCTAATTTACTGAAGGGTCGTCAAATCACTGCATTGTCTACACATGTACATCACGCTCTGCGTATTCGTCTTCACCCCAATAGTAAGAAAACGATCGAGCATTGGCATGAAAACGGCTGGCAAAAATTAGCCGTAACAAACGAGTAGCGACCGATATCTTGATACACCGCCTATAATCAAAATCGATACCACTTCATCAAACGCTTCTGCACAGCAACGGACTCTAAAATGCTCGCCTTCCTGCAGGAAATCACTGTGACCTGCTTTTTCTGCAGCTACTTAGTTGTGTTGCTGTTAGAGCTAACTCGTTTGTGGCGTCGTGTTCCCGGACGTGGTTTGCTAGTCATTGCGATGAGCAGCCTTGGTCTTTTTGCCCATTTTTCCTATCTTTTCATCCGTGCAACCGAGAGTAAAACTGCTGACTTGGCGATTCTCGCCTCATGGCTGGATTGGTCTCTGTTGTTAGCGTTCATCTTGGCTGTAACTTTTTTGGTGTTCTTTGTCCGTCGACCGGACACCATGGTGGGTTTCTTTTTTCTTCCCGCTGTTTTGTTTCTCATCGTGGTGGCATTGTTCTTCCGGGACATCCCGCCTTTCTCGAGAACGGAAGCAACACAACTCTGGACCACCCTTCATGCCCTAACAATGATGCTTGGTTCCTTGGGTGTCTTACTGGGGTTTATCTCTGGATGTATGTACTTAGTTCAATCGTGGAGGTTGAAGAATAAACGAGCCGGTTCAGGTTTCCGGTTACCCACGCTCGAATCTCTAGATCGGGTGAACCGTCGATGTTTAATTATTAGTACCGCTGCGGTCGCAGGGGGTTCGGCTGCTGGAATCGCAATGAACCTAAATCGATTTGGTGAAATTGGATTCGGTGATCGGACGGTTCTACTGAGTTTGCTTTTATTGCTTTGGTTATTGATCACCTCCGTATTTGAGTTTTATTACGCTCCCACAAGTCACAGCCGAAAAGGCATCTACATGACTTTTGCCAGCCTTGGTTTTTTAATTTTGGCCATGCTCGGAGCATTAACAAGTTCTCATGGTGGTTCTGCCGTAGAGAGCAATCGTCGATCTGGGTTTGAAGAAAGAAAATTTTTCGGCTCGACATCCTATGAGTCCTCCCTAGTTCAGGAGGAACTCCGATGAAATTGCAAATGATTGGCTGTAGTCACCATGATGCTGGGGTGGAGTTCCGAGAAAAGATTTCATTCACACCTGAGGAAGCGGGTAATGCATTAGGTCTTTTTCGACAACAATTCCCGACCGCAGAGATTGTGTTGCTAAGCACGTGCAATCGGGTTGAGTTATATACCACTTCGGATAACGATTCGGTCGTGGATAGGACCTCCGTTGCAACCTTCTTAGCTCAGCAGCAAGGCTTATCGGTTGATGAAGTGATCGATCAGATGATCTACCGATCCGGCAACGAAGCGGTGGAACACCTATTTACGGTTGCCTCAAGTTTAGACAGCATGGTCGTTGGTGAGGCTCAGATACTTTCACAGGTAAAGCAAGCATATGACCTAGCATGCAATTGGGATTCCGTAGGACCACTGACACACGGTGTTTTTCAAGCGGCAAATCATGCTGCAAAGCGTGTGCAACAAGAAACCGATATCCATCGTAGAAGAGTGAGTGTGCCAAGTGTCGCCGTTGGCGAGGTCGCGACTGAAATCTTCGATCATCTCGGTGATAAACGGATTGTTTTGTGTGGCGCTGGTGAAATGGGCCAGGAAACGCTCCGTTATCTGAAGCAAGCTGGAGCGAGCAATATTTGTGTCATCAATAGAAACTACGATCGCGCTCTTCGCGTTGCTGCGAGTTTCGATGCTACGAGCGATCTATGGGATTCATTAGATCGTCAGATGATGGATGCGGATTTGGTGATCGGAACCACATCGGCAACAGAGCCTATTCTCGACCTGGAGACGTTCTTGCCTGTGCACTCCAGACGCGGTCATCGGCTACTGCTAATTCTGGATCTCGCGGTTCCACGAGACTTTGATCCACGTATCGGCGAGCTTGCGAACGTCTACCTATACGGAATCGATGACCTGCGGAGTGCTTGTGAGCGGAATCAACGTGAGCGAGAAAAAGAATGGCCAAAAGCCAAAAAAATCATTGCGGAAGAAACTGCAAAATTCATGCAGGCATTGAATCACCGTGCAACGGGTCCCGTGATCCAAAGACTTAGAGAGCAAGCACATGAGCTCAAACAAGATGAGCTCGATCGTCTAAAGAATAAATTGCAACTCAAAGAAGATGATGCAGCAACGTGTAAGGAGATTGAAAAATCATTTGATCGACTGATTAACAAGTTACTCCATCCCCCGTTAGCATCAGTGAGAAGCGACGCTGCCGAGGGACACAGCAAAGGCTTGTTAGAAGCGCTTAGGCAGCTTTTCAATTTGGGAGATTAGTCCCAATCTTCATCGTCGTCTTCATCGTCGCCATCGTCTGAGTCTTCATCCCAGTCGTCGTCGTCATCGTCGTCGCCCCAATCTTCTTCATCATCATCAGAATCATCGACTTCTTCCCAAGTTTCTTCGTCGAGGTCTTCTTCTGACTCGTCATCGTCTTCATCGAGGTCGTCATCATCCCAGTCCTCGTCGTCATCGTCATCGTTACTTGACCATTCATCTTCACCTTCTTCTTCATCGTCGTCGTCGTAGTACTCGTTCTCTTCGTCTTCCAGTTGAGACTTTGGAGAACAGTCAATATCTACTTCTTTGGAGGTGACGTTGTTGCCCTCAATTGGATCAACGACTGCTAAATCAGTCTCAGCGAGAACCGGCTCGACAGTAGTACTCACGACAAGCTCCTTCTTGGGTGTCGATGTATCTTCTTCTAGTGAATCTTCAATCGGATCGTCTTGCAACGCTTCCACCTGAATTGGTGGCAAAGATTCGATGCTCCGCAATCCAAAAAGCTGCAAAAATTTTTTAGTGGTTCCGTAGAGATAGGGTCGCCCCAGTTCCTCACTTCGCCCAACGATTCGAACCAAATCACGTTCCATAAGTTGACGCAATATCTCGCCGCAACCGACTCCACGAACCGACTCTGCTTTGGCTCGCGAAACAGGTTGATGGTAAGCGACCACAGCCAACGTTTCCATCATCGGAGTTGAAATTCGTACGGTAGGTGGCAAATGGCCTAATCGAGTCAACCAAGGTGCCAGACTGGGATGAGTGAACATCCGATAGCCGCCTGCGACCTGTTCAATTCTAATAGCTCTGCGATTCAGCTCATAAGTTTGGTTAAGTTCGCGAACAAGTGTACGAGCCTGCGTAGCGTCCGCCAAGTGAGCCAGTTGAGCCAGTTTTCTCGGGCTGAGAGCCGTTTTCGAAAGTAGCAAAATCGCTTCAGTGCGTAATCTGGCTAATCGCGGATCTAGTGGTTCGTCACTCGACACAATGTGTGTCGTCTCCGTCGCATCCTCTGATTCAGTGTCAGTCGCGAAGTTATTTAGTTTTCTTAAAAAATTTGTCTGAATCTTTAATTGATAAGCCCAGCCCCTAGGGTACGGCTGGCACAAGTCGGATCGAATCGAGGCGCTGAAACCGCGTTTCGTGAGGGAATGAGCTTGATCCATTAGAGTGCCCTCAGGTGGTCACCCACCCCAGGTTGATTTTGTCTATTTCATCTGCAGTTTTGTAGAGATTACAGTGGAATCTATCACCAAAGGTATTCATACCTCATTTTTACTGCACCAGAATAATCTACTGATAATCAGAATAACGACATGGAATCTAGTGAGAAAAAATCACGATCCGGCTGGTTTATCCGCATCTGGGTGTCGGTAATTGCGTCGGTTGTCGTAGCATTGGTTCTAGCAGCTTTAATTCTGATTCAGGGGAGCGTCTCAGGCATCGAGTTTTCTCCGACGCACCTCGAACAGCGGAGCTTCCACTTTTACGAGATCCCCGTCATTGAGCAGCAAATCACACCGATTCGGCGTGAAAAAGTGACTAACAATTGTTTACAGTTCTTACGCACCGGTGGTTATTTTAAACGTCCCTCGAAGTCTACCCCGCGGTGGGACTTGGTGTCCCTTTCGAGGGGACTTAGCGGGACCACTTATGCTGACGCTGAATTATTACTCACTCCGCTGTCCATTCAGCAGGAAGATGCATCGTACTGGAACACGTGGACGAAAAAAAATCCTAGTAAAGCTCGATATCTGTGGCCAATCATTCAAAAACTAGCGATCAACGAACTCTATTTATTCATCCCACCCATTCTCGAAATCGCACAAACTGGGGATCCCGATGAAGAGTTTGAAGACGCAATTCTTGTGCAGCTTGAATCAGAATATCTTCGTTTAATTGATTCGTTCGAACGCCAAAATAAACCGGAAGTTGTGGAAGAGATCAAGAACAGAGCATCTCTACTATTCCCATCGATTGATTTTCAATGAGAGTGGAACCATCCGTTTAAAATTGAAGACGTGCGTGCCCTGCTAATAATTTCCTCGTGACACAGACGAAACGTGATTCCAATCTACCTCGATAATGCGGCAACCACGCAAGTAGATCCCAGCGTGATCGAGTGCTTGCAGAGCGCCCTATCGGAAGGCCCAGCAAATCCTTCGAGTCTTCATCATCGTGGTCGATCTGCGAGGTATTCTGTTGAACGTACTACTGAGCAAATTGGTCATTGTCTCGGTTCGGTACTTGATCAGCCGGGCGGCGATCGACTGATCTTTACTGGGAGCGGGACAGAGGCAAATAATCTAGTTGTTCAAGGCTTATCCCAAATTCAACATTACATCATTAGCCGGATCGAACACCCGAGTGTCCTTGAAGTGGGAAAATGGCTAGAAAGAAACGGTAAGAGCGTTTCATGGCTTGAAGCTACCAAGGCAGGGACTATCTGCCTTGAGCACCTAGAATTTCTGCTCAGTGCTTCTCGGAATACTTCCACTCTGGTTTCTACCATGTGGGCTAATAACGAAACGGGGATTCTGCAGCCCATCGAGAAGATTTCGCTCATGTGCGAAGAAGCCCATGCAAAAGTCCACGTCGATGCCACTCAATGTGTTGGTAAAATCCGTTTAAATTTGAGTAATCTAAATCTAACTTCGATCGCCTTTTCGGCTCACAAATTCCATGGTCCTTCTGGTATCGGAGCAGCTTGGATTTCTGGAGGTCACTCAATTAATCCCATCATGTTTGGGGGCGAGCAGCAACTTGAAACTCGGCCCGGAACAGAGCCCGTGGCATTAATTGCTGGGATGGGGCACGCACTTACGATTGCTTGTGGATCATTGGAACAGACAGCGCAGCACTGCCAAACCTTACGTAATCAACTTGAACATTCACTTCTTGAGCGGTTTCCAGATCTGGTAATCCAAGGTGCTACGGCAGAACGATTACCGGGAACGAGCTGTATTTCTTTTGTTGGTGCAGATCGACAGTCGATGTTAATGGCGCTTGACCTGGAAGGAATAGCTTGCAGCAGCGGATCAGCCTGTAGCAGCGGAAGTAGTCCACCGAGTCACGTTTTAAGCGCGATGTCACGTCCCAAATTAGAAATCGATTCTGCAATTCGATTCGCTGTATCAAAGTTTTCCACTTCGTCTGAAATTGAGGATTCGACTGAACGTATCTCCCGTGTTTACAGACGTTTACGTCGATAAATTTTGTGGAAAACTTGTTTTATTTGTCGTCTTAAATGACTGTAATACGTAAGCTAGTAGAGCAGGTACAAGCGACGACACCCCTGATTTGACGTAGGTGGTTTGATGACAAAACCAGCTAACATACCTTCACAGCGACTGACTTCACTTGCTTTAGAACGGCCTCTGGATTGGATTCGTCGCCGTGATGTACCCAGAACTCTTCCGATATTACCTTACTTCATCACCGGTGAGGAAAACCGACTAACAACATTTGTGAGTCAATCCATTTCTCGTGTGCTACCCGATGGTAACCCGATTCTGATAACAGGACCCTCCGGTTCGGGAAAGACTTCCATCGTGATCCATCTAGCAGCACAAATCTGCCAGTTTAGAGCTACTAAGCCTGCTCAATTTGCTGATGAAAAAGTGAGTAACGAACAGAGTGATCATCCGACAATCGATGTCCTTTACACCACTGCCAACGATTTTCATCGTGAGTACACAGAAAATGTCGCTGCTGACGTGCTACAAACGATGCGTGATAAAATCAACCGAGCGTCGGTGTGGATTGTCGAAGATTTGCACCACCTACAAGACAAAGTGAGTTCGCAACAAGAACTATCCTTGCGTCTGGAAGCCAGAACACTTACCGAGAAACCCACATTATTAACAAGTCATTCACGGCCGCATGATGTTCAAGGATTCAAAGCCGATTTCTGTAGCCGATGCGTTGGGGGACTGAGCCTTCCTCTGACATTACCTGGTTACGATGCGAAAAAACAAATCATTACAGAGCTAATGATCAAACATGACGTCGATGCTTCAAAAGATTTTTCTCGAGTATTACTTACACGCTTAGACTCTGAAATACCCGTTCGGAGCCTAGAAGCAGTCATTCGGTCTATCAAACTTTGGTGTACGACGAATCAATCTGAGCCGGAGCTAGACGCTTTAGAATATGCTATCGAATCGAGCTCGAGACAACGCGATCTTTCATTAAATCGAATCAATGCGGTTGTCGCTAAACACTTCAAACTCAAACGATCCGAACTACGTAGCCATTCCCGCAAACAGACCTTAGTTCGTGCTCGTTCGCTTGCAATGCTTGTTGCTCGTCAGCTAACGGATCAAACCATGCTACAAATCGGTAACTACTTTGGCGGGAGAGATCACACTACAGTGCTTCATGCGTTGCGGTCCACCGAAAACCGTCTACGAGAAGATTCCCAACTTTCGGACGCGCTGGAAACTATTAAACGCCAACTAACCGATCAATTGCGTCAGTAATTTCATTTATCATTCACTCTAATTTCGATCTCCATGGACAAAACAGGAAAAAATTCTTGTGTGGATAACATGTTGATTACCTGTTCACCGGTCTTAAGAACCACCACAGGTTATTCCTGCGTGTCTTCATTGATGATGTAATTCGTCTGAAATCTGAGCGATTTAAAACGCAAGTAATTACTTTTTCAACCTGTTTTCCACTCACGTTAATTAGTCGTAAATTCAAAACACATAACGACTTAGGAAGCGAATCAGATCAACACTAACACTTTTATGTTTTCCATTACGAAGAAGACGATAAATAAATTTACTAAATCAATAAATAACACTCAGCACTCTACACAAAAAGATGTATTAGACGGGTGCCTTCATCGACTGAGCACCGTCATACTATTGCTTAGTTGAATTTAACTTTGGTGACCACACGCAATTGTTTCCAATTACATGAAAATCATTTGCCAACGCGAATCGCTGACAAACGCTTTTACTCTCGCTGCAAGCATCGCTCCAACCAGATCTCCAAAAGAGATTCTGATGAACGTGAAGTTGGTCGCTGCTAACGGTCGAATTGTCTTAACCGCCACTGATATGGAAGTCGGTATCCGATTGGACGTTGAGGAGGGTATTGAGGTTGAAACCGAAGGGACCGCATTATTACCTGTTCAGAGGACGATGGCGATTCTTCGTGAAAGCACTGATCCTACATTAACTATCGAAACCGATCAGTCAGGAATTCGGATCAGTGGTACACGCAGTAAATTTCGTTTACCAGGTAGTAACCCTGACGAGTTTCCCAGCGTCAGCGGATTCGATGAAGATAAGTATCACGTGATTCCGACGCGTCTATTTCGAGAGATGGTCAAGCGAACTGTATTTGCTACCGATTCTGAGAGCAGTCGTTTTGCTTTGGGCGGTGTTCTGCTCGAATTAGAGAGCGAAAAAGTAATTGCTGTCGGAACCGATGGCCGTCGTCTCGCTCGCATGGAAGGACTGGGTCAGGCAATTGGTGAGCATCAAACGAGTGGCTCAAGCACGATTGTTCCAACGCGTGCCATTCAGCTGATTGAACGTGCTTTGAACGATCGAGATGAATCGGTGGATGTGGCTGCTCGGAACAATGACCTTCTCGTCCGCACACCCCGTGGTGTCATTTATTCTCGGTTAGTGGAGGGGCGTTATCCAAATTGGCGACAAGTATTCCCGCAGCGTGAAAATGCAGTCCAGATCGACATGACAGTGGGGCCACTCTACTCAGCCTTGCGACAAGCCGCGATTGTCACAGATCACGACAGTCGCGGAATCGACTTCACGTTCGCCGATGGAACATTGAAAATGGAGGCCAATACGGCTGAGATCGGTGAGTCACAGATTGAGTTACCAATCTCTTACGATGGAGAACCTATCACTTTGACACTGGACCATCGATATGTGGCGGATTTCTGCAAGGTACTTGATAACGAGCTTAGCTTTGTGATGGAAATCGAATCCGGTTCCTCACCAGCATTACTTCTGACTGACGATGGTTACGGTTACGTTATCATGCCAATGGCTAGAGATCGATAAGGCTCATGATGGCCAAAAAAAACCTGCTCTTCAAAGCAGGTTTTTTCATATAGTTTGAAGTCTAGATCGACGAAAGCTATTCGCTACCTTCGGCCGATCCAGCAGTAACGGTTTGATCCTCTTGCGGAAGACCTCTTGATTCTCCCTTGAAGTCCAGTCTTACCAGTTTGATTTTTGAGTTTTTGGGTCCGACGATCTTACCATCATCTTTGATTGATACTTTAGAAGTTGGAACTTGTTTTCCGTCTTCGTTTTCAGCAATCGCGTCGACAATAATCGTATCGTGGTTTTCGAATGCTCCTCGGAGTAATTCTTCACTCAAAGGATCTTCAATTCTTTGCTCAAGTGCGCGACGTAATGGTCGAGCACCATAATCCAGATTGCTCCCTCTCTTAACCAAGAATTCCTTCGCAAGATCCGTCAACTCTAAATTAAGACCACGCTCCAATAGCCGTTGTCGAACTTTGGCGAGTTCGAAATCTATGACGCCCTTAAGGTCATGATTAGTCAAGTGTCTGAAGATGATCGTATCATCAAGACGGTTGAGGAATTCGGGTCGGAATACTCTTTCAATTTGATCCATGACTCGCTGCTTCATGGAATCATAACTAGCATCATCATCAGGCTTTTGGAAACCAAATGCTGATTGGTTTTTGATTGCTTCAGCCCCAGCATTGGTAGTCATGATTAGAATGGTATTACGAAAATCAATGTTTCGTCCAAAGGAATCGGTAAGTCGACCCTCTTCCATGACCTGGAGCATCATATTGAAGACGTCAGGGTGTGCCTTCTCAATTTCATCAAACAAGACGACGGCATAGGGGCGTCGGCGAATTTTTTCGGTGAGTTGTCCACCCTCTTCGTAACCAACGAATCCTGGAGGCGCTCCAATCAAGCGACTGACATTATGCTTTTCCATGTATTCGCTCATATCAATATGAACGAGTGCATCGGAGTCACCAAAGAGGTATTCGGCGAGGGACTTTGCGAGAAGCGTTTTACCAACTCCGGTCGGGCCCGCAAAAATAAAACAACCAGTTGGCCTTTTTGGGTCTTTGAGACCGCTACGACTGCGTCTCACAGCTTTTGAAACTGCGGTCACGGCAGTATTCTGGCTAACCACTCGCTTATGGAGTTCTTCTTCCATTTTCATCAGGCGAAGACTGTCTTCTGTTGAGAGACGTGTGAGCGGGATCCCAGTCATCTTGCTGACTACTTCAGCAATGATTTCTTCGTCTACAACTCCGTCAGTTTGCTGACTTTTGTCTCGCCAATCTTGCGTGATTTGATCCTTCTTTTTACGTAGTTTTTCCGCTTGATCTCGTAAGTTTGCCGCCTTTTCGAAGTCTTGGTTTGCAACCGCCTCTTCTTTTTCCTTGTTCAACTTTTCAACTTCTTCATCAATTTCCTTTAGATCCGGCGGACGAGTCATGGTTCTCAATCGGACTCGAGCACCAGCTTCGTCAATTACATCGATGGCTTTATCTGGAAGGCATCTCGCTGTGATGTAACGTTCACTCATTTCTACCGCCGCTACGATAGCGTCATCGGTAAACTGAACACGATGATGTTCTTCGTATCGACCTCTCAAACCTTTGAGAATTTCGATGGTTTCGGCCTGTCCAGTAGGTTCGACCATGATCTCTTGGAATCGGCGAGCCAAGGCGTTGTCTTTTTCAATGTACTTCCGGTATTCATCAAGCGTTGTCGCACCGATGCATTGAATTTCACCACGAGCAAGGGCTGGTTTAAGAACATTGGCTGCATCAATAGCACCCTCAGCACCACCCGCTCCAACGAGCGTGTGAAGTTCATCGATGAACAAGATCGTGTTTTTGACGCGTCGCACTTCTGTCATGACAGCTTTGATGCGTTCTTCGAATTGACCGCGGTATTTGGTGCCGGCAACCATCATCGCGAGGTCGAGTACAACAATTCGTTTTTCGGCAAGGATTTCCGGAACATCACCTTCGATGACGCGTTGTGCAAAACCTTCAACGATTGCTGTCTTCCCAACACCCGCTTCTCCGAGCAAGACGGGATTGTTTTTTGTGCGACGACATAAAATCTGAATGGCGCGTTCGATCTCTCGAGCTCGGCCGATGACGGGGTCCAATTCGCCCTTCTTCGCAAGTTCTGTTAGATCACGACCAAAACTGTCTAGAGCCGGTGTCTTACTTTTGCTGCTTTTGCCTGAGCTAGCACCACTCTCACTTTCACCTGAGCGTCCTCCACGCTCTCCCACTTCAGCCCCTTCAAGGCCGTGACCGAGCAAATTTAAAACTTCTTCACGAACATCTTCCAATTTAAGGCCGAGATTCATGAGAACTTGAGCGGCCACACCTTCTTGTTCGCGGAGAAGCCCCAAAAGAATGTGCTCGGTGCCAACGTAACTGTGATTTAGGTTCCGAGCTTCCTCCATCGAATATTCGATGACTTTCTTCGCTCGGGGTGTTTGTGGCAGTTTTCCAACGGTCACCATTTCTGGCCCGCTCTGTACTAATTTTTCCACTTCGAGACGAATCTTTCTGAGATCGACTTCGAGATTTTTCAGCACATTTGCTGCTACTCCACTTCCCTCTTTGACAAGCCCCAAGAGGATATGCTCGGTCCCGATGTATTCGTGGTTGAAACGTTGCGCTTCCTGATTAGCCAGTTGCATGACTTTTCTAGCGCGGTCGGTAAATCGTTCGTACATGTTCTATCTCGTTACGATTCAGTTGCTGACTTTCTGCCTATACCGTTTTCAACGATTAAAAATCAACGACTCAAGCGGGGTGTCTGGGTCATGTTTCATTATTTGGGCTGACATTTTCATGCCAAATTGGCCATTGCGGCAAGCTGCTTCAATGAGACAGCAAACCACACGCCATATGATTGCACTACGGCTACCACTTTTTTGGAAGATCGTGCAAGTCAAAGCAGGCAAGACAGCCAATTCGATTACTAAATTCTATCCATTTCATTCAAAATCGGGGATGGGTACAGCACAACACGGAGGTTCGAACGGATATTCCCGTCAAAGCATGAGACTTTTCCGAGTGACTATTTTCGAAGTCTCGAACGGGACAATTGGGGGGGATGTCGACTTCCGGCATCTTTTGCCGTCGAATCGCACATTACGAAACGATCAGACTCTTTACCGCTTTGTCGCCTAACCGGTTGGCAATTCGACGCTCCTCTGCCTGAATTTCCAACCACCACCGATCCGCAACCTCTAAACGCCGCATTTCGCGAAGAAGGAGAAGCGCAGCATCATAACGATGCGTCGCACGGTAAAGTCCGGCAAGCAAGAGAAGTGCAGGTGGATCACGCGGTTCGATTGCTAGCATATCGGTCAACAAGCCTTCAGCTTCAGCATATTGATTTCTTAGCGTGTGTGCCAAAGCGTCATTAAAAAGGTCTGCTGTACTTAACGATTGGTCAGGATCAATCGTTGATGGCAAAGACTTGAAATCGCGAAAAATAAAAAGAAGCCAAATCGGGAGACCAACCCAGAAAATGAGCTGATTCACCGATTTAGGGAGCCACTCTGGGTAAATAAACTGAGCAATTAGATACAGATTAAGAACACCCGCAAATGCGATGGCATAAGGGAGTGCTGATAATCGACCCCTCCACCAGAGATCCGTCAGTCCTGGCCAGAAGGAAGTGGCATACATTTTTCCGCTCATGAAATATGCATACTTCTGTCGAGGTCTTGAAATCAAGATCTCTTTGGAGTCAGAAAGCGAATCTGATGGCATTACCCGCCGAATGCAACTCGGTGCGCAAGACCTTAGAGGGTCAGATGTTCCCAGATTGATGAATAGGATGAGTGGTGTTCAAAATAATCGAACAGCTCGGAATAAAAGTGGTTAGAACCAAGTGTGGCGCTATCTCCTACCACGATTAGTTTTTTTCGAGCTCGGGTCATTGCAACATTGGTTCGACGCAAATCGGAGAGGAAGCCAATTTCTTGTTCCTGATTACTGCGAACCATTGTCAGAATGACTACGTCTTTTTCACGCCCTTGAAATCCATCGACGGTGTCAACCTCTATGTCGCGATTTCCCAACTTGTCGCGAAGGTATCGCACTTGTGCTGAGTATGGAGCAATGACTGCGATTTGATCACCGACAATACCAACACCAGTCAATTGCTCGATCAATTGCACCACCAAATTTGCTTCCTTGGCGTTAAATTTACTTTCCCCCTCCTCTTCTTTCTCTTCATTGAAGTCAGCTCCCGCAGTGTCAATGAATAGCAAGGGTTCATTTGTAAGAGGACTAGCCGCTGCCTGTGGATTATCTGTCAATAGATGGTGTGAAACGCTGGAGTCAGCAATTAACTCTGAATCGTAAAAGTACCCACTCGGAAAATCCATGATTTGATGGTGCATTCGGTACTGAACGGTCAGTCTCCGATAGATCTTGTTACCCTCCCGTTTGATTAAACTTTCCAAAATAGAACATTGCATACCTTTGGAAATGGCTTCTTTGCTCAGGACAGTCGGAGGAAGTTGCTGATGATCACCGGCAAAGACTAGTTTTTCTGCTCGCAAAATAGCTTGCCAAGTTCCTGGAATTGTTGCTTGACACGCTTCGTCAACAACCACCATGTCAAAACTATCTTGACCAATTAAGTCATCATCAATCGTGGTGGTAGTGCAAATTACATCTGCGGATTGAATCACATTACTGACAATTGATTTTTCTAGCGATTTGATCTGCCCCCTTAGGATGCCAGCTTCGGAAAAGTATTCTCTTTTGCGTCGCCGCCAATCTTTGCCACGACTAATCTTTTGTGCATCGCGAACTAACTGCTGAACTTCACGGCGCATATCAAGCAGTATTTTTGTCGACGGATCTCGTTCAACAATTTCATCAAGAGTGTGATTTCTTAATTCACTGAAGACTCGCGCGGGATGTCCAACACGAACCACATCAAGCGGTAAGGGAATCAGTTTTTCCAGGAGATTATCAACAGCGGTGTTGCTTGGAGCACAAGCAAGAACTCGCTTACCTTCTTTTACAGCTTGGTAAATTAGTTCAGCCAGAGTTGTGGTTTTTCCCGTACCTGGTGGGCCATGAATGATGGCGATTTCTTGCGATGCCAGAGCGAATGCAACCGCGTCTTTTTGGGAATCATTTAAGTGTGTTTGGAAATGTATTGTCTCCCTGTTATCACCCATTGGAGTTATGTCGCGGGTACCGATGATCAAGTCTCGCAACTGTTTCGATCGTCCTTTGGCCATCTTTGCCTTGGCCATTGCAGCGAGCTGTCTCCGGCGAGTTGACTCATCAGGTGATAAATCAATTCGAAATCGGTCGCCTTCTGGCCAATGCTCAACGGCAACCTGAATCAGATCTTTTTTCTTTGCGCTAACAACACCAGAAAGGCCCCGATCACTGTCGCTATCCTGATCGGTAATGACCACCGGTGATCCAACTTTAAGTCGATTCGCAGGAAAATCATGTCGAGCGCTTTTAACGAAATCAATCAGGATACGACCGGCTAGTCCCGTTTGATGTTCGTGAATTCGTAGATGCAACAACGCTTCACCTGTCCGTTCTGCATCTTTGATAGAACGTAGCTTTCTTCGTCGCATCATCCGTTCACGCTCAGCAACACCTTCTAAATCCAACCACGTCTCCAACTCACTGAAGTAGGATTCAATAGTCTTTGGTAGTTCCTGGAAGGGATGCATGGGGCCGTTTTCGATAGGATGCGAAGGAAACGAATTGCGAGAGCGATTGATGGAAATTCTTTTGAGTTCTCGTGAGAAGTTCTTATGACTGAGCAAGCAGCTTTTCACATCTCTGAGGAGAAACTTTTACCGAGGTACCGAGTGATTGGGCGAATAAGCTGACCCGTAATTCCTCTATCATCCAGCGGAACTCGCTGTTAGACAGTGATCCCGCATCTCGGTTCTGCGCCGGGCAGGTATTCAACCAACGCTCCCAGAGATCAGATATCAATTTTTCAGATTCTTTAAGCCGTGCCGACTGATCAGAGAGCCGATTGATCCGAACAGTCATTGCCTGCAGGTATCGTGGGTAATGAATTAACCAGTTCCACGGGGTGAGTTCCAGAAACTCATTGTGATAAAGCCAATCGAGTTGTTCCTCGATTTTGGAAATCTGGTTTGTTGTGACGAGCCAATGACGTTTTTCTTCCAATAAAGAGCGTAGTTGAAAATGCTGGTCAATCCATTTGCCCATCCAAGTTGCTATTTCCTGCGAAGCCAAAGAAAGACATTCCATGGCACCATCGAGCCGTCCATAGAATTCACTTTTTGTGCGAATTGGGTTTTGATTCGATACAAAGGCTACTCGTGCGAGAAGATCCATGAGTCTTTGCTCGAAGTCCCGCGATGGCACGCGATCAGACAATTTGATGTGACCTTCGTCCAAACGAGGGAAATTCCTCACCTGGGTTCGTATTTCTTTCTTCTCAGCGAGATAGTAAAGGCGCGTCATTGCTAGATCGATTGATTGCACAGCTGAGTTTTGATTGCTGAATAAATCGGTCGAGACATTGTCTCCATGATCAATCCATCCAGGATAAAGACGGATATTCATGCCGTTCTTCTGACGCATTACGTATTCCGGTATGGAATCGATATCAAAAGTGGTTACGTGCTTTTGATGCCAGTCGTCATCATGTAAGTGGAACTGATCAAGCTCAAGAGTTACCCCCTGTTGATTGAACTCTTGTTGCAGAATCGAGAGATCTCGATGCTCCGCAACTTTTTCCCCATCGTCGTCGACAACGGTAATGATAAAGCTGAGATATTCATCAATTTTCTCACGTTGAAAGTCAGTAGGACGGATATCCGTTTGCGCGTATTCAGAAAACGCCTTGCAAACTGCGGGGAAAAAAGGTGCCTTTCCGTATTGTTCCATTAGAGACTCCGACAGCAACTTTGCAGAATCAGCAGCTGGGACAAAATTCCTTCGAAGCCTTTTAGGTAATGATTTAATCAGTTGCAGTATTTTTTCAGTGAAAAGTCCTGGGACTACCCACTCCAGTTGATCACCTGATAATTGTGAAACGGTTGATCGGTGAACCTTTACGCGAACACCATCGCCCTCAATTCCGGGTGAGAAAGAGTATTCCAGTGGTAAACTTGAACCCTCGATGACGATTTCATCAGGGAAGTCATCGTGATCAATCGTTTGGTGATCAGTGATTAAATCACGTGGGTGCAAGTAGGCAGATCCATGATCAGGAGGGTCGCGGGTTTCGTTCAAGAGTTGGATAACATCCTGACTGGTCCAGTTCTGCAACGACCACTTTGGCTTGGATAGGGCGCGATCATATTTTTCGAGTGTGACTCTATCAAGCACCTCTGCGGGTAATCGATCTTGGTAAAACCTCGCTACCTGATAACTATCTAATATTAGATTGCGATCTCTTGTACGCGAGGCTAGTTCCGCAATAGCCAGAAGGAGTGTCCGGTTGTGTTGATAGAATTTCGCATTCGTTTTGATAAGGTCTTCCGTCAAACCCTGGTCAATTAACAAATCTCTTGCAGTACTAGGGTCGATAGGTGCTAGCGGAACTCGTCTCTTAAGAATAATTGGCAAACCAAACAAGTATTTCGCCTCATAACAAAAAGCACTGCTTCGTTTTTTACTCCAGTGAGGATCTGAGTAAGATTTTTTGAGCAAATGAGAAGCAACGGCTTCAATCCATTCGGGCTGTATCTTCGCGGAGACCCTGGCAAACGTTTTTGAAGTCTCGATGATCTCCGCAGCAACCATCCATTTTGGTTTGGATTTAGCAATTCCCGATCCTGGCCAGATGAAGAATTTTATACCGCCCGCTCCGGTGTACTCTTTTTCATCCCCTAGCATTGCTACACCAGATAACAATCCAGACAGGAGAGATTGGTGAATTTTGATGTAGAGGGAATCACTGATCATGTGATCCAAAGTCAGCCCATCATCAGCAGTACCAGAAATCGGCCTTATCTTCGTTTTGGAACTCTTTCGCTGCTGACTGATCAACTCTTTGAGTTGGCGATAAACATCCGCCCATTCACGCATTCGGGTCGGTGAGATGAATTGCCGTCGCAAGGTCTTTTCCACTTGACTGCGACTCTTTTTGGTTCGAATATCGCCGTAATACATCCAGAGTTTCAGCAGCGATAAGAAATCACTTGTTTCATCTTTGAATTGGGCGTGAGCTTCATCAGCAGCCTGCTGCGATTCTAGCGGTCTTTCGCGCGGGTCTTGGATTTCAAGCGCCGCAGCAATTGGAAGAACCTCCGATAGGCAATGATTGTCTTCCGCTTCGATCAAGATTCTGGCGATGCGGGGATCAACAGGGAATCGAGAGATTCTTCGTCCCAGTGATGTTAAATCTTGCCTATCGTCGATGGCATTTAATTCGCGTAGAGTGCGAACGCCGTCGTTAATCGCATTGGGTTTAGGAGGGTCGAGGAACGGGAAGTCCTCAATTTCACCGAGTCTTAGGGATTTCAATCGAAGAATGACAGCCGCTAGGTTGGCACGTTGAATTTCAGGCGTAGTGAATGCTGCTCGAGAATCAAAATCATCTTCTCCAAATAATCGCACACAGATTCCCGGGCCTAACCGCCCACAACGACCCGCTCGCTGATTGGCACTGGCTTGGCTGATCGACTCGATCGGTAGCCTTTGTACTTTCAATCGAGGATTGTAACGACTGATTCTTGCAGTACCCGAGTCAATGACGTAGCGGATACCCGGAACTGTAAGGGAGCTCTCAGCAACATTTGTTGCGAAGATAATCCGGATCTTTTTACCATCCGGTTTAAAAATCTGCTGTTGCTGCTTTTGAGGCAGTCGCGCGTAAAGGGGGAGCAACTCATATCTTTGACTTAATCCAAGCCGACGATAATAACCCGCGACATGATGGGAAACTTCTCGGATGTCTCTTTCGGTTGGCAAGAACACAAGCGTGTCGCCGGCACCTGAAGTGGATAACTCATCTAAACCGCGTGTGACATGTTCTCCGAGATGGTAGCGCTTTTCCTGCTCTTCATCTTTGGTCCAAGGTAGGTATTCGATTTCTACCGGATAGCCTCGGCCTTCGACCGTAATGATGGGAACCGTGTTCTCTTCAGTAGAAAAATGCTCAGCAAATCGCTCCGCATCGATGGTTGCAGAGGTGATGATAATTTTAAGATCGGGCCGCTTTGAACGAAGCTTTCTCAGATATCCGAGTAAGAAATCGATATTTAGCGATCGTTCATGAGCTTCATCAATGATGATCGCGTCATATTGGTGAAGATCTTTATCGGTTTGTGTTTCTGCCAGCAAGATGCCATCAGTCATCAATTTGATCAGTGTGCTTCTACTGGTTTGATCACCAAACCTAACCTTGTAACCAACAACTTCTCCTACTGTACTCCCAACTTCCTCAGACAACCGATTAGCAATACTTCTCGCAGCCAATCTTCGAGGCTGCGTATGACCAATCATTCCATCTCGCCCAAGTCCTGCTTCTAAACATAGCTTTGGTAACTGCGTGCTCTTACCGCTACCTGTTTCTCCACAAACAACCAGAACAGGATTTTGCTTGATGCTATCGATAAGCATCTGGCGGTGCTGAGAAATGGGGAGATCCGGATCATAGTTCAGTTTTGGATCTAGACTCTCACGTGCCTTTTTCACCTCGATCGCTTTAGCAATCTCCTGTTCATATTGCTCTTGTGTGAGCGATCGACGAAGTCGCGTTAAACGATGCCGATCAACGCGTAAAACCTCCTCAAGAGATGGCGGTTGATTGAATTCTGGGCTGGTTGGTTTGGATGACATAACAGAAATTTACACAAGGACCGATCGCGCGTTCCTAAGATAAGGCGTCATTGGTTGACACACGTGGCTCTAAATCCACGAGTGATTCTCGTGGATTTACTGGCTTATCCCAGAGGCCATACTAATGGAATCGCAGTCATCGTCACCAGAAAGACAATGATGCTAAGAGGTACTCCAAACTTCAGGTAATCTTTCACTTGGTAACCTCCAACGCTGTAGACCATCGTATTAGTTTGGTAACCAAATGGAGACAGAAAGCTTGCTGAAGCAGCAATCATCAAGGTGATCACGAAAGGCGTAGGATTGCAATTCAGCGCGGACGCAGCATTGAGAGCGATAGGAAACATCAAAACCGCAGCGGCGTTATTCGTAATTAGCTCCGTACAGATCATCGTGGTGAGATAGATGGCGGCAAGAGCTAACAATGGTTCACCACCTGCCAGAGTTAGGAGCGCCTTAGCAATGCCGGAGGCAGCTTGGCTCTGCTCCAAAGAAAAACCAATACCTAACGCTGCTCCGATTACGATCAGGATGGACCAGTCGACGCTCCTGCGAGCTTCGGTTGTTGTGCAACACCGCATGACGATCATGCAGATCGCAGCAACTAATGCAGCCACCAAGATCGGGATCGCAGTCAGACTCGCAACGAAAACCATTGCAAGAAGAATTACGACACTGGTGAGGGCTTTTTCCGGCCGTCGCACATTCCCCTTCTTAACGGCGCTAACGAGATAGAAATCTCTTGACTCGCGACGGCGATGGAGAAACGAAAGTGAGGCTTCGAGAAGTAAGACGTCACCTGTTTCAAGTCGGACATCGCCTAACTTTCCCGTTAATCGTTTGTCACCTCGAGCAACCGCAACCACAGCTGCGTTGTAGTGCGACCGAAAAGATCCTTCACGAATAGTCTTGCCTAGTAGAGCGCATCGCGGACTCACCACGGCCTCCACCAAGGTTCTCTGCCATGCCGGTATTTTTAACTTGCGGGCTTGATCGTCTCCGGTAATTAATCCGCGTATTTTTCGAAGATCAACGACGCTCTCCAATGCTCCAACCAAAATTAGCAAGTCATCTGCGTACAGCTTTTGCTCAGGTTTGGCTGGCAAGATCTGACCGTCGACTCTTTGGATTTCAGCGATGTACAAACCGGGAAGATGACGTAGCCCCGCCTCTTCAATCGTTTTACCAACCAGTGGTCCATTAGGATCCACTTGAACTTCAACCGTGTATTGCTGTGGATCGTCGGACACACTAACGGCAGAGCGTCGACTCGGTAGTAGCCATGGTGCTGCGAATATCATGTAGGCGAGCCCGAGAATGGTGGCGGGAATTCCAACCACAGCGGGACTAAAGAAGTTAAGTGGTTCGGTTGCGACGCCATCAACGATCGCCTGTTGATTCAAATCCGCGACGATTAAATTTGTACTTGTTCCGATTAACGTGCACATACCACCCAAAATCGAAGCGTAACTCAACGGCAAGAGCAAGTGACTCGCAGACGAGGAGATTCGCCGTGACAAGTCACTAATCGTTGGGATTAAGGCAACCACCACCGGTGTGTTATTCATCAGTGCGCTGAGGGAAGCAACCGGAACCAATAGTCTTGATAGAGCACCCTTGAGCGTTCTCGCACGATTTAGAAACCAGCCGGTGGCAAATTCTGTACCTCCTGTGAATTCCAAGCCTGACACCACGGCGAATAGCAGAGCGATCGTTATCAAACCCTGATTACCAAAACCCGATACTGCCTTTTCCGGTGTGGGTAGCAGTTCTGATCCCGTAAGACTCTGGGCAAGCATTAGGATGCCCAAGCAACTGACGGCTAAGAGATCATGCGGTGCAATCCTCATGGTCAAACTGACCATGAGGAGTAATGCGACGGCTAGACTGAGCCAAGCTTCCCAGTGTTCCACAGTTCGATCGTGTCAGTTGGCGGCGAAAGTTTAAGATTTTTAAGGTTGGTGTTAAGAAGGATTCTTGTCACGCCCTCTTCCTCACCATCTAACGGCAAAGCATAGATAGGACCGTTCACAAATCGAATGCCGATTTTAGGGAAGAGAATCCAAAGTAGGAACACTTTGCCTAATCTCTTAGACTATTCGCTCTGATTCCACTTCGTTTTGATAGCAATGTGTGGATAAAATCCGCTCTCAAAGCAGTCACCCTTTCTACCAACTCACGATTTCTCAGCATGCAACGGCAAACGAGTCTTGTCCCCGTCTTGTTAGTCTCAGCCATTTTATTGGTGTTACACCAGGATTATTGGCTATGGAGCAATTCGACATTAGTTTTTGGTTTTCTACCGGCGGGACTTTTTTGGCACTTGGGTGTTTCCCTTGTTGCAGTGATCAGTTGGGGTATGGTCAGCCAGTTTTATTGGCCATTTGATGATGATTCGCTTCTCACTGAAGTTGGGGAGCAAGGTGAAGAGACTCGAAGCCAAGAGTCAAAAAGTGATGGGGGGGCTCAATCATGAACCCTGGAACAACGCAACTTTTGATCATCCTCGGGTATCTGGTTCTCCTATTAGCAATCGGCTTCATTTCAAGCCGACTCTTCCGAGGGACCAAAGCTGACTACCAGGTGGCAAGCCATTCAATTGGACCATTTTTGTTGGTGATGAGTTTGTTTGGGACAACCATGACGGCCTTTGCGCTGGTTGGCAGCACAGGGCAAGCATATCGAGAGGGAATAGGTGTCTACGGAATGCTCGCCAGCAGTAGCGGGATCATTCACTCACTCTGTTTTTTCTTGATAGGAGTGAAGGTTTGGACCCTCGCCAGGAAGCACCACTACACCACTCAAATTGAATTTTTCCGCGATCGTCTCGATAGTGATTTCATCGGTGTACTGCTCTTTCCCGTTCTTGTCGGACTCGTCATCCCGTATTTACTGATTGGTGTCATCAGTAGTGGTGGTGTGATTCAGGCAATGACGGCTGGGCTTGCACCAAATCTTAGCTGGTTCCAGAGTTTGCAACCTGATCAAACGATTAATCCGGCTACTCATGGCGGTGTACCACCTTGGCTTGGTTCGCTGCTGATCTGCCTCGTTGTGCTCACTTATGTTTTCTATGGTGGCATGCGAGGAACAGCTTGGGCAAATGCTTTTCAAACCGCCATCTTCATGATTTTAGGCATTGTCACGTTTTATGTGATTGCCAATCGATTGGGAGGAAAGGCGTCATTCTTTGATAATCTTCAGTACTTAAGTTCGATCGTGCCAGAGTCACATTCAACTAGAAAAAACATGGGGCACGGTCAGTTTTTAATGTACCTATTGATCCCATTATCAGTGGGCATGTTTCCCCATGTCTTCCAACATTGGATGACTGCAAAAAGCGCTCGAACGTTTAAAGCACCCGTCATCCTTCAACCACTTTTCATCATGATCGTTTGGGTTCCCTGTGTGTTGATAGGTGTATGGACTTTTGGCTTGTTTTCATCACCAGAGCTTCAGCCTTCTGGCCCGCCGTTACCCGCTTTGCCAAGTGGAGTCGTGGATGCTAATAAGATTCTTCCGTTCTTAGTGAAAACTCAAACGGGCGCGATCCTTGGTGGTTTTCTAGCAGCTGGGATTTTGGCAGCAATCATGTCGAGTCTAGACAGTCAGTTCCTGTGCCTTGGAACCATTTTTACCAATGACATTGTTACTCACTACATCGGAAAAGATCGTTTAAGTGATCGACAGCAGGTTGTTTTAACGCGATGTTTCATTGTCGTGATTGTTGCCGTGACCTACTTACTAAGCTTAGGAAACGTGCGCAGTGTGTTTGCGATGGGTGTATGGTGTTTTAGCGGATTTTCCGCCCTCTTTCCTTTGGTGGTAGCAGCTCTGTATTGGCGAGGTCTGTCTGCCTTGGGCGCGATGGCGAGCGTTTTGGCGGCAATCGGTTCTTGGAGCTTCTTGTTTTATCAGGGTTTGCAAGTCCCAATGGACCAAGGTGGTTTGAGCGGTTACATGGTGCACATCAACGTAAACGGAATGGATGTTTCGCTAAAACCTGTCGTCGTGATGTTATTCGTATCGACCCTCGCAATGATCCTTATTTCTTGGGTCACTCCAAAGCCGAGTGAGGCGGTCCTGAATAAATTTTTTAATCGTGACCAATCCAAGTAAGTTCCGTCTTAGCGCATAAAAAAAGCGGAAGTCGACTTCACGACTTCCGCTTCTTTGTGTGTGAAAGCTGGATGATCCAATTAGTTTCCAAAAGGATTGCCACCAAACGGGTCGGCATTACCACCAAACGGGTCATTGTTAGCAGGTGCTGCGCCGCCAAAGGGATCGGCACCACCGGCGTTACCGCCGCTGAAAGGGTCATTATTGGCAGCGGGTGTTGGGTTCGCTGGAGCTGCGGTGGCTTCACCCGCGAACGGATCACTCATTGCGTTCTTCAAAGCGTCGTTATCAACAACGCTTGCCGACCCTTCTGCCATGTCAGCTGCAAAAGGATTCACGATGTCTGAAGGAACCGGTGGAGGCGTGATTCCTCCGCTCGCTGACGGGGTTACGCTTCCTGCGGCGAGCTCACCGTATCGCTGCTCTGCTCTTTCGATTCTGGCTTCTAGAGCTGCTAGCTTCGCTGCTTGTCGAATACTTTCCAGTTGAACACGTCCGCTGCCTTGGAATCGTGACAGGGTATGACCTATTGCAAAATTGGTTCGCGAATTCGCTTCGATTTCGGCACCGCGTTCCCAATCTGCAACTGCGTTTTCGGTATGCCCCTTGTCAAAAGCCAAAATGCCGCGGAAGTAGTAAACTCGCGGATCCTCCAGTCCATGATCAATGGCGGAGGTGAACATCTCCTGTGCAATCTCTTGATTGCCAACGTAGTAGGCATGGATGCCACGACCGAACATTTCACTCAGTAATACCTGATCCGCTTGAGCCTTTGATGCACCAAAAAACAAACCAGAAATAGCGATTGTCAACGCAATTTTCTTCATTGTGCCCGCTTCCTTCCCCCAAAAATGTAACCGTCTGGTTTTTGCCCGGATTGCACTCGGCCTTTATCGTATCGGCAGGATGACGTGCGAAATCCGATAAACACCGCAAAACTCCACTCAACTTTAGCTATCACCAAACGGTGCGGCAACTTATTTCTCAAATTGAGCCATCCCTGAGCAGCCTTTTGCTGCAGATCTGGGTTTCCACTGCGTCGAGAAACAAAACAAGCCACCCTTCTGGGTGGCTTCTAGGTGTGTCTGTTTTTGTGGTTTAGCTACAAATCCAACCACCACCGAGGACCCGCTGCCCATCGTAGACTACAGCTGCTTGTCCTGGAGCAACGGCTAACTCAGGATGCTCGAAATCCACTCGAAATCGAGTCGGATCCTGATCGATGAGTGTGATACGGCCTGGTTTTGGTTCGCCGTTGTACCGTATTTGAATCCCAACTTCCTCCGGTATTTTGTCGGGATCATCAACGAGCCAGTTAGCTTCATCTGCTTCAAAAGTTTTTCTAGCGAGCGATTGTTTGTTGCCTAATACCACTTGTTTTGTTTCCGGGATGATGCGGGTGACGAAAACGGGTTCACCAAGGGCGATTCCTAAGCCTTTGCGTTGGCCAACAGTGAATGCTTCGTACCCTTGATGCTCACCGACAATCTTCCCGCTAGTATCGACAAAATGACCAGCGGTCTCCCCTGCCCTCTTTGGATCTTTGGCTCGAACAAAGTCGCTGTGATGGCCCTGTGTGACAAAACATATCTCTTGACTGTCACGTTTCCCTGCAACGCCGAGTGACAAGCTCTCAGCAATCTGGCGAATTTTTGGCTTTTCGAATCCCCCGACAGGTAGCAACATCCGGCTGAGGCGGTCTTTTTGGATTCCGAAAAGTGCGTAGGACTGATCCTTATCGGAATCAAAACCCCTCAAGAGTTGGTACTCGCCATTATGATCTGAGGTGGATTGACCCTTCGCGATATGTTTCCGAGCGTAGTGACCCGTTGCGACAAATTCCGCTCCGATATCGTCGGCGTAGTCAAACAATCGACCAAATTTGATCCAGTGGTTGCATTTGACACAGGGGTTAGGGGTCCTGCCGGCGAGGTAATCATCGACGAAATAATCCACAATTCGCTGGAAATCACTTTGCAAATCGAGTGCATAGAAAGGGATTTTCATATTCAACGCGACGCGACGCGCATCAGCGGCATCAGATGCGGTGCAGCATCCCTGCTTGTGATCAGCCCGCTGTTGACGCAAGCGACCTGACTTTTGTGATCCGGGATGGTCCTTGATGATGGGAAGTGATTTCTCAGGGTTTGGATTCGCCGATTCAACCCGACATGCCTGACTGGATTCTTCCCCGTGTCGCATGAAGACACCAATCACCTCATGCCCCTCTTCCAAGAGCAAATGGGCCGCTACACTTGAATCGACACCCCCACTCATCGCTAGAACGACTCGCGACATGTATATTTCACCTCGATATCTAGATTGCTGGGATCGATAATTCTATTAGCGATTACACCGGACAAACAAACCCGTGTCAGATCCTCTCGTATGATCTGACACAGCGTGACGCAATTTACACCACCATCATACGCATGGAGTCCATCACGAGAATGGATGCTGAATTACTTTCTAGAAGCAAAGAGATTCAAGCTCGTCTTCGTCAACTAGGAGACTCTCTTTGACTACGCTGCAAAGAAGGAGCGAATTCACGCAATAGAGAATCAGATGGGGGAGCCGGGATTTTGGGACGACAATGAAGCCGCTCAGCGAGTCGTTTCAGAACTGAAGGGACTGAAAACAATCGTTGCTCCCATGAACGACCTGACCAATTCGGCTGAAGATCTCGAGGTTCTCTTCGAGATGGTGGATGAAGATGCATCGGTTCGCGCCGAAGTTGAAGCAGAATTGAGCCGATTGGAAAATCTACTTGAGAGTTTGGAACTCAAGGCATTACTCAACGGTCCCAACGACTCTGCTGGAGCGATCCTCACGATCAATGCTCGTGACGGAGGGACCGATGCGAACGATTGGGCGGATATGATGCTCCGGATGTATTCGGCATGGGCCGTTGATCATTCCTTCGCGATCGAGTTATTGGATCGTCAGGAAAACGAGGAAGCGGGAATCAATCATGCGTCGATCGCGATCCGCGGACCGATGGCTTATGGCTACCTAAAAGGTGAAGAGGGGATGCATCGACTCGTACGCATTAGCCCTTTTAATAGCGAAGGCAAACGTCAGACGAGTTTTGCGGCAGTGAGCGTATCGCCTGAAATCGACGACTCAATCGAAGTTGATATCCAAGAGAAAGATGTTCGCGAAGACCGCTATCGAGCAGGTGGTGCCGGTGGACAACACGTTAATAAAACTGATAGTGCTATTCGTCTCACCCATGTTCCGACTAACACGGTAGTTCAATGTCAGAATGAGCGAAGTCAGCATCAGAACCGAGCGACTGCTTGGAAAATGCTGCGTGCAAAATTGGCTCGGATCGAAGAAGAGAGACGTGAAGCAGAGGACGCTAAGAAGTACGAGACGCAGGCAAGGACAGGATTTGGTTCGCAAATTCGAAATTATTTCTTGCATCCCGATCAACGCGTGAAAGATGCCAGAACTGGCCACTACGTCGGGAATTTCAACAGCGTTATGGATGGTCGCGAACTTCAGGGTTTCTTTGACGCTTTCCTGAGGCTTAAGGCTGGTAAGACTGTGGCAGATCAATCGGAGTAGAAACGCGATTGCTGCTTCGCTTCCTGTTCCAACGGTTATGCCAGCCAAGCTAATTTTGTGTTTCCGGTTTGTGTTTCTCGGCTTTACGCGGAATACGAAGTTTCACGCGATCACTGATGATCAGCGGTTGTGTAGCTACTTTACTGCTGAACCGATGGTTCATTGGAACAACAGCCTGTTTGATAGGATCGCTTTGGGGATGCTTGGTCAATTGCGACGCACTCAGTTTGGCCTTAGCTTCGATCACTTCGGTTAATTGTGCATTGAGCATCCTGTTACGCCGAACCTGACGATGCAGGTGTTCTTTCTGTTCAAGGTAGTCACCCTCGAGCTGGCTGAGTGACGCTCGGACGCTGTCGTAGTTTTTTACCGCATTTGATAACTCACCTGACTTGTGTTCTACCTGAACTTTTAGCTCATCGACCAAATCCCGATATCGACGAAGTTCAGCAGCTTGCATTTTTCTTTGACGCCAAGCAAATTTTGCTCGTCGATATCGTTGCGATTCAATTGATCCTAGGTATTTCTTTGCCTTCGTGATTCCGGAAAAGAAACTTGCAAAGATCAATCCAGCAACAAAAAAGAGAACCGCAGATGTGATCGGGATACCAGTGAGATCAATCATTGGTTGGTTCCAAGGATAGAGGATTTTAGCGCAAGATCGCTCCAGAAGCTGATGCCTACCAAAGAATCACCACGGAGTCGAGCGGAATTGTCTCTTCCAAGGACATCAGGCGCGTCATGGGCATCGGGATCCCGTGAAACATCATGTTTCAGGGGTGATTTGTACTACGACGCCTTTGAAAGCTGGGGTCCGGCTGGCAGGATCGGAATCCCGCGAAACCAAAAGATTTGCCTCAGGGTAATACATCAATGCGTTGCCTTGGCGAATCTCTTCGTAGGATCGAGCGCGAATGTTTGACATGGTTCCAGTCTTACTACTCACTCGAACCCTTTGATTGTGCTTCAGTGATAGGAGGGAAAGGTCATCCGGATGAAGCAAAATGACGTCCCTACCATCCTGATTTCGATAGAGATCTTCATCTTCATAGACGACGGTATTGAATTGACCTTCACTACGAACGGTCATCAGTCGAAATTCACCTTTGTTTTGTGCTAAGAGATCTGGCAACGTGTGAACGTGAAGCTGGGCTTTCCCACTATCAGTTGCAAAGACAGGTGAATGGAGGGTGCGTCCTTCGATTTGAAACTCGCTACGGTTTGTACCGATGTCTTTGATTTGAGAGTAGCCTGGGACAACCGAACTGATCCAATGTCTAACCTTGTCTGGGTCGCGCATCGATTGCCAATCGATCTTGTTTGATGTTTCTGACAGTTTTGACCCGATTTCCACGATGATCTCTAATTCACTTCGGGGACCCATTAGTCTTTTTGGTCCACCATCGCTCAATCTGACAAAGTTAAACATCGATTCCTGCGTCGTGGCAGCATGTTCTTCGTCTCTCGCGAGCACCGGAAGGATGTAGGTTTCCTTCGCCAACCCATGAACGTGACCCGTATTCAGGGTCGTGTTTAACATGATTGACATGTCCAAGTTAGACAGTGATGCATCGGCAAACTTTGAGTCAGGATTGGATCCGTAAAGGTTTCCGCCTAGGAAGAATCCGACCGATATCTGAGACTGTGCTGCTGCTTCCATGCATGCAAGTGTGTCGAGACCAGGTTTGGTCGGTAATTTCAGGCCGTGATTCTTTTCTAGTGAATCATAGATTGCTTTCTTGAGAGTGGGTGTGACTCCGACGCTTCCAATTCCTTGGACATTACTATGACCGCGAATCGGCATGAGTCCACTGCCTACTTTACCAACCATGCCACGACTGAGCGCGAGGTTGGCGATCGCTTGTACATTTTGAACTCCATGTGCATGGTGAGTGATCCCCATGGTCCACGCAAATACAGCGCGATCAGATTGCCCATAGAGTTTTGCAATCAGGTCGATCTCGTCTTTTAGGATACCGCTTTTTGTTTCGATTTCGTCCCATTCAAGTGAATCGAGGGCGTCACACCACGCTGATTCGTCTCTGCAGTGTTGATTTAGATAGCTCCGATCGATGCGGTTCTGGGATTTGAGGGACTTGGCCAATCCCCATAGGAGAGCGAGATCACCACCAATATGCGGCTGGAGGTAATGAGTTGCTATTCGTGTTCCGAAAAGTAATGACCAAGGATCACTTGGGATCCGAAAATTCAACAAACCCGTTTCACGCACCGGGTTGATGACGATGACTTTGCCACCACGTCGTCGTACGTGCATCAGGCTGGTCATCAATCGTGGATGGTTGCTAGCTGGATTTCCTCCGATGAGAAAGACACAGTCAGATTTCTCTAGGTCATCTAAGACGATCGTGGCGGTGCCGGTTCCAATACTTGATTGTAGTCCAACACCACTCGCTTGATGACAGTAATAGCTGCAATTGTTGACGTTGTTGGTGCCATAAAGTCGAGCCATCAATTGGAGAAGGAAACCCGCTTCATTACTGCTTCGACCACTAAAGTAAAAGAATGATCGGTCCGCTTCGATCAAATTCATTTTGTTAGTGATGCTTGTTATCGCTTCCGTCCAGGTGATCGGCTCAAAGTATTGTTCACCACGACGATACCGAATGGGTTGGCTAAGTCTACCGAGGTTCTCTAGCTTCCGAGGTGAAAATGTCTTTAGCTCCTCAATCGAATGCTTCAACCAAAAGTCGGATGCAATGGCAGGTTGCATATCAGCAACCATTGCTTGGAGGCTTTTTTTGCATACCTCTGGAAAAGTACCTTTTTCGTTTACCATTCCTCCTTTCTGCCCACCCATTCCTAACGCGCATGTCTTGCAGGCGTTCCGGGATCTCATCGCTCGAAATAGCTTGAGTAGACCCCCAGCTTCTCGACCTTTCTTGAAGGTGTAATGTATGGCTCGAAAACCGCCACCACTTTTTACTTTCATGATTACCTTAATCCTTCAAACCGTATCGCAATCAATCGCACCGTCGCTAAACCATGAGACTCGCATTGAATCGAGCGTGTATTGGCAAGTGATTTTTCCCTTTTCCGCCCGTCCCTTTAATCCAGCCTAGAGGACGTTTTTTGTAATGGACCGCTGCCCAGCCTTTTTGATCGACTGCAATTGTTTCACCTTGTAGATATTTATTTGCTTGTTCTGCATCGATTTCGATTTGATTGCGTCTCTGGCAGTTATCGGTCTCCCGCAGTGCACCGGCATGAGAAGGTTTCCATGTCTGGCCGGTGCGATAAGCAATCTCTGGCCCAGTGCAGGCAATCGCTTCCACCCACTGAGGCGAGTCCTGCGGCCATGCAATGAGTGATGCATTTACTTGGTGGAGTCGCGCTGCGGAAAAATCTTCGACGTACCAATCATGGTAGGGAACATCGGAATGACGTTTTTTGGAATATTTCCATTGGTGGCGGCCGACGTGCTCACTGTCGGTTTTGATCATGGACGCACCAAAAGACCCTGCACATTCATGCACGTGGGGCCACAGGCGGTAGCATCCGTGATCGGTTTGGTATTGCGAGAGTGCTTGGTCTGAAATGGTTTCCACGGAACCGGAGTCTTTCAATCGCCTGATTTGTGCTTCATTTTCATCTTCTGCAAATGTACATGTGCTGTAGACGAGCTTGCCGCTCGGTTTAACTAGGCGAATCGCTGCATCGAGTATTCGGTTTTGACGCAAGGCACTATGTTCAATTTGCTGTATTGAAAATGATGCAAGACTCTGTTTACCTCGCGACAACATTGCTTGACCACTGCAAGGGGCATCGACGAGTACGAGGTCGAAGATCGATCCAAGTTTTTCTGCAAGTTCACTTGCGTCAAGCGACGAGATAGCAAAGCGATCAGATCCAGTTCGAGATAGGTTTGAAGACAATGCCGCAATTCTCGACCCAATGACTTCGTTAGCGAGAAGGAATCCTCGATTTCGGTGAGCTAACTCCAGCAGGGCGGACGCTTTCGCCCCCGGAGCGGCGCATAAATCGCATATCAGTAGAGGTTCTTCGGTGGGTTTGTCCGCCTCCGAAAGAGCCAAAGCCAAAAGAGAGCCCGCGTCTTGAACGAAGTAAGCACCTGAAGCGTATGCGAGCGTCCTAGTGGGTCCAACAGGTGCGTCGATGCAGCGGCTACCTAACGAGTACCAAGGAATCGGTTCTGACCTAAACGGTATATCATCGGGGTCGAAATCATGTCGTCTGCGAATGACATTCCCGTGTTTGGTGCACAGACCTTCAGAAAATTCACTCAGCGAACCTGGAACGTTAATGGATCCGAGTAAGCTCGCAAGTGCGCAAACATCAAACGACGTTTTCTTAACCATGGTGATTGTTTCGCTGCTTCCATCGGATTAGCGACATCACAGTCGCTAACGTCCCCGCAAGAATGAGGGGAGATGTTAGTGTAAACATAATAAAAATGACGTGAGGAATCCGCCCGTCGGCATTGGTTGCGATAGATACTGCACCACCGGTAATACCACTCATTTCTTGCTGAATGGCATTAACACGTGATGCGTAAAAAAAACCTGCTGATATGACGGAGCATACAAGCATTAAAAGCATCATCGAGCCGATGCTGAACTGGGTTATTTTAGGTCGCATGCCAGTTCTCTATCAAAAAGGTAATACTTGGATTCCACTGCTGGATTAAACATAAAGATACTGACGCTGGATACATCGTTCAGCAAACAATCAATTAGTATCGATTCGAGCGAAAGTGAGATGTGTATTTTACATTTCCGGAATACCGGCAGCGCCGAAGAGTTGACGCTGTTGCTCGTAAAGTGTGATTCCCACCGTCGTGGCTAAGTTTAAGCTGCGTACGTGAGGTGTTGTTGGTAGTCGGAGAGACCGAGGATCGTCGGGATCAAGAATGGATGTTGGTAAACCAGAGCTCTCTCGACCAAAGATAAAAACGTCGCCTTTCTCAAACGATGCATTCCAGAGGGTGCGTTTGGCAAATTTGGAGAAAAAGAAAAACCGATGCGATTCGAGTTTCTGGGTCAGCGTTTCCCAGTTTGGCACGATTTCCAGTTGAAGGTGCGGCCAATAATCAAGCCCTGCCCGCCGCACCCGTTTATCAGAGATCTCGAATGCCGCTGGTTCAACGATCCATAGTTTTGCATTCACCGCGACGCACGACCGGCCAATATTTCCCGTGTTCTGTGGGATTTCGGGCTGAAATAGGACCACATGGGCTGAGGGTGTTCCCCCGCCCTGAATTTCTGGAAAACCGCTATGATGTGTTGGAAGTGTGTCGTGGTTCACGGTGTCGACTCGTTGTGGTCAGCTGACGCATTTCGCGAGAAGTAATGGTTTTGATACTGAGAATATTCTCTGCGTGAGAGATAGAGTAGGACAGGATACGTTTTGCTTCTTCATACATCTTCCTTGAATTACCTCCGCGACTTTTGAATTATGCCCATTCAAGTTACTTGTCCCAAGTGTTTTAAACGGTTTCAAGTCAGCGAAAAGTTCGCAGGAAAGACTGGGCCCTGTCCAAATTGTAAGAATCAGATCAAGGTGCCTGAGGCATCTGAGGAAGTTGTTATCCATGCACCGGATGATGGTGCACCTAAGGATCGTTCTGGTCAGAGTGTCTTAAAACCGCTCAAGCGCGAGGAAACAGATGTTACCAAGCGTGGACTGATTTTCACCGGCGCTTCCGTTGTTTTGGCGATCGGAGCTGCGATAACCTGTCGAGCGATTTTTCCAGAACCAGGGCCTCCAATTTGGTTATTAGTAGCAGGATCGCTGCTCGTTGCTCCGCCTTTGCTTTGGGCCGGTTATGGATTTGTTAGGGACTCTGAGTTAGCACCCTACGTTGGGTCTGATCTTCGAAATCGAGTTTTGGCTTTATCAATAATCCTTGCGGCCCTTTGGTTGATTTATGCCTTCATACCGTCGTATGTCCTTGAGCTTGATTCCGCCAATGAAATGTCATATCTCGTTTTTGGTGTTGTCTTCAGTGTGATGGTGGCAATCGGAGCGACAGCTTCGATGATCATTTTTGAATTGGAGTTTTCAGAAGGCTTAGCCCATGCCGGTCTGTACTTAATTGTTTCAATGGTTCTCGCTGTATTGAGTGGAGTAACATTGGCAACTGCGGGATAGCCCTCTTTCTTCGCTTGTATGGATCACACCTCCTGATTTCCCATTGCTGATAAACATGCTTCCAGAAGTTCAATCACTGCATCAGACGCAGTCGCTTGTCAGGATTCCCCCATCGCAAGATGTTCCACTTAGCGGTCGCGTTCGCCGGTTACTCGACACTGAACCCATTCGACGCTTAGCTTCTATTAGCCAACTCGGAATGGTGTCGCTTGTCTATCCGGGGGCAAACCACAGCAGGTGGGAGCATTCCATTGGTGTTTTTCATAACGCGTTGCAGTTCTTGGCACGATTTGAGGGTGATTCGGCTTTCCAGCAAATGACGAATCACCGCTTGCAAGAAGCCTTTGTTATCGCCGCTCTCGTGCATGATTTAGGTCATTGGCCCTTTTGTCACCCCATCGAAGATATGGGACTAGAAGGCATTCAATCACATGAGCTTCGTGCACAATCCTGGTTGTCCAATAGTGATCTCGCAGGCTGTTTAAATAGTGATTGGGAGTGCTGTGTAGAGGATGTCGTGGCGTTACTGACAGGTAGCGACAAGCCTGAAGATTTAGACCACCGCGGTTATCACTTTTTACGGAGCTGCATAAGCGGTCCCGTCGATATCGATAAGTTAGATTACCTTTATCGAGATAGCCTTCATGCAGGTGTGCCGTATGGTCAAAACTTTGATAAGACCCGTCTCATCTCTACCCTATGTATTCATCCTGATACCGGCGGCTTAGCGATTGGCGAGAAAGGAAAAACTGCCGCCGAAATGATGGTTTTCGCAAGGTATGTGATGTTCAGTGAGGTGTATTGGCATCATGCGGTGCGCGCCGCGACAGCGATGCTTCAACGCTCGGTCTTTTTGTTGCAGAATCGTATGGACTTAGATTCTTCGCTGCGGCTAGACGATCCCGCCTGGATTGCCAAACTAAGAAGAGCTTCAGAGGGTAGTGTTGCTGAACCATTGGTGGAGGGACTCTTTGGGGCTAGACGACGACTTTACAAACGTGCGGTAGAGTTCAATGTTGTTGAAGGTGCAGAAATACACGGAGCGATTGCTCGCAAGCCTTATTGGTGGCTCGTCGCAACTAGCGAGAAATTAGCAGAAAGAGTCGCGAAGTCGACCGGCATCGCAATCCACGCGGCGGATCTTTTGATTGATGCTCCACCCGCGAAATTGGAGGTCGACATCAATCTTGATGTGGTGCATCGCGACGGTCAGGTGAGATCTCTTCGCGAGGTTTCACCCGTGGCCGCTGCACTGGCAGATCATCAATTTGATAATTATGTCAAGCGAGTTCGTCTATTTGTTCGGCCGGACTTGTTAACGCAAATCAATACAAAGTTTACAAAGCAGCACTGGGCTAGCGAGATTTTGGAAGCCTGCCAGACGGTGGAATAGAGATAGATGGAGAATCATGAGTCACCAAGTTGAGATACGTATCGCTAGTAATGCAGTTAACGCATCGAAGAATGTTGCGTCAGATTTTGCAACTGCTCTTCAAGCTAATCCAAAGATCGTCCTAGGATTAGCAACAGGTGGAACACCGGTCGGTGTGTATCAGCACTTAGTCGCTCTTTGTCAAGCACAGAAACTTAGCTTCAGGCAGTGTACGACTTATAACTTGGATGAGTATGTTGGTTTGGGGCCAGATCACCATCAAAGTTACCGACATTTCATGCAGGTCAATCTCTTTGATCACATTGATATTCCGACGAATCAAACGTTTGTTCCTGATGGAGTTGTCAACCCAATTGAAGATTCTTGTGCTGATTATGAGTCAAGCATTAAGGCGTCAGGTGGAATCGATCTTCAGCTTCTTGGGATTGGAGAAAATGGGCACATTGCTTTCAACGAACCGGGAAGCGATCCCAAAGGGCGAACCAGTGTTGTGGGTTTAACTGACAGTACGATTGCTGCTAATGCTCGATTTTTTGACTCGATTGACGATGTGCCGCGTGAAGCTGTGACCATGGGAATCGGGACAATTCTGGAGTCCCGAAGGGTTGTCCTCATGGCAACTGGCGGGAACAAGGCGGAGGCGGTTGCTCGCGCGTTAGAAGGCCTGCCAGATATCGATTCGCCTGCGTCGTTTTTAACGACGAGGGAGAATGTCATTTTTGTTCTTGACAAAGATGCGGCCGCAAAACTTTCAGACGCGACGATTCAATCGGCAAAAGAAATTGATTGAACAGACATCGAATTGTTCATCGAGTTGCTCCAACAACCTCGTCCATTTCGAGCTTTTATAATACGCAACGATAGACAAAAGCAGGTGGAAGATTTTTCCAGACGGTTTCACTACGCTCAACGCTCGAAAAGGTTGATTTCAAGCGTCTCCCGAAGCGTTTGCCCGCGGGTAGGGCGAGCCCTTGCCAATAGGCAAAGGTGGCGAAAGTTCCGCCGGGTCGCAAGACCTTGAGCATCGAGTCCATGATTTCGGTCTGGAGTTGATCAGGGAAAGCAGCCCATGGAAGCCCTGAGATGATTGCGTCAATAGATTTCAACGACTGCTCATCGCAGATTTCTTGAACATTCGTGACACTGTTTTGGATGACTTTCGCCTCTGGGCATCGTTTACGAGTCGCTTCTACCATCTCTTCGGACTGTTCGATGGCAAAGAATTTTGCGTTGGGATTAATCTTTTTCAAGATAGCTTCGGTAAACACACCAGTACCCGGCCCGTACTCAATTGCCGCATGAATATCAGTCCAATCAAAGGAATCAATCATTGTTCGGACCAAATCAGGGCTACTGGGGGCAATCGCACCGATATGGGTTGGTTGTCGCAGGAAGGTTTTCAGAAACCTAAGTTTTTCGCCCAAGAGGGAACACTCTTTGTTTGATGATCTGGGAAATTTGATAACCACTGTTTGTATAGCGATATTGTGAGTAAAAGAAAACTTGGAATTTGATTTGCTTCTTGTTTCGTTAAGATATTCGGATGCGTATACCCTCACAAAACCGACTCACAGCTGGTGCCAACATGACACCAATGATCGATGTTGTGTTTTTGCTGATTATCTTTTTCCTTGTATCTAGTCATCTTGCTAGACAAGAGTATCGCTTCCCCATCGATTTGCCTTCGGCGGTGAGTTTTGCACCCTTGGATCCAGAGAAACAACTTCTCACAGTGAGTATCGACCGTGATCGCCAGATTCGTGTAGCAGGCAAGATCATTGCGATGAGCAAGCTTCAACAAATACTTGTCGATTATCAGTCGGAGCAGGGTTCAAAAGCCGCGGTTCGTATTCGCACAGACGGAGATGTTCAGTATCGATTTGTGGAGCCGATCCTACGTGAGGCTGCAAAATTAGGAATTGCTGACGCCGCGATTGCCGTTCAGGAAGGAGACAGTCCGTGAAGCTTCCTTCCGAGAATACAGACCGAACCATTGATTTGAAAATGACCCCGATGATTGACGTGGTCTTTCTGTTGCTTGTTTTTTTTGTCTGGACGAGTAGTTTTGACTTACCCGAGTTTGACCTTCCAAGTTCGCTCGCGCAACCACCTGCTGGGGGTGCAGAAACACTGGTGGACACGACACAGATTGAAGATTTTGATGAGGTAATCATTAGCCTTGATGAAGTAGAAGGGCAACTCATCGTTCATATGAATGATGAGCTGTTGCCTGATCTTTTATCGCTTTCGCAAAGGTTACGGGCGGTGCTAAGTCTAGGAATACAGCCACCGGTAATTATTTCTCCAAGCGACACGGTAACCATGAACCAAGCTGTTCTCGTTTACGACCTGGCACGTAAAGAAGGTACGGACCGTGTTCTTTTTGCTGCAAAGTCGGATTAATCAATGAGCCGATTTTTCAAGTGTGTGATGCTCCGAATCGGCCTAGCCGTGCTTTGCTGCGCGTCCAACGTGTCGGCACAGGAACCGATTTCTGAAACCTGGAAAGTACTTCGATCTGTCAACGATTTCGAGCTTGATACCGTTCGACAACTCACCAAGAAACACCGCTACCAGGAAGCGATTGAAATATGCCAGTCGAAAGTTAAAGAGGCACCAACTACATCGTTAAACGCGGCAAGATGGGCAGTTGAGCATTCACGAGTCCTCGTCTCACAGCAATGTCAAAGGAAGATCTTCGACGACAGATCTTTGGGTCAGGTTATCCAACCGGTGATTCAAATTCTGGACGCTTACCCGCAGCATCCTTTTGATTTGTTCCTTCGTGCGCAAATTCTTGGGGCGGAGAAGGAAAAACTGCTTTATCAGATCACGCGTTCTTTAGCATCGCCGTTAAATCAAGAACTTAATGATGTCGCTGTTCGCGAATCCGTTCAACTCAGTGAATCCATTGTTAGTCTCATTGAGGTCGTTAACGCGAGGAGGTCACGAAGCAATGAGATAAATCGTGCCAGCGAGATCGCTTCCCCAGAGGACTTGAATCGCTTGCAGCAAACCCTGAGGGTGGATCTTGTTTCAATCGCCTTATTCCAGACGGATCTGATGGATCATGATAGTGATGAAATGATTGCTGCTGCCTCGCGAGCCGAGAAACTAGGGATGGAAGCCATCGCAACGCTACCGAGTGGGAGTACTGCACGTGGAGAAGTTTTGCGTCTGCGTGTGGAAGCTCTCATCCGCATGAAGCAGGTCGAGTCAGCAAATACTCTTTTGCGAGCATCGAAGGTTACTGAAACGCAAAAAGATTCCACACCGTGGCGTGCTCTGATCGTTCGATTGCTAATTGAGCGTGGACAGGAATTGCTCGCGAGAGACGAGTTGGTCGCCTATTACAAGCATTCTCTGGAGGCAATGATTCGCGACATAGCCGTTCGCGATGCGGATTCCATAGAAATGGATCTTGCCCTTTTGCAATTCTTTCTTGCTTTCGGTACCCAAGAAAGAATTGCGGACTGTTTGAGATGGGTTGAGGGTCGCGGTGGAAGTTATGCGAGAATGCGAGCCGACGCACTGTCACTCAATCATCTAAAAAAGCGGCCAGGAAGTGAGCAGAATCCGAGCCTCGTCGCAGCACGTGGGCGGCAATTGATTAGAAACGGCCAACTGCAAGAAGGAGCTGAAATTTTGGTTGTTGCCGCCAGTCTTCCCGGCACACCTGATGAGGGTGTTGATTACGCAGTTGAAGCAGCAGCCGTGTTCTCTGCTCTAAAGAAGAACTTGCGGGCCGGTCTGGTGTTGAGGGAGTACACATTGAAACATGCTAGCAGTAAAAAAGCAGCTGAAGCAAATCTTCAAGCATTGATTTTGATTTCCGGAAGTGGGGTAAGCGATTTCGATGTCATGCAGGATTATCTTGAAGAACATCTTGCAACTTGGCCTAAGACCGAGTCAGCAAGGAAAGTTTCCATGTGGCTTTACTCGCTGCTGAGGGACAGAAAAAATTTGGCGGAGGCGGCAATCATGATCAGTGGTTCTTACTCTGATCCTCCTCAAGTTGATGAAGTGGAGCGTATTGAAAATGCGTGGCATGAATTAATCGTTGATCCAACAATCATTTGGGATGCGAAGACAAACGCATTCAAAAGGCTGCTATCGCAGGGGAATTTTCCCGAAGAAATTCCTGAAAGCTTTCGAAAACTAAGTTTATTATTGTTGAATGCGAGTGATTTTCGAGAGTCCGAAAATCAGCAAACTGATATCTTCGAGAAAGCGGTGAAGCGGCTATTGGTTGATGGTGCCGCAGATCCAAATTTAAGTGAACCGACCGAACATTGGAAAATGGGATTTTGGTTGGGTGATTTGGCTCGGCGCTTAATCCACGAAGCAGATCAAAGAACATCACTTAGAGAGGCGGTGGCGAGCGCCTTATTGTCGTGGGATTCTTTGGTTTTAAATCCACTTGAAAGAGCGAAATGTTTGGTTTGGACTAAGCAATATAAACAGACTTTGAAGCTACTTGAGGATTGGATACAAGTCGTCCCAGACGATATTAAGCGTCCGGTTCAAGCAGCCGAATTACTTGGAGCGAGTGAAGACGAGGAGCTTTTGCTGAGGTCCGCAGATTTGTGGAAGATGGTATCGACCGGCCTACCCAAAGGATCTCCAAAATGGCACGAGGCGAAATTATCCGGAGTTAAAGCCCTGCAAAAAGCAGGCAAATACGATGCAGCAAAAACACAAGTAGACTACCTGCTTCTCACCGCACCTGGGTTAACAGAGGATTTGAGGTCCAAGTATCAAGAATGTATCGATTGAAATTGATAGATCGATGTAGGTGGATCCGGCTTTAAAAATGAAAGATCAAGTGTCAAACAGATTTGTCATTTTACGCCACATTCCGGGTGAGGCCTTCGAGAGAACCAACGAAACGCACCTCGATTGGATGTTTGAAGTCAAGGGTCATCTGAGAACTTTCTCTACGGCTATGGTCAGTTTCAAAGATCTTGCGAACCCGAGGCACCTGAAAGCTCTTGAGCTGTCAAATCATCGAATCGAATATCTAGAGATTCGTGGTGATATTGGCGGACAGCGAGGTAGTGTTAGTGAGGTTTTATGTGGCACTTATAGTGTGCTCGCCGCAAACGAGGATACGTTTTTTGTGTGTCTGGAGGGGACCCAAAACGCGATGGCATTTCGCATTCACTGTTTCTTTACTCGGGTCCATGACGAAAAAGAGATGCCTCGCCTGTCCGCATCATGGTCTTTAAAGACCCATCCCAACATCGCGGTGTACAGGTCGCATTCCTAATACCGGATGTTGCCCGGTAACCAATCTTTGAATCGTTCCGTGACGCTCGGGTTTTCGCTAGTCTGGTTTAGAGCCGCGGGTTCTTTTTTATCGCGTTTCATGCGTTTGTCAGTGAGCAGGCGTTGCACCCAGAAGTTCTCCAATAGCCTTCCAGCTGGCAACAAGTTTCCACGTTGCATCCCCTGCACTGCCAGAAATACTCGTCGTTGCATTTCGGCACGTTCGCTGCGAGTGGGAAAGTCGTCATAGATCTCTACGTCATCAACCCAGACAATGCCCGGTTTTAGACTGTCAATCGCGACGCGCAGCGAGCCCAAGTTTTGTGGGTCACAATTGTCAATCTCCAGCACAACTTCATGTGTTGACCACTCTTTATTGGCAGGAATCTCTAGATCTTCAAATACCCTCAGAGGTTTAGTTCCGCCTGTGGTTTCAATTGTGACACGGACTTGTTGACTGGGATTAGATTCCGCAAACGGCAATCCTCGAAGGCTGAGGGCGACTGCAACCCGACCAGATGCGGGTGGAGAAAATGCGTCACTCATGATCCAAGTTCGACCAGTGTGATTTATTTCCGTTGTTAATCTTGCCGAGGATGCACCGTGTCGAGCAACATCTGAATCACGTTGGACACAACCCGATGGATGCTGTGCATGCATCCAACCAATGATTCCCATTTCTCCGCTAACTTCAAAGCTGCCATTGATTAGTAAATCAGCATTTGGCGTAGGCGTCGTAAGCGATCCGATATTCTCTACCACGTCTGTGACTTGTGTTTTAATTCGCTTTACGATGGGGGGGCCACCCGAAACGCGACTTGTCCATTGCCTGATTCCATTGAGTCCCGTGTTGGTTGATTTCAATAAGATGCAACCATCAGCGGGCACCGTCACTCGAGAACGTGTGGGACGAAGAGAGGATATTGAATGTCCTGCTTCGGGGAGCAAGTCATTAATGGCTTTTTTCCAAGTAAGAGGCTCAATCGTTTCTAAATCAACTTCCGTCGCCCACGGAACCAGATTGACGAGAAAAACGTGAAGATGATCGTCTTCAAAGTACGACCAAACACGCACTGTAGCGGACTCAGGATCTACCGCATCACATTCGGCTAAGTCACGGTTGGGTAGACTTGAAAAAACATGCAGCTTACGGATCAGTGACGCACTGAAAAAACCCTTCGCCAGATCATGATCAATAAACATCCATTGTGGATTCTTGCTCTCAATCACCTCCCTGATATCCGCAGCTACTACAGCAGATTTTTCAGGCTCCTCGCTTAACTCTTGACCTCGACTGAGCAGAACTGCTTGTTGGCTTGTACGAGTTCGCAGGTTTCGACTGAGTTGAAGTTGCTGGGAAAGCGACTTCAACGGTCCGTATTCGTAGGTCTCAAGGAAGGTAAGCGGTGATTTAGCAGTTGTGCCAAAAGATGAGTCTTCGCCGATGACGAACAGCTCCATATCATTCGGTGGTATGAATAGATCTAACCATAGTTGGCGGCGTTGTTTTTTAAGCCAAGTTTCAAAATCCGAACCCGAAGCTTTCGTTTCTGTATCTTGTGGAGTCGATATCTCAGATTTTGCTGCAAAGATTGCGCGGAGCCTCCTGAGATTTTGCGGCGAGACAGGTTGATGCATCGCATTTTTTTCACCTAGTGCAATCATGCTAAGGCCAACCACCGATTGGTGATTTTGTGCGATATCAATGACTTGTTGGAAATTCGCTTTTATCCGCTTGATGGTGTCAGCATGATAAAAATCATTAAGTGTGGGAACCGAAATCGATTCGTTAATTAATTTGTTGTCTGACGAGTTACTCTCAGTAGCCGCAGTGGAGGTGGCTTCCGAAGAGGATTCAGGATTCGGAAGCAAGTTGTTTAAGTTAAAATCGATTGAAGGATTAAATTCTAGAATCACCTCGAGATTGGATTGATCCAACGTAGACAAGATAAATTCCAAGTATCTTTGACGATTCCAATTCGGCTGACGCAGATCAGCTTTGTTGCCGCTGAGATTTGGCTTTAGTTCTTCATTGTTTAGCGTAATAGATATTGTATTGAACCCTTGATCATGCGCTATCGCGATGAGTCGAGAGACAGCCGAATTCAAGCGATACATTTCAAGTGACTCTCGCTTCCAATCTCCTTGATCAAGTTGATCGTGGTCATGCATTGATAATTCATCAATCCACGAAGACGAACAAAGTCTCAATACGGTACTTCGCGTGGCGCTGTTTTGGTCGCGTTTAAGATCTAGATCACCTTGCTTGGTTTCAATCGTGATTGATTCAAAAGCAAACTTTCTACTTTGATCCAAGTTTTTAATTCGTAATCGTTCGTCCCGACTCGGGTGGTGAATCCACTGAATGGATTGCCAATCGCCTTGGAGCGTCGCATTTGGGTTGGGTGAAATGGTGAAGATGCGACTTAATCCCTCGCCAGCTTTGGTGATCTCAACTTCGAAGATGCTGTGATTAGTACTTGGTAGACGGATAGTGTGAAGCTGAACACTGCCGTCTTCATAGCCTAGCGGGATTTCAAAGCTAGAGAGTGGTGCTAATTCTGTTACGGATTCTCCCTCATATTTGGATATCGCGATTTGATTTGGGATCTTCCTATCAGACGGCAAGCTGATGGGTAGATGGGCAGCAGGGTTCATTAGCCAATCGGGCACGTACCATGCTTGTTGGGAAGGTTGAATGTGTTGAATTTCCTTCCACTTATGCTGTGAGAGGTTGGGTCGGGTGTTGAGTCCTGCGACAGCAAAAGTGCGATGTAGTTCAAACACAGAATCGGGTTTACCAGTGATCTTGGACCATAGATTATTGGTCTGATCAAGGACCGCCAGTCTCGCCTCGTACACTCCGCTTGAAAGCGGTGCGGTGAAATCAATGGTGACGCGCGTGGAGGGTTTCTCGTTTGCGATGTAGACTTCGCGGTGTACAGGCTGCTTTTCTCCAACCTTACGGATCTCGAGCTCAATTTTTGGGTGACGATTAGAGTCAGCATTCTTCAAAAGAAGAACTGTACTCGATATCGATTGTCCTGGATTGAAAGTGGCGAAGGCTGGCCAATCTAGAAGCTCTATCGGTGGTGGCTCGATTCGTCGAATCACCCAACCGTGGGAACCCGTTTCATTTTGATCCACAAAAGAGACCTGCCGTTGATCCTCTAGGTCCGATAATGAAAATTCACTGATCAATATCCAGCGATTTGTTTCATTCGCGACCCGCCGATGTAGCGATATTTCCGATGTTGGATCAATCCAACCTGAGACAGAAAAACGACCTTTACTTGTTCCATTGAGTCCGTGGAGCGTTAGTTCGTTTGCCGCTGTATTTAACGAGATTCGCTCATGGTCTTTTTTGGCTTGGCCATCATTTTGATATTCCGAGATGACAGACGGACGCCCCGAAAGACTATCTGAGAATTTGACCAAGATGTCGGTAGTAGTGGATTGCTCGCAACTGTATTCAAAAATCAACTTCTGCTCAGCTAACTCTGATTCTTCACCGAATGCAGAATGGTTCCACGAAAGAACAAGTGATAGCAAAACAATGCTATGGGCGCACTTACATCGCCGAACCCAGTGGTTCAAGTTTGCAAGAGGCCGGCAGTGAAGCAGAAATGAAGTGGCATCCATGATTGGCTTTATTTGATGACAACATGTCATTGCCAGTAGTCAGGCCGAATCTGAGGAGAGTACCTAGGATGACAACTTCAGGTAAAGCCAGAAAGACAACCCCCCCCAATTAACCCTGCTTTCCTATTCTCACCGTGGTGACCAAGGATTTTTCCAATCCTGCCAATGATCAAGGTAATCGCGGTAGGCAGCGCTCTGTTCTTTGCGACTTTCAATCCACGATTTTGCGTTGCAGATAATTTCTCGCTCCTGATCGATTGTGATTCTTCCTAGAAGCACCTGGGTCCGCAGGAAAACGAAATAAGTATCAAGTACGTCGCACCGACAGTAATCACTGATTGCCAATTGGTTACCGGCATCAAACTCTTCTTGAACACGGTCTCCACTTAGACCCATTTTTCCCGGCTTACCAAGCATTTGGGCAATCAGATTCAGCCCCCCGTTGCAGCGAGCCGCACCAAAATTGGTGAGCACATCCTGCAGGTCTAAATGCGTATCAAGGTTGAATCGATTGCGAGGGGACCGATAGCCTTCATTTTTGAACCAGTCTGGGACAGAAATACCATAGCGAAAAGCAGCTAGTTCCATTAGCGGCAGGTCAAAACTACGACCGTTGAAGGTGACCCATATCGGCTTTTGATACATCTCCCATCCTCGCCAAAAGTTTTCGGTGATTACATGTGGCCGGAAGGAGGGTTCATCAAGTGAAACAACATCCAATAACTCAAATTCCTTGGACACCTTGGCAATCACCACTGCGGTAGGAATCTGGTAGGTATGCGGTATGAAGGTTGTCCCTTTGTTTTCTAGTAGTTCATCTTGATAAGCCGAGATTGCTTCATTCGCGTTTAAACCTTGATCGGGATACCGTACCTGCGAGATCAACTGACCATCTGCAACGCTCTCAACGTCGAACACCAAGTAAGAGACTTTAGTCATCCTATTTTTCCCATGTGAGAGTTTTTCGGCACCGTTAAGAAAATATTCCTGAGGCTACCGCTAGGTTGCATCGATTCTCGATAATGTGGCGGATGGATTCGTGATTTGTCTGATGGTTTTAATCGTCGGCTAACAAAAGACGATTACTTGTGGTCAAAGAAAATATCCCAGGTCTCAGATTCGGCCTAAAGTCGTCGCGATCTAGACAGGCAGACATCTTCAATCTCTACCACGGTATGATGACGCATCACTGTAGTTTTGCAACACGAAAGAGTTAATGTGATGATAGGTGCATCCACGCAAGTTGTTCCCATCAACCGCGACCGATTACTGGAGCGGTTTATTAAATATGTCAAAATCGACACGGCGGCAGACCCCACAACCGACCGATATCCCAGTTCGCAGGGACAGCTTGAATTAGGGAAAATCTTGCTAGAAGAATTAGTGGAACTCGGATTAGACGAGGCATACCAAGACGATTACGGCTTGGTATGGGCTTCGTTGCCTTCTAATGTTGAGGGGGATGCGCCGACGCTTGCACTCGTTGCTCATCTGGATACATCACCGGAAGCCCCGAGTAACAACATTTCTCCTCACGTGGTAGAGAGTTATGACGGAAAAGACCTTTGTTTCGCAAATGGCGAAACACTCACCATCGAGCAGTGTCCTGAGTTGCAAGGTCTTCAAGGAAAGACTTTGGTCTGCAGTGGAGGAGACACTCTGTTGGGAGGCGATGATAAGGCCGGCGTTGCAATCATTATGGAGTTGGTTGCAAGCCTCATCGAAAATCCAAATTTGAAGCACGGGCCAATTAAGATATTAATGACCTGCGATGAAGAAATTGGGCGAGGTACTGACAAGATAGATCTACAACAACTCAATGCCGATGTTGCTTACACAATCGATGGCGGAGGGGCCGGAGTTGTTGATACGGAAACATTTTCTGCCGATGCCGTGACGGTGCATTTCAAAGGGAGAAACATCCACCCCGCGATAGCCAAGGGGCGAATGATCAATGCAATTCGAGCGGCTGCTGACTTTTTGGCGGGGCTGCCCTCAAATGGTTGCAGCCCAGAATCAACTGAAGGACGGGAGGGATTCATACACGTTTATGGTATTTCGGGTGGAGTCGGTGACGCCGCGATCGAGATTCTCTTGCGGTCCTTCGATACCAATCAATTGGAGGAATATGCCGAGTACCTGACCGATTTAGGGGTGAAGGTGCGAGAGAAGTTTCCCGGTTTAGAGGTGAGTTTGGAAGTCACCAAGCAATATCGAAATCTTCGTGACAGCTTGGTGAACTTACCGGCAGCTGTTGATTTGCCTTGCCAAGCGTTCGAAGTCTTAGGCCGTCCATATGAGCAGGCGATCATTCGCGGCGGCACTGATGGCAGTCAATTAAGCGAGAAAGGTTTACCAACGCCTAATTTATCAAGTGGTCAGTACCAAATTCATAGTGTGAAAGAGTTCGCATGTTTGGATGAAATGATCGAGTCGATAGAGCACCTGCAAATCTTGGTGCAGCTGTGGTCCATGGAAAAGATCGAAGCCTAATTTGACTGCGCGAATCGTCTTTTATTAGTAAAACTCTCAGATCGGATCGCTGTAGGTATCAATTGCAATCTCTTGGTTGTCAATGATCAGGGTACCGACAATTGATGGATGTCCGATGACGGACTGACCGGTGTGGACAATCAGATTTTCAAGTGGCTGTGTCACCCCTTGATGGTGTGTATGTCCACAAAGGACAACAACCTGGCAACGAGGGCGCATCTCGGCAAATTTGCGGAGCACAACGCCCATTTGTCCGCAAACAAAAAAAGGCGACCAGTGCTCGTCTGCGGTTTTACCCTCATACCAGCACGCTTCAACAAAGGGTGGTACGTGAGTAAGGATGATTACACGCTCGGTGCTTTCAGGGACAGACTCTAGTTTTGTAGTAAGACGTTCCGCAGAAAGTCTCCCTAGCTCTATCAGCAAATCTTTTCTCTTTTCTTGAGAAAGTGTTTTGAAGTCCAGGATGCGAGAGAAGTCCGCAAGCTTTACAAACGATTTTTCAAAGTTACCACATGTTCCATCACCCCAAGCATCTTCGCCAATCAAGTAGGCTGCTACTTGGTGGCTTGTGGCATCCCTAAGCGGGATGCTACCGCAGTCTGTTAGATAGTGCAGATGTTCGTGTTCTCTGCAGAGACGTACGACGTTCTGTCTCGTGATGCGAATGGACTGATCATAGAAATCATGATTGCCAAGGACAAAGTAGATGGGACAACTCGTCGAGTAAGCAAGTTGCCGGAGCCAATCTAATGAACTGCCGCTTTCAGCAATGTCACCACCGATCAGTAAACCGGCAGGTGTTTGGTTAGCGATCAAACTTAACCAACGCTCCCGCATTTCTGTAGGAGCGTGGTCAAGATGGAGGTCGGTAGTCCAGACCAAACGCAACAATTAAGAAGACTCGCCTGCGCGGGATGCCGAAGCTAGTGCTTCGGCTTTATCAGTCTTTTCCCAAGTAAAGCCGTCACCATCGCGACCGAAGTGACCGCCAGCAGTAGTGTCTTTGAATACTGGCCGGCGTAACTGCAGATGGTCAATAATCCCACCAGGAGTCAATGGGAAGTGCTCGCGTACAAGAGCAACTAACTTTTCGTCTGAAACCGTTCCCGTTCCTTCGGTATCGACGTGGATACTGACCGGCTCTGTCACGCCAATGGCATAAGCAAGTTGAACTTCACATCGTTCAGCAAGTTCTGCAGCAACAATATTCTTTGCGATATAGCGAGCCATGTAGGCTGCAGAGCGATCAACTTTGGTTGAATCTTTTCCGCTAAAGGCACCGCCTCCGTGCCGTCCCCAACCACCATAGGTATCCACGATGATTTTACGCCCCGTCAAACCGCAGTCACCGTGGGGGCCACCAACAACAAATTTTCCGGTTGGGTTGATGTGATATTTGATATCGCCTTTGTCGAGTTCAGCTGGGATTGATGGCTTGATGACATTTTCAATGACAAACTGACGGATTTCATCATTCGAAACTTCCGGTGAATGCTGCGCACTGACAACAACGGTATCAATCCTTACTGGTGTGTTGCCCTCATATTCAACCGTGACTTGGCTCTTATTGTCCGGACGAAGCCAGTCCACTTCCTTGTTGAATCTTGCTTCGGTGATTCGATTGATGATGCGGTGTGATAGAGCGATCGGCATCGGCATCAATTCGGGTGTGTCTCGGCAGGCGTAACCAAACATCAGACCTTGATCGCCAGCACCAATTTCTTTTCCGGAGCTGTTGTCCGCATCGACACCTTGGGCAATGTCTGGGCTCTGGCTATCAAGCGAGACCATAACGGCACAAGTATCCCCACAGATCCCCATCTGGTCATCGGTGTAACCCACTTCATTGATTACACTGCGAACGACATCGATATAATTCAATTTGGCTTTGGTGGTGATTTCACCAGCAATGATTGCCACGCCAGTTGTCACCATCGTTTCGCACGCCACTCGACTGTTTGGGTCTTCCGCGAGTAGCGCGTCCAGAACGCCATCCGAAATTCTGTCAGCGAGTTTATCTGGGTGTCCCATGCTAACCGATTCGCTGGTAAATAAATATCGAGCGTTACTCACAGTGGTTCTCTCCGGGGTGTGCCACCACTCATTGAAATGGCAGTCAAAGTGGGTTTAGGTGGTTCATGCAATTGCAATAAATTAATGGCATTGCACCGTTCTGAGAAGCGTTCGGGAGGTAGAGATGGCATAATCTAGCAATCTCAACGTCGGTTTATACCGGAATTAGGCGATCGATGACCTTTCAGGCATCGTAAATCAATCGGACGACGAGACATCCTGTCTTTTGAGCGAGACGGAACGGGCGAGAGATCGTAACGATTTTTGGAAAACCAATTGCATGATTTCAAACCCTGATTCAGCGAATTCTCAGGGGACTATCCCACCCAGACGAACTCTGCCGCCGCTACTTCTCTCTTTTGGTTTTCACCTTGTACTTTTGGTGTTACTAGGCCTGTTTTGGGGGAATTCGACCAAAGGCACATCGGAGGAATTGCGGGACAGAGAGATCGGTATCGCGGTGGTACACCAACTGCCCAATCGTGACCGATACACCGTTGTCGAAGCACCCGATCAGACGATCGAGTCTGATCAAGACGACTCGGAATCGACTGCAAAGAGTTCTGCACTAGCTCCTCCAGCAGATCTGGCATCTCCACTGGACCTAGCAGGTGTCTTGAATGCCTTGGAGGCAATTCCTGCGCCAGTGAGCGGTACGGGTTTAGCTGGTCAAAGTGAACTAGCGGGCGATGCGTTCGAAAGCGGTTCAGGCGGACAGCCTGGCGAAGGCGATGAAGTCACGACGATGCTATTTGGGGTTTCCGGTAGCGGTACACATTTTGTTTATGTGTTTGACCGTTCTGATAGTATGAATGGATATTCAGGTCGGCCACTTCGTGCTGCAAAATCAGAGTTGATCAAGAGCCTCTCGTCGCTCACCGAACGTCAGCAATTTCAGATCATTTTCTACAATGACCAACCACGCCCTTTTTCCATGCCGGGAATGCCAATGGCGATGGTTCGAGCTGAGGCATCAAATTTGACTCTGGCAAAAAACTATGTGCATTCCATTGCGGCGTATGGAGGAACCGAACACGAGTCAGCATTAAAGCTCGCCCTGCGAATGGGGCCTGATGTGATTTTCTTTTTAACCGATGCTAGGATACCACGGCTTTCTGAAAATGAATTGCAAGAGTTGCAGCAACGGGCAAGCTCAACCGGAACGACGATTCACTGTATTGAATTCGGTGCCGATTCGGCGCCCCCTTCTGATAGTTTTTTGACTCAATTAGCGTCCATGAATCAGGGTCAGTATCGCTATATTAATGTTCAGCAATTAACCGATTAACCCGCTGCAGGATCCGAAATCTCAGCGGTGCTTGTCTGCAAACCGTTGTGTTGCTACATCAATTATAACGTTGGTCTTGAAGGGTTTACTTTAGATGCAATCTGTACTGTGGAGGTTGTGCAAATTTGATGAAGTATAGAAGCTTCAACTTGTTGTTTTTCTTCGCAATTTATAGCTTGCCTTGCACATTGAAAGCCGACACGATCTGGCTAGCACCCAACCCTTCATCGAATCAAGATAAAAGTTGGTACGTCAGGCCTGTTGAAAAACTAAATGGACAAATTAAGCAGTTTGATAACGCCGTGATCGTTATTGTTGGTGCATCCAACAATCAAGAGACACGCCATGCATCTTCACGAGTCCTCTGGATCGAATCTGAAGATGAGTCAGATTTGGAAAAGACGTTACGCAATGCTTTTGCTGAGGGTAACGATCAGCATGTTCTAACGGGATTGTCAGAAGTGTTAATGCAACGCCCGCCTGTTTGGCGGCAGCAATGGTTAACAATGTTGGCTGCGGCGTCAGCTTGGCGCACGCATCGCGGCCGGATCTCACTTGAGTTGGTCGGACAACTTGATAAAAGGCCTCTGCCATTGATGATCCTCGCGTGGTCACCCATCTTGTGGAAAAATCGGATCGAGTCGGATGTGGTTACTCGAGATGCCGCTAGCCGAATAGATGACCCTTCCGAGTTAGTCCGCCTGATCGCGAGTAGTTGGTTGCTAACTTCAACTCAGCGTCAACTTGCGGTTGCGACGCTTGAGAGTCTGATCAAGTCGGAGAGAACAGAAATAGCGACCTTGGCCGAGATTGTTCTCTGGCGGAGTAAGAGTCCAATCGAGGCGAGACAATCCATCACTCAGTGGAAAGAAATCGTTGCAGATTTACCCACGGTACTGCAAACCGGACCCATTGTGATGCTGAAAGACAAAATGGAGTCATCTGGTGATGCGTCGACAGCTGCGCAGTTGAAATGGAGCTTGGAGGTTTCGCCCGTGGTGGACAAGCTAATGTGGTTGGATGACCGCCTAGTTCATGAAAATTGAAGTTCGGTTGTACATCGTCATCGATCAATGCAGCCGCGAGAAATTCCGAATTTTTAGTGTGATCAAGTCAGAGCATGAGTAGTATTTTTTCCAAAATAATCAGCAAAGAAATCCCAGCAGATATTTTTCACGAAGATGATATTTGCTTAGCATTTCGCGATATCAACCCACAAGCACCGGTTCATTTTCTGGTGATCCCCAAAAAAGAAATATCATCGATGGCGGATTTGACGAATGAGGATGAAGCAATCGTGGGGCGTTGTCTGCTGGTGGCATCAAAAGTTGCCGCCAAACAGGGGCTGCAAAATGGGTATCGCTTAATAGCGAATACCCTTGATGATGGTGGTCAAGAAGTTCCGCACTTGCATTTTCATGTGATGGGCGGAAGAAAACTGACTTGGCCGCCAGGCTAATCGAATCGAGGCGATGATTAGGTAACTTACGATCATTTCCCTGTAGTTAGTCAATGAGTGCGGTAGAAGATTTTCATCAATCGTTAGAGCAATTAAAAAAGGTCGAACGCTTTCGATCTTTAAACGCTTTTCGCGCGGATGGGATCTACCTGATTACTGATTCCAATGTTCGTCTATGTAACTTTGGCAGTAATGACTACCTAGGTTTTGCTTCCCATCGAGCAAAGCTTGAGCGTCAGGGTGCTGGGTCGAGTGCCTTGGTTGCCGGGTGGACCGATACTCATCGTGAATTGACGGAGGCATTAGCAGCCTTTGAACAGACCGATTCGGCTTGTCTTTTCCCTAGTGGATATGCTGCTTGTAGTGGTGTTGTATCAACACTCGCTAGGGATGCAGACGTTATTTTTAGCGACTCACTGAATCACGCATCCTTGATTGACGGATGTCGGTTATCGAACGCGGTATGTTTTGTCTACCCGCATCGGGACGTTGTGGCGCTAAGGTCGATGTTGAGCAAGCACCGGGCGCGCTTTCGACGAGCGTGGATTGTGACGGATGCCGTCTTCAGCATGGATGGTCATCTTGCTCCACTCGTTGATTTGTGTGATGTCGGTGACGAGTTTGATGCGGGGTTGATCGTAGACGAAGCGCATGCAACGGGAGTTTTGGGGGAGCGTGGAGCGGGATTGACGGAGCTGTTGGGGGTCAAGGATCGCGTGTCAGTTGTGATTGGAACTCTGAGTAAAGCGATTGGATCTCATGGTGGGTTCGCTGCATCCAATGAAACGACGATCAATTATTTAATCAATCACTGTCGGTCTTTGATTTACAGCACGGCTCTACCCCCGAGTTCGGTAGTTGCGGCGGCACAGTCACTGGAAACAATTCAGAAAAGCAGTCAGGAGAGAGAACGCGTTAAATCGTTGGCAAAGACACTCCGGTCTCAGCTAGGTTTGGTCGCTGAGGGTTTGGAGAGTTCGGTACCAATTGTGCCAGTCCTTATCGGGACAGATAAGGAATCACTGTCCGTCTCTCGGCATCTGAGTAGATCAGGGTTATTTGTGCCTGCAATTCGGCCACCCACGGTGCCTGAGGGGACGGCCAGATTGCGGATCTCCTTGACGGCTCTGCATACCGACAAGATGCTTCAAGAACTTGTATCTTTATTGAGTGATCGCGTGTCAGAACTTGGTGCCTGAGCTTATTTTTTCTCATTCTTGAGTGTAAACCAGTAACTTTCGTGTCGGATCCACGGAAACAAGGAATCTTTTTCCAGGCTCAATCGTCTGACATATTATCAGCTGGATTCTGGTGCGTTGCATCCGATTGAGTTGCTTACTGCATCGAGTCTTTGCGATAGGATCCAGACCAAATGTCTAACAACACTTCGTCCAAAGTGAGTGAAACGATGTCGACGCGTCTCTCTGAATGGTTTTTACATCGTGTCCAATGCGTTGTTGGAAATATTGCTCGGGCTCTGATTTTGGTGATAGTGGCAGGCGCCCAAACGAGCGTTTTGCACGGGCAGGTCATCAGCTGGATGGAAAACTTCTCACTCTCAGAGGATCGTCAATCAAAGCTATCAGAATTGATTCCAGGTAGTGACGATTATTATTTTTACCACTGTTTGCATTTTCAAAATACGAATCAGCTAGATCGTAGCGAGGCCATGCTCACCCAATGGCTATCGGAGCATCAGGGAAGAGAAACGGCAGCTTATTCGGCGATGTTGGATCGGCAGAGGCTGCTCACTTACCAAGACAATCCTAGAAAAACCATAGATCATCTCGTTCGACGGCTTGGTATTCAGCTAAATCATGCTGCCCCGCCCCAAAAAAATACGCAACGCTTTCCGTCGCAGGTCGATGAAGCACTTTTGCAACCGCAGCGATTGGTGTTAGACGCAGTGAGGCGCAGAGAGGCACTCAAGCCAAAAGGCATGGTTTTTTTAGCCACAAAATTTCTCGAGAACGAAACGGCTGGCATACCGATTCAATTATCTGATTTATTGCAGCGTCTTAACAAACCGATTGTGCCACGGCTGGACGAATTGGTGATTAAGGAATTGCAGTCGAGGAATCAAGCAGATCAAAAGTTTGGAGATCGTTCGGCTCATCAATTATTGACTAGTCAGCAGTTGATGAATGTTGCCCAGAAAATGCCACGGCTAGCGCAGCAGGAATCTTTTGTTTCGGCAGTCCTTCGCAGAATGCGTCCTGAGGCTGATGTGGATCTCGCCAGTAATGATCAGAGACGTTTGCGCTATTTAGCTGCAGTTGAGTCGTATGTTCGTCAATTACCCTCTTCTTTTAACCATCTCAAAGCAGCGGCAGCGTATCGTTTGCTGGAATTAAAGTATCGTCAAGGAAACTACGATCTTGAATTATTCGTTCGATATTTGAATCTTCCGCGGATCAGCCCGATCATGCCGAAGCAATGGGCGGGAAGAAACGATAAGGCTGATCTGAGTCGCGACTTTGAGTCGATTGCCTTACTGCCGCGTGTTGGCAATGAAGAACCTCTCGTCCGCGCTTACTTGGAACAGTTCCTGAAAGACGCCCCGAACACGAATCAATTCACTGGCTTGGTTCTCGAAGAGTATCTACAGCGTGTTTTTGCAGAAACCAAATTGATTTACGGTGTGGGTGATGAACAGCTTTGGTACCGAATTTTAAACCCCGCAGATCGCCAACAACTGAGAGATCGTAAAGAGCTACGACTTACAGCTCAGAATGTCGAACAGTTGTCAGTAGATGACCCCGCTGTTCTAGAAATAGATATCAAAAACATCGATGAGTTGACGGTGCGGATCTATGAGATTAATTCTCAAGCGTATTATCGAAATCATGATACGCCCTTGGATACTGACATCGATCTTGACGGCTTGGTTGCTACTGCTGAGCAGGTGATCAAGTTTTCTCAGCCGGCAATTCAACGACATCGCGAGCGGATCAATTTGCCCGAAGTCACCGGCCGAGGTGTTTGGGTCGTGGACCTAGTCGGTGAAGGATTACGAGCTAGAGCTTTACTGAGACGGGGTTCTTTGGATTACGTTGGTTCCTTTAGCGCAGACGGGATGGTCTTTACCATCATCGATGAGAACCAAAAAACCGTCGCGGATGCGGTGATGTGGGTTGGGCAACAAGAGTTTGTGGCTGATTCCAATGGTCGGATAGTGATCCCGCCTGTTGTGGAGAACACCCAGCGCACCGCAATTATCTCAGACGGAAAACTATCTCGACGTGTAGAGTTTTCTCAGTCGGCCGAAAAATACACCCTACAAGCCGGAATGTATTTGGATCGAACTCAAATGCAGAGTGGGAAGAACACGCGGCTGGTCGTGCGTCCTAGGTTGTTGTTGGGTCACAGTGCAATCGATCCAGAGATCGTTGATGACCTCGCTCTTGAGGTCGAGGCAATGGATCAAAGAGGCCTTCCGATTGCGTTCGAAGTTGAGGGTTTAAAACTGGATCAAAATGCCGAGCTGGTGGTTCCGATTCGTGTTCCACAACAGCTCGCTTCCATGAAAGTGAAGTTGCGAGGGAAGATTGGTTTATTAACCACTGGCCTCAAGCAGGATGTGGAGACGGAGCACGAGTGGCAGATCGCTGAGATTCGCGGAACGAATCAGACTCACGACGCTTTCCTAACCAAGAACATTGATGACTATTGGATCGAAGTGCGGGGACGCAGCGGAGAAAGCATTGCGGGAGCGATTGTGGCGATCTCGTTAACTTCAGAATTTAGTGACGCCGTCACAAATGTGACGCTGCAAACGGATCTCGAGGGACGAGTATCCCTTGGTCCACTACGAGATATGTCTGGCATTCGCTATTCAGTTTTGGGGGGAATGCAGCATGTTCAACAGTTAGGATTGAACGGTGTAACGTGGCCCAGTCAGATCAATACGACCACCGACACAGAAATACGCTTAGCTTGGCCCAATCAAGAAAGAGCGGTGCGTGAATTATTTCTTCTTTCTGAATTAAGGGAAGGTGCAATCGCGATTGACCAAACCAGCAAAATCCGGTCTCAAGATGGTTTCTTGATAATAGATCGATTGTCAGCTGGTGACTTCACCCTGCTCAATACGGAGACGGGGACCACATCCAATATTTCCGTTATTGATGGCCCAGTCTTTGATGGGGTAGCAGCTGGCAAGGCGCGACATCTTTCGGTCACCAACCAATTTCCTATTTCGATTTCGGAGGTCGAGGAGATCGATGGTTCGGTTCGCATCCGCCTGAGTGGCACATTGCAGGGTGCTCGGGTTCATTTTTACGGATCGAGATTTATCGATACGTCGTCGCCTCAGCAGAGCTTACACCTTCCTGCTCCAATGCATTGGGGGCGGCAGATTCAATCGCAAAGTAGTGCCTATGTGAGTGATCTTCGTTTAGGGGATGAGTATCAGTATGTTCTGCGACGAAAGTACCTTCAGAAATATCCCGGGGTGATGCTGCCAAAGCCCGGATTGTTGCTCAATCCTTGGGAAACCCAAGAGACCATAAACCAGACACAGGAGGCAAAAGCTGGTGAAGCACCACCTCCGGCCAGTATGAAGCGTTCCGCAAACCAGATGGCGGACATGATGGCGGAAGCGATGGATCAGGAGCTTATTGGATCTTCTGATTATGATTTTTTGGCAGATTCCGGAATCATCTTGACGAACCTCCGGCCTGACCAAGATGGATGGGTCAATCTCCCAAATGATGTGCTTAAGGATTTACCTATTCGGCGGATCGTTGTAAGTAACGCGATGAATATGGTTGAAATGGATCTTCCTGGAAGCGTCGCTGAGATAGAAAAGATTGATTTGCGTTTGGCCGAAAATCTCGATCAATCAAAGTCCTACGCTCTGAAAAGAAGTGTCGTCATCGCGAGTGCCGAGACACCATTGGATTTAGAGAGTTTGGGATCTGCGAAGGTGCAAACTTACAGTTCAGTTAACGATCTCTTTAAGCTGTATCACACACTTATAACTGATGAGCGACTTGGTGAGTTTTCCGAGCTTTCGCTCTGGGAAGAGATGGATCAGTCAAAGAAAGTAGATCTTTACAATCGCTTGGCAAGTCATGAACTACATCTATTCATCAAGATTCATGACCCTGATTTTTTCACCACTGTGGTGAAGCCACATTTAATCAATAAGCGGGAAAAACAATTTTTAGATCATTGGCTTCTTGAGGATGATCTTTCTGGTTACGCAAGGTTGGATCGATACAACAGGCTCAACGTAGCAGAGAAGGTTCTACTTGCGCGACGTGTCCCAGCTCTTCGGGAGACCGTCATCAAAGAATTGAAGGAGAAGTTGTCAGATGATGTTGCTGAGTCCGATCAGCTGCAGCGAACGATTGACATTGCATTAGCTGGGAAATCAATGAATGCAGCTGGTGCAATGGGTGGCGGGACGGCCACATTCGGTCGAAGCATCGAATCGGGTCTCGCTGAGTCTTTAGAGGTTCAAAACTCACCACGTGGTTTGGAAAGACTTCGAAGACGTGCAGAAATGGAGGTGGACGCGATTGCACCGTTGGCGGACGAGACCGTCGATCGCGGACGAAAGGCTTTGATGGGGCGACAGTCTCAAGGAGGTCGCGGTGGTGAATTGTTCTATCAGGAATTGGATAGCACGAAGCAGTGGGCTGAGAGCCAATGGGATCATTTACGCACCGTTGGAGGTCAAGATCCGCGAGAATTGATCACACACAATTCGTTTTGGCTGGATCTCATTGAAGACGAAAGAGACGATTTCCAGAAGGTTTCAACACATCTAATGGTACCAGCCGAGAATCGGCATGCGGTGATCCTCGCGTTAGCTCTGTGCGGTCTTCCCCTGCAATCAACCGAAAACACACTGCCTCCTAAAGGCCAAACACTCTATGAGCCATCACATCCAGTTGCGGTCGTGACAAAACAACTAAGTGAGCTAGTGGAACAACAAAAAGATCCATCAGTTTTGATCGGTCAAAGATTTGCGAAGATCCCCTCGTTAAGTAACAACTTATCAAGTGAGCAAGCAGAAGAAACCGTTCGCAATTTTGTTGTCGGGATTGCATACAGTGGGCAGATCGTTGTTTCCAACCCTACCGAGAAGCAGCAAAGGATCGATCTATTCTGGCAAATTCCTGCCGGTAGTATTCCTTTGTCCAACACACAGGCATCATCTAGCCAAACGATGATGTTAAAGCCGTTTGAGGTTCAGTTTGTCTCCTATGCATTTTATTTCCCTCGAAGTGGGACTTATCAGCAGTACCCAGCAACTGCATCACTCGAGGGAGTCATGATTGCGAAAGCGGAGGCAAAAGAGTTCTCCGTTTTGTCCGAAGAGCCGATTGCAAACGAGCTGGACTGGGATTCATTGGCAATATCTGGAAGCGAAGAACAACTCCGAGCGTTTTTTCAGACGGCTAACCTCCAAACACTTGATTGGATGAAGATCGCACATCGCATGCGTGACAAAACAATCTATCAATTGGTAACGGATCAACTCCGAACCGCTAAGATTTCGGAACAAGTATTATGGGCTTACGGTTTTCTCCATGAGGATTTGTCAGCGATCCAGACCTATCTTGCACTCCAAGTAGATTTTCAGAAACGTCTAGGTCCCTGCTTGGATAGTGAATTGTTAAACATTGATCCAGTTGAGCAACGTTTCTTTGAAACACTTGAGTATTCACCGTTGGTCAGAGCTCGTGCGCATCAATTGGGAGAGAAGCCGGAAATCCTCAATCCCACGTTTTTGGTTCAATACGAGGCATTTTTACGAAACCTCGCATATAAGCCAACCATTAACGACTCAGAACGTTTGCTGCTGAGTTATTACCTCTTGATCCAAAATCGAATTACTGAATCGATTGAGCAATTTCAGTTGGTCGATCAATCAAAGATTTCAGAGAAGATCCAATACGACTATCTGGGCGGCTACTTATCGTTGCATCAAGGGAAAGTTGCCGATGCCGAGAGAATCGCGTCGCAATACGCTGACTATCCAATTTCACGATGGAGTTTGAGATTTAAGGAAGTCATTAATCAAACAAAACAGGTTCGTGCGGTCTTGGATAAGAGTGTCGAATCTGGAACAGATGGCGAGCAACCAACTCTTCAAGGAAGCGACCTTGAAATTGATGATCGCAATCGACGGATGAGTGAAGCTTCAGATAATACACCCGCCTTGGCGGTTCGAGTTGACGGTAATCGCGTTCTAGTTGATCACCGAAATACAGAACGAGCAACGATTAATTTTTATGGTGTTGATTTGGAATTGCTATTTAGTAAGGCTCCGTTTGTTCGCGAAGATTTACAGCGCATGGCAATGGTGCGACCCAAGTTAACACAACAAGTGCAATTCAAAACAGATAATGGCACACAAGAATTTCTCATCGATAGGCAGCTTCAAAGCAAGACGTTACTCATTGAGGTTGTAACCGGTGTGGAGCGGGTTACGGCACTCTACTATGGCGCAGGTCTGACGACTTATGTGTCCAAAGCTTTTGGGCAATTGCAAGCGATGCAAACGGGCGATCAGACACCTGTCGCCCAAGCCTACGTGAAGGTTTACGCAAAATATCCCGATGGCACGGTTCGATTTTACAAAGATGGGTACACAGATCTTCGTGGAAGGTTTGACTATGCAAGTATTAGTGCGGGTGAGGCACGAGGAGCCGTGAGTTTTGCAATCTTGGTGGTAAGCGATCAGTACGGTGCGTCCATGGAAGAGGTTTCAAGTGCAACGAATTAAAAAAGATTCACCTTCGCTATGGCTTCCTGATGAATTCTTCTGCGTAGCTACGAACGTGCTTACCATTAAGCACGTGAACCCGTCGAAGGTTTTGCACAACTTCATCACCGAACGATGAGAGAGGAATGTGAACCAGTATTTTGCGTCGACTTTTGGCGAGACGCTTCCACCCGCGACCCGGTGGGGCGCCAGATACAACCGCGATTTCACGACCACGGCTATGTAAACATGCCGCTGCAATCAATCGTTCCTCGAGGGTCGTCGCATAATCTAGTTTAGGATCAAGCCATACATCACGAATGGGAATCGGCGGATAAAGAAATAGTGCACCGCCGTAAGTGCCCACACCGATGCCGGGACCGATCATTTCATCTGCAAAATGCGTGGCAAAGAAAGCAAGGGTTGATTCATCTTTATGTTCCGCAAACCATGTGGTACGCCAACCGTATTCTTTCGGATCTGCAGGTGAGTCAAACAGCATGACGCATGTGTCAAGTTTTCCCCGATTGGGTGGATTAACTTTGACATAAATATCTTTGTCGTGCCAATGTCGAAGGGTATCCCGAATATCAATACCATCTTTGACACTTGTCGTAAATTTCTCAGTTCGAGCTAGGTCGCTACCGATGATTGCTTTCGCGCGTTCGAAAATCCTGCCGCGAAAATTTTCAATCCGCCGATCTTCCGGTGGATAGCTGCATTGGGCATAGGGGTTCCAGTTGTATTGCCAATTCGTTTTTTCGTGTTTTTCCGCTTTCCGTTTCAAGCGAATGGTTTTCCAAGTGACAGGTTGATTTGGTAATCGGCTCTGCATCCGCACGATCGATCCGTTTGGCAAGGTTGCATAATCGATGCCGAATTGGATTTCATTATCATGCGATGTAACGTCCGTTGGATCATCGCCATAACCATAGTGATTTGCCACCTCGGCAACATGTAATGCAAATTCATCACCGAGTGTTTGTTGGCAAGCAGTGATAATCGTCACTAGATCAGGAGTCAGCCGATGATGGATTAAGGAAAGATTACGTATGTACTGAAGGCACTTTGAGAGATGAGTCGACGTAACACGGCGAGCCCTATTTCCAAGATCACTTTGATAGGTATTTCTGGCTGCTAATAGTAATTCTTTTACACCATCAATCGTCGCATTATCCGAGGGTGTTAATTCAGTTCGGGCGCGTTCGTACAAAGAGGTGATGAAAGGCAGTTCCCCAAGCATGAACATGTAGGTGCGAGGGTTAACAGAAACAGTGGCGGTTGAGAGACGCTCGATGACTTCTGTTTGCTCATCGATTTGAGGACTTCTTTGAGACGCGCTAGCACGATATGCTGCACGAATCCACGGCCAATGGAGAATGCTTGTGACAAAAAGAATGTTTGTGAAAGAGCGTTCAAGTTCCCTCAGTCGCGCGGCCATTGTGCTAATGCGTTGCCGTGTTAGCTGTGAATCAGGTTGAGGAATTGCTGGAAGAAGTGCTGCTGCGAATTTTTCAATCGGTACTTCTCTGACTGCATATGGATCCGGCATGCTTAGAGAAAACGGCTCGAATTCCTCAGTCTCGAGATCAATGAATCTGCGAGCGATATGTTCTCCCATGCACAGGCGGATCGCGGAGATTACACCCTGGCATGGGTCGATAGGGACATAGCTTGCTGTTTCTGTGTTGGCTTGCCTTGGCTTTCCTGATAACGGGTCGTCCCACGCGTCGAGGCTTTTGTCCCCTTGTTCCCAATTTAGGCTTGTTTGGTGCTGCAGGACTACTGAAAGCGTTGGTAATTCTAAAACTGCAGATTCAACCGGTTCTTGAAAAGAAGGAGGTAGCGGAACGGCGAGGCAATCATGCTGATGAGTGAGCAACCATTCAATCACGATTTTTGAGAATTCTCCACTGCCATAGACGATTGGCAATACCGTAATCTTGTCGCTCAGTTTCAGCAGTTCAGGAGTCTCGCTTTGATCACTTTCCGACTCCATGCTTTGATCTCTTGGCTATTAAATGATGAATGGTTGTGAGAATGCGTACAAAGATTGAGTCATAAGCACTTGGATGATTCGTGCGATCATCATGAATGAATCTAGTGTTCTTTCAGGAATTCAATTGTCCACTTCTGCACAGATGGATCATCCATCAAAAAGCTGTGTAACACCGGGACGGTTCTTAACCACTGCGCCCCTTCCAGTTTTGCTTCTTCTACGCTAACAACAAAATCACCGGATCCTTCTGTAAGAGGGTTTTGGATGACCTGCGAGGATACATCACCGGCGATGATTGCAAACGGGAAACCGGGAGTTGCCAGATTCTTCTTTAGCTTCTCCCATTCAGGTCCTAATTCGAGCCCGCCAGCACCGGTGATCCATCCAAATACACCTGTTGGTGCAAGTCTTCTGGCGATGGTCGCACCTTGATTCGGAGGACCAAGCATGACGATGGATTTACATCGTGGTAGGACTTTTTTTGAATCTTCTTTTTCAAGGTCGCCGACTAGGTGTCGTACAACAATATTACCCATGCTGTGTCCAACAAAACGGAATTCTGTTTCAGCAGGTAAATTCTCAAGTACCTCCCGCAAGGCAGCAGCATGATCGGAGATCGCTCCGCGAGTGCTGGCATAAGAAAATCGGATCACTTCTGGAAAGCCTTGGCTCAACAGTTCCTTCTCAAGAGATGACATTGATCCGCGGGTTCGCATGAGACCGTGCAAGAGGATGATTGTTGACTTGGGAGCTGCCTTTGTGGTTTGCTCCGGACATTTACGGTTCAGCACCGCTTCACAAGTGCTGCGTTTGCCCCAGCTGATTCGAATGTTGTCCGCATCAAGCAGACGCCAGTGACCCGTGATTGCATTTTGTTGAAGACGATAACCTTGGCGATGGAGGTGGTCCGTCCAAAATTGCATTCCCCCGCCTGTTTTCCACTCTAGATTAAGAGGACCTGGCTCTTTGTCCATCTTGTTCTGTTCCAGTGCTTTGTTTTGTGCGTTAATGGGTTCTTGTGCATAAGATTCCATTGCAAGACTCAGTACAGTCAAGAATGTGAAGATCAATCGGTTCGGTAGCGTCCGCCGTCTTAGCCACGATGAGCAATCCATCATAAGTCTCTGGTTAAAAAGTTTTTTGCCGTCTCGCATTGGTCGCTGAATCTATCAATGGATCATTATTGGTATTAGTTAGAACCGATTGCAAACATCAACTTCTTCCCGCAATATTTACGCTCGAATATTACGAAATTGAAGAAGATTCCATCCAGTGAAAGAATTGGTCAGCGGAGATCACTCGGGTTGCTGTCTGATGTTGTATCGTCTCGGTGGAGAAATTCTCCATCCTGTTTGCCTTATTGTGAACGACATAGTGCGTGTCCTTATCCAAGTCTTCTTGCAGGTCTCCACCAGCTGCGTAAATGAGCTGTTGGATCGGCTGAGATTCCTCTTGTGTTAGTTCTCTCGCGATCACGAAATTTTTACCAGCTAATGGTCTAATAAAACCTAGGCGAATAAGAAGTCGCTGGAGATTATCCTTGTTGTCCCTTCGAACTCCTGCATGATTAGGGTCCGTTCGATCAATTGATCGAACGGATTCATTACTATTTGCTTTGGCGAGTTGATTAGGTTTGATAAATGGCAGAACACTTGACTGTTTAGTTGATATGGAATTTGCAAGGCGTCCACGTTTAACGCTTGGTCCCTTCATTCCCCAAGATCCCGCACGGCCGCGACTGAGGCGCAATTTTTTTTCGAGATCCGATAAAGAGGTCGATTCTTGATCCATTCCTGCTGCAAGCAAGAGCTTAGCGCAGGCGATGGCATCTTCTAGAGCGTCATGGTGTTGAAACCGTATGCCGAGCCAGTCAGACAGAGGCTTTAGGCCAAACCGGCGAAGGTGAGGCCACGTGCGCCGTGCAATCGACCGGGTGCACGTGTATTCCATTTCAGGTACTGCTAGTCGCTGTGTCCGAAGGGTCGAGAGGAGCACTCGAAGGTCGAACGAGGCATTGTGAGCTACAAGACAGCTTTCACCGATTATTGTTCGAATTTCATTCCAGAGTTCTGCAAATTCTGGTTTAGTCCTGACTTGTTCAGGGGTGATACCATGAATCTGAATGTTACTTCCATGGAAGATGAAGGGTTTGGGCCGGATCAGCCAGCAATATTGGTCCGTAATTTTCCCATCGACGACTTTCACAAGACCGAGTTGACATGCACTATCCGGTCGGCGGCTCGCTGTTTCAAAGTCGATACTGGTGAATGAGGCGGGAAACACAATTTACAGTTAATGCGTGAGGTAGAGACAACAAATTAGTGCGTTCGCTGGGTGATTAAGCGTTCTGCTGGTGCAGGTTTTTCCTATCCGTTTCCACTCGGCGTCTTGGGTCGATTAAATTAGATCATACCCTTTGTTTTCTCTCACGGAATGGTTCCTAATCTGTGTGGATCGATCTGAAATTGAATACGTCAAAAATTTTTCACCCAGCTGGTTCTGTATTTGCGCCGCCCTTAGGCCTGTTGGTCAGCGTTTTGATTGGTTGGAAGTTTCTCTTTCCTGCATTGGGGCATTCTCAAGATTGGCCTATGTGGAGATATGATTCTTCACGCACCGCATCTTCTGAGAACTCATTACCAGAATCCGTAGAACTGAAATGGTCGATTCATCACTCAACGCGGCGGCAAGCTTGGGATGATCCACTGAACCTTGATCTGATGACTTACGATCGGATCTTTGAGCCGATTGTCCTCAATGGAATCGTCGTAGTTCCTTTTAACGACGAAAGTAAAGTTGTCGCCTATCGCCTGGAAGACGGTGTAAGGTTGTGGACTTTCTTTACGGAAGGGCCTGTTCGACTTCCTCCTGCAGGAGTCGGAGACAAAGTCTGTTTTTGCAGTGACGATGGTCATCTGTACTGCGTGGATGTATTCACTGGGAAATTGGTTTGGAAATTTTTTGGTGGTCCGAATTCGCAACATGCCCTAGGAAATCGACGTTTGATTTCAGCTTGGCCTGCGCGTGGTGGTCCTGTGATAAGAGAAGGAAAGGTCTACTTCTCTGCCAGTATTTGGCCTTTCATGGGAGTATTTATTTATTCGCTTGATATGGAATCTGGCGAGCTTGTGTGGGTGAACGATCAAACCGGATCCAGTTACATCAAGCAGCCACATAGTGCACCGTCTTTTGCTGGTGTGGCACCACAGGGTGCATTCGTCGCGACTGAAAAGCATTTAATTGTGCCGGGTGGTCGATCTGTTCCAGCTGTTTTCAATCGAACGAATGGATCGCTACTACATTTTGAGCTTAACGCTGGCGGTAAGGGGAATGGTGGTTCGTTTGTCGCGTCTCAAGCAAACCGATACTTCGTTCATACACGTGGTAATGGCACTCGTGAGTTCTCGATGCAGGATGGTACCAAGCGAGACTTTGCAGCGAATCAACCGGTTTTGGATAACGCGTTTTTGTACACAACGTCGATAGATTCAGATGGTCGATCACAAGTACTTTGCTATGACAAAAATAATCAGCAGCAGTGGAGCGTGATGGCGGACGGAAGCGGTGATCTGATCCGAGCGGGGGTAGAGTTAGTCGCAGCTGGGAATGGTGTTCTTACACGCATCCGGCTTCCAGAAGGTGGTGCAAGTGCCAGAATCGATGATAAGTTTGAGATCCCAAGTGATACGGAAAGGTTGCTGGTTGCAGATAAGACTTTGGTGCTAATCACCGCCAGCGGATCTATTCACGCTTATCACGACAGATCGTCATCGAATGGGAAAGCTTCGATGGCCGAAGTTGCTATCGAAGCTGGAGAGGATTTAGGGGCGGCCGACCAGAAAAAAGATCGCAAAGTGAGTGGGCAAATGAAGCTGCTTTTGGAGGACTTAAACTTTAGGCAGCAGGATCAAGGTTATGCCTTGTGGTTTGGCAACGCTACCGACGATTCCCTAAAAGACTTTATCTTACATACCGAGTACGAGCAGGTCGCAGTTGTTGATCCGTCTGAATCGAATGTTTCAAAACTGCGAAGCTGGCTGGATGCCAAACAATTGCACGGACCTGTTACCGTGCATTGCAGCACCGCCAAGCAGTTTGCCGCTCCAAGCTACATCGCAAGTTGCGTGATGATGGTTCCGGATTCGTCAGGTGAAATTGATATTAAGGATGTAAAAAGCGCGTATCAATCGGTTCGTCCATACGGCGGATGCTTAATCGTATCGAGAGACGCTTTAAAGAAGTTTAAGCCGGATGATTTGTCTTCTACTGAGTTGGAGCAGGCTGAGGTTTCGGTTGAAACCTATGGAACTTTGGTGAGGCGTGTTGGGAAATTACCAGGGTCGGCAGATTGGACTCATCAGTATGGAGATGTTGCCAACACGATTAAGTCCGATGACAGTAGAGTAAAGTTACCCTTGGGGGTTCTCTGGTTCGGTGGTAGCAGCCATCTGGATGTGCTGCCAAGGCATGGCCATGGGCCACCCGAGCAAGTGGTCGGCGGAAGGCTGTTCATCCAAGGCATTGATTGCTTAAGTGCGAGAGATGTTTACACCGGTCGTGTCCTTTGGAAGAGAACCTTTGAAGATCTAGGCACTTACGGTGTTTATTATGATTCCACTTTTGATGATGCGCCCCTTAACCCAAAGTACAACCAAGTTCACATTCCCGGTGCTAACGGACGAGGCACCAATTATGTGGTGACTGAGGATCGAGTGTATGTCGCGGCTCAAGATAGGTGTTACGTACTGGATCCCTCAACGGGCTCAACGCTTGATACCATCAGGCTGCCAGATACTCAAACGTTGCAATCCTCAGATCAAGCTGAAGACACCAGACCGGAATGGGGTTATTTAGCGGTCTATCAGGATGTATTAATCGGCGGCGTCGAATTTGCGAATTATCAGCAGCAGATGGGTTTGGTTTATGAGGGGGATGCAAAGCTAAGTCGCTCCCGAGCAGGATTCGGTGGGAAGAGCGTGGATCGTGCAGCAAGCCGTTCCCTTGTTGGATTCAATCGTCACACTGGTGAACTACTCTGGCAGGTTCAGTCAAAGTACAGCTTTTGGCACAATGGGATCGTAGCAGGTGGTGAACAGATTTATTGCCTTGACCGTTACCCGATGCGTGTGGAGCAAGCGCTCATGCGGCGCGGCCGATCAAAGCCTGATTCTTACCGCATTGCCGCATTGGATCATCGGACTGGCGAAGTAGTTTGGGAAATCAACGAAGGCGTTTTCGGTAGTTGGCTGAGTTATTCGGAAGAATTCGATCTGTTATTGCAGGCTGGCGCAGCTGCGAGCGATCGCTTGACAGATGAGGTATCAAAGGGGATGGCTGTCTATCGAGCTGGGGATGGGAGCTTGAAATGGCGAAATGATCAACTGCGATACACAGGACCCTGTATTTTGCATCATGATTGGATCATTACGAACACGAATGCATACGCCGATTCAGCAGGCGCTTATTTCCTGCACGATGGTCATCAAAAGATGGTGCCTAATCCGATTACCGGTGAATTAAAACCATGGCATCTGAACCGAGCTTATGGGTGTAATCATATTATTGCCAGTGAAAACATGCTGACATTTCGCTCGGGCGCTGCCGGCTATTATGATCTTCTAGGTGACGGTGGCACCGGCAACTTCGGTGGCTTTAAATCTGGCTGCACTTCGAATCTTGTCGTAGCTAATGGTGTACTCAATGCACCTGATTACACGCGAACGTGTAGTTGTGCCTACCAAAATCAAACCTCTCTCGCTTTGGTGCATATGCCTGAAGTCGAGTTGTGGAGTGTCGATGATTTTGCCGTGGGAGAATCCTTGAAGCAGCCGATTCGACATCTCGGGATCAATTTTGGTGCTCCGGGTGATCGACGGGACAACAATGGCAATCTTTGGCTGGAGTACCCCGTTGTTGCCGGAGATTCTCCTAATCTAGAGATACAATGGAATTCCGAGGCTTCCTTAATTCAGCGTCACGCGAGCAGCTTGGACAATAACGTCTATCGTTGGATTTATGCCTCAGGGCTAAAAGGCGTCACCAACTTGGACATTACTCTGGCTGACAATGATAATGACTCGTTGAAAGCGGAGGACGCGCGATATCGGGTATCGGTCTTCCTCGCCTCGTCATCATCCGATTCCCCATGTGAGGTCGAGTTGACGCTACAGGGTCAAAAGAGACGCCAGCATGTTGGAACCGTAGATCCAAATGGTCGTGCAGCTTATCAGCGAGTCGAGTTTTCGCGAGTCAGTTTGACGGAGGAACTTTCATTGGCTGTGCTTGCCCGATCTGGGGAACCAATTATCGCGGGAATTGAATTTAAACGAGAGTGACTTCCCGAATAATATGGGGATCATTGGTGATGCGCATGGACTAGCGACCTCCGATATGTGGATACGTAACGACTTCTATTGAGCAACTTTATGACTTGGCGATTAACAACCTTTGCAGCTTGTTTATTTTTCATGAACGTGAATGAAACCGTGCGAGCTTGTAACGTACCGGTTTTCCGATACGCGCTAGAAAGGTGGCAGTCTGACAACTACGAGTTGCTTGTTTTGCATCAACGCGATCTCACTCTTGAGGAGCAACAGAAGGTCGACAAGATTCGACAAGCGACACGTCCCTCAGGGGCTGCGCTGAATCTGAGTGTTCGCGAATGTGATCTGCGGACGAAGATAGATCGGCAACTAGAAGGTCTTACGCGCGGCTTGGTGAAGCAAAAAGATCCGCCATTGGCAGTTTTACTCTACTCCGCTAACTCACGAGAAGTGCCCGATCGTATCGTGACGAAAATGCCTTTGGATGATCTTAATGTTGAATCCCTTATTGCTTCTCCCGTTCGGCAAGAAGTCGCAAAACAGCTCCTAGAAGGTCAATCGGCGGTTTGGATTTTTGTTACTTCAGGTAACCAAATTCAGGATGCCGATGCGTTGCGCAGGTTGGAAAATCAGATTGAGTGGAACAGAGCGAACTTGAAACTTCCTGAGCAGGATGTTTTGGAAGCAGACGAATTCTTTGATCAAGAAAATCCAATCGAGTTGAAAATTGATTTTTCCATTGTCAAGCTGGATCGCGATGATCCGCGTGAAGACTTTCTCATCGCCATGTTGATGGGGAGTGAATCAGACTTAGTAGATCTAGCCAATCAGCCGATGGCATTTCCCGTTATTGGTCGTGGTCGTGTTTTGTATGCGCTTGTCGGTCAGGGTATCTACAAAGACACGATCGAGATGGCAAGCAAATTTGTTGTTGGTCCTTGTTCATGTCAAGTGAAAGATCAGAATCCTGGGTTCGATTTATTACTTAATACTGATTGGGACTCAAAAGTTAGTGGGAAACCGTTGTCTCGTCCGAGTACGGGTGAGAAAAAAGCTCCTGTCCTGATTCAGATTCCGTCAGGCAAGTAGTTGGTAAAATAACGATCTTCTTTTCTAGGTCGCGTGATTAGGTTGATTTGGATGGTTACACGATACACGGCGATTTGTCTTAACTTGCTCTTCTCAGCAACGTTGGTCTTGTCTCAAACTGATGTGGATGTTTCGTCTCAGCCCACTGTTTCGACCCCTGAGATATCGCTTGAAGAAATCATTGAACGGGGGAACCCCGCTCGCGGCGCTATCATCTTTTCGTCTCCTACTCAGGCTTGCTTGTCTTGCCATCAAGTAGGTGTGCACGGTGGACAAGTCGGACCAGAACTCAGTCAGATAGCCAAGCAGCGTCCTTTTCAGGAATTAGTTGCTTCGCTTTGGAACCCGCAAGGAAAGGTTGAGGAACGTTATCGCGCAATCGCGATTTTGTTGGCCGACGGCAGCATGATTCGGGGTTACCGCGTCAGTGAATCCGACGAGCACTTAGTGATCCGTGATTACACGAATGATGCTGAAAAGGTTGTGGAGCAGAGTGATATTGAAGCCGTGAAAGAAATCGGATCTCTGATGCCGACTGGTTTAATGGATGCGCTCAGTACGCAAGAACAGTATGACTTGCTCGCCTTTTTGAATCAGTTGGGTACTTATGAGAAGATTTCACTAGCTGCAATTGATACTCTATTTGCGCACGGTCATTCGCATCACCCGGAAGCATTTGATATGGATCGTGCTCCTCTGAATCCAAGCCAATGGAAGAGCTGGCAGCATCATGTCAATCGTGATCGCGTTTACGACTATTATCGCAAGCAGGCCCGTCATTTCCGAGATGTCAGCCCACAACCCGTTTTACTCGCTGAGTACCAAGGTTTAGATGGAGGAAAGTACGGGCATTGGGGTAATCAGTCTGAACCGGTATGGGCAGATGGAAGGTGGTCGAAGTCTTACCTCGGTTCACTGCAGAGTGGCGTTTTTCACGGTGAGGGTATTTCAGTCGCACGTGGTTTATGCGTCAGTGTGGGCAGGCCGGAAGATGCGATTTCAGTCTGTTTCGATCCTGACACCTTAACTTATCCGCGAGTTTGGAAGAACGGATTTGTTTCTTTCAGCGATGTACGGCATGGGTTCATGAACGGCGTCCGTCAATCGGGCGAAACACTTGAAGTACCTGTTGTTGCTGGTGTCGATTCTCAGGTCGCAGGCTCACCAGAAGATTATCAATTCTTAGGGCTTTATCGGGATGGTGATCGTGTCATTTTTGCTTATCAATCACGGGGTATTACTTACCTCGACGAGCCGACAGTTCGTGAAGGAAAGTTTGCTCGGATTGTTGCACCGATAGAGAAACATCCGGCGAAAACGGTTTTGAATGGCGGCGCTCCTCGCTATCCGCAGACGATTATTACTCAAGGCTCGTTGGGAGAGGGAGCACCCTACGCGATCGATACCATTGGGTTGCCATTTGACAATCCATGGCAATCGCTGATCTATGTTGGTGGACATGACTTCATGTCTGATGGGTCAGTCATGTTATGCACGATGCAAGGTGATGTATGGCATGGCCAAGGGATCGACGAGCAATTACAGCAGATCACATGGAGGAAATTCGCATCCGGTTTGCACCAGCCATTAGGCCTTTACATTGACGGTGACCAAGTTTACGTCCAGGGACGTGATCAAATTACACGCCTGCATGACTTAAATGATGACGGCGAAGCCGATTACTACGAAGCATACAGTCGAGCACTGGCAACGTCTAAGTCCGGTCATGACTTCACGTGTGGGTTGCAACGTGATGCTTCCGGTCGTTTTTACACCGCGAGTGGTTTGCAGGGTGTAATGAGAATCTCCTCAGATGGTCAACATGCAGAGGTGCTTGCTACGGGGCTTCGCAATTCAGATGGTATTGGACTATCTCCAGATGGACTTGTCACGATTCCCAGTAGTGAAGGTGACTGGATGCCAGCCTCAATGATTGCTGCGCTACGGTCGGAAGGTGCTGCATTGAATCGCTTCGAAGAGATTACCGACGAAACAACCGGGCTTAGTAAGCCCTTTTTTGGTCGACCCGGAACGAATTTAGTGCGACCACCCGAAATCCCAATGCTCTACCTGCCCAGAGGTCTCGACAATTCAAGCGGTGGGCAAGTCTTTATTTCCACCGACAAGTGGGGGCCCGTACAGGGGAAGATGGTTCATTTGTCTTTCGGCGGTGGTCGCGCTTTCCTCTTGCTGAAAGATGAATTTGATGACTGGATTCAAGGCGCGGTGGTTCCCATTGCAGGGGAGTTAGCTTCCGGTGCGCACCGTGGAAGGTTTCACCCGATTGATGGGCAGTTGTATGTGTCTGGAATGGCTGGTTGGGGTACCTACACCACCGACGATGGCTGTCTCCAAAGGATTCGCTACACAGGTAATGGTAAAACACAATTGCCTCTCGGATTCCATGTTCATGAAAACGGAATACGCGTCCAATTCTCGGAACTCCTCGATGAGGATATTGTCACCAAAACGAAAAACCACTTTGCACAAGCTTGGAACTATCGCTATAGCGGCGCTTACGGATCGCCAGAGTACTCGCATCGACAAATCGGTTTGCGTGGGCACGATGTGATCTCAATTCAGTCCGCGTCAATACTAAGCTCAGGTCGAGAGATCTTTTTAGAAATGAGGGATTTGCAGTTAGTGAATCAATTGCACCTTTTGATTCGCACCAACGGTCAAATCGATCATGATTTATTTTTGACTGTCAACCGAATGGATAAGCCATTCACGCAGTTTGATGGATACAGGCCGTATGAAAAAGTTCGCTTGCCCCATCCGATGCTCGCAGATTTGCAGCGGCCCATGGTTAAGAAACGTAATCCGTACGGTAAGCCAATTCCTGATGCAAAGGAAATCACGATCTCTGCCGCCAAGAACCTAATGTTTGATCAGCAGCAGATCTCCGTGAAGCCGAAACAAGTCGTTCGATTGACTTTTAAAAATCCCGATGCGGTGCCGCATAACTGGGCACTCGTGCAACAGGGTTCACTTGAAGAAATTGGAATGCTTTGCAATCAGTTGATCACCGATCCTGAGGCAGTGGCGAATCAATATATCCCCGAATCCAAGAAGATCCTTGCGTTCACAGATATTGTTGAACCGTTTTCAGAACACACCATTTACTTTCGTGCCCCGGAACAGCCGGGACGCTATCCATATCTATGTACTTTTCCGGGTCACTGGATGGTGATGAACGGATGGCTGAATGTCATCAGTGAATAATGCAACAAGCGTTCATGGAGTTGTCAGCGTGAAAAGTCATTTCAAAGAAAGATCGATGCTGGTGATTTTCCGTGCCGTGTTGCTTTTTCTGATGTGCAATGTTCTAGCTCCGGTGAAAGCAAATCAACTCATCGTGTCTGTAATTGATTTTGATACCCAATCGCCAATTGAGGCAAGGATTTATTTGCAGGGTGCAGATGGGAAAGATTACTTCTTTGAGACCGCGGATGAGCAAGGCAACGCCGTCAAATATGATAAGCAGAATTGGATCAATGCGAAGTCGCTAGAAAACCATACCACGGTTTCGGCGCATCCATGTTACTGCGAATTATCACCGGGCGTTTATACGTTAATGGTTGAACGCGGGAAGACCTATTTTTCCCACCGACAACGAATTGAGATTAAGGAGCCTTCGCAGGAAGTCAAAGTGACACTTCGTCGATGGTGTGATACGGAACGTCGCGGCTGGTATAGCGGTGATCTCCACATTCACCGAGAGATTGCGGATCTGCGAAATGTGTTGTTAGCGGAAGATTTAAATGTCGCATTTCCATTGACGAATTGGGTGACCAAATCAGGGACCCCACCAATCCAAGGAGACAAAAACCTTAACCAAAGTGTTCCAGAGAATTTGATTATGGTTGACGAGAACCATGTCATTTGGCCGAGAAACACCGAGTATGAGATTTTTTCCGTAGGCGAAAAACGTCACACTCTTGGAGCCCTCTTTGTGCTCGGGCACAGCGAAGGGCTGGAGGCAACGGTTCCACCTTGGGAGCCCGTGATTGATCAGATGCAATCCGCGGAAGACCTCGTGTTGCTCGATATGGACAAGTTGGCCTGGCCGAGCTCGATGGTACTACCTTTTTTGGCGCCAAATGCGACTTATGAGTTAGCAAACAATCATCTCTGGCGTACGGAGTTTGCGTTTCGCCAGTGGACGACACCTGCCCCAGCCTTTATTCAGCCACCTTTTGGCGGCTCTGAAGGTGGCGAGCGCGAGTGGATTGATTTTACCCTTGGGATGTACTACAGCTTATTGAACTGTGGTTTTCAGCTGCCGCCTTCTGCGGGGACGGCTAACGGAGTTCATCCAGTGCCTGCAGGATTTAGTCGCGTTTATGTTCATTTAGAGAATGGTTTTAGTCTTGAAGATTGGAAAACGGGGCTGCAGGCTGGGCGAAGCTTTGTAACAACGGGGCCCATGCTATTTGGGACGATTAATGGGCAAGACCCTGGTTTTAGTTTTAACCTGAAACCAGAAGAGATCTATCCTCTGGACGTCAATTTAACGATTCACTCTGAGGGTCCCGTTTCATACGGAGAGTTGATTCATAACGGAGAGCCCGTTGAATTAATTCGCCCGAGTAATCAGAAGATCGAAAATGGTTCTTATGTGTCGACTTATCAGCGTGTCTTGGATTGTGATCAAAGTGGTTGGTATGCCATCCGGGTGTTTGAGGAACCGGAAGCTGGTCGCGTTAGATTCGCACACACTGCTCCATGGTATGTTCATAAAGATGGCAGTAGATTACTTCCCACTCATGAACAGAAGCACTTCCTTGTTTCACGCATGAAAGATGAAATACAAAGAAGTCGTGGCATTGTAAGTGGCGAGGGACTAAAAGAATATTCTCGCGCGCTTCGCTTTTACGAATCATTGGAAGTGCGACCACCCAGCGAAGGAATGTTGACGGGTCGGCCGTTGAAAAGAGATGATCGCGATGAGTGGTTGCGCAACATGATCATCGACCATCAGTTTACAGATCGTGAAATCCAAGATGCCACCGGTATGACACTGGATGCGGTCAGAGATTTGATGCGGCGGTACGCATCCGCTGGCGAACTGCGCGCGCAAGAAACAGCCGAGTTGAAGGTTTTGCCCTACCCTGGTGGAAGGCATCCTCGTCGGGGCTTTTTAGAAGGAGCGGTTGATCCGCAACGTGAGACAAAAGTCAGTGTTTTTGCACCGTGGGATGGAGGTGGATACGCTGTCATTGATGTTCCCGAAGCAATTTTTAGCAACTTGGGACTCACCTACTTAGCGCACACCCATATCCCAACCATTTGGACTGCTAGCGGTACATCGCTTGAACCCGTTGAATGGGAGAAACGTGGTAAACATTTGATGATGCGAAGAGAATTACCCAACGGCATTATCATGACTAGTACGGTATCCAAAGAGCAGACCAGTGTTCAGATGCAGATCGATTTGACAAATGGTACAAGCGAAAAACTGACCGGTCTGCGTGTGCAGGTATGTACCATGCTCAAGGGGCTCGTTGGTTTCCAAACTCAACGTCGCAGAAAGCAGATGCAGGAGGGTCCGCTAATCGCCGTGCAATCGGACACTGGTAATCGTTGGTTGATTACCGCCTGGACGCCTTTGAATAGATGTTGGGCGAATCCTCCAGTGCCGTGCATTCATTCAGATCCGATTTTCCCGGACTGCGATCCCGGAGAGACGGTGACCGTATCGGGCGGGCTTTGGTTTTATGAAGGAACTGAGATTCAGACTGAATTAGAGAGGATTCGGATGGAAAATAACTTTGAGTGAGTTCAGGGTGTGGACAGATACTGAACACGCCACGAAAATCTTGAAGCTGTAAAGCGATTCGCTCAGACTGATGTAGTGGAGAAACAATTTTGAATTTACCAGCCAACCAAATTCATCACGGCAGCTGTCAAGATAAGCTTGCTGAGATGGGAACAGGCTCGGTCGATCTTATTTTTGCAGATCCACCTTTCAACATTGGATATCAGTACGATCTGTATGATGATAAAAAAACAGAGGATGAGTATCTGTCGTTTTGTGACGCTTGGATCTCTGAGTGTCACCGTGTGTTAAAACCTGATGGTTCTTTTTGGCTTGCCATAGGTGATGAATACGCCGCTGAACTGAAGTTATTGTCCCAACGAATTGGTTTTCATTGTCGCAGTTGGGTGATTTGGTACTACACGTTTGGTGTCAACTGCGCGAGAGGTTTCTCGCGATCTCACACTCATCTTTTCCACTTTGTCAAAGACAAAGAGAATTTCACATTTAACGGAGACAATCCGGCGGTTCGTGTCGCATCTGCAAGGCAGTTGGTTTATGCAGATGCCCGGGCAAATTCGAAAGGCCGATTGCCCGATAACACTTGGATCCTCCGACCACAGGATGTACCCGCCCCTGGGTTCAGTGTGTCACACGATACGTGGTGTTATTCTCGTGTTGCTGGAACGTTTAAAGAACGGGAAGGATTTCACGGCTGCCAAATGCCCGAGCAGTTGTTGGGAAGGGTCATCAGGATTTCAAGTGATCCTGGTGACATCGTTCTCGATCCGTTTGCTGGAAGTGGAACAACCTTGGCAGTCGCCAAAAAATTGGGGCGACGCTACGCCGGAATTGAGCTCTCAAAGGAATATGTTTCCAGGATTGAGTTGCGACTCGATCAATGTGAAGTTGGCGATGCCCTCGATGGGTCGGATGGGCCTTCGGGCGGCGTTCCGACTTCCAAAGGAAAAACCAGGACTAAGTTCGTAAACGGTCGACCAGTCGTTCCGTTGTCCGCCGAATCGGAGCAATCGGTGATTGACGCCTTTTTGGAATCGTCTGATGGATTTTCTGCGGACTATGTGCTTTGCGATCCTAATTTGAGTTCGCAATTTATCAGAGCTTGTAAAGAAAGAAATATTCCAGGTGACCCACGTCTATGGAATGCATTTTTGTTGAGGGTTCGGAAAGCTGGGAAGTTACCGCGGGCCGAATCCACGGGTCAGCGTTTGTCTTCAGTTGAAATGGACCCGTACAGTGATGCAAGTGAAGTTAGTGCGCGACTAGTGATGCTCGACTATGGTTTGACATTGGATGAATTATTGTGTTCGCCGGATGCAGTAAATGAGTTCGATAAGATGGCATCGATGTTTGCGCCGGGGTACGAATCGTTTCAATACCGCTGGTCGGCGTTATCGCTTCGTAAGCGAGCAACCACAAAGCGCTTTCGTGAGGCGGCCAGTGCGAGATACCACGAATGGTCGGAGCAAAAGCAACCTCGTCGCAGGAGTCTAGAGAGTTGCGTTTCAAAGCAGTTTTCGCGTCCCGGTGTGTACGTAATTTACGATGATCAGTTTCCAATTTATGTTGGTGAAACACGAAATCTGAGTTTGAGAGTTGAACGCATGCTGCACAGTGAAATGTGGGCTCGATTCAACCCGAACGCTATACGTATTTGGGATGTGGACCAAGAACTTGATCAATTTGCACTCAGGTCATACTTGGTCACCAAGCAAAAGACTTTGCTAAATTCATCTTTTTTGCAGCAGGAAATCTACGCAGGCACCGAGGACGTGTCCGGCTGAAATTCCCTTCTCTCATTCACAGTGAAGCGTCGAGAGTCCCCTAGGTGATTCACGGGAAAGATCATGAGCCTTAGAAAACCTTCCTTGATTTCGTTGTTGACTGCTTGGACAGTTTTTCTTTCTTTGGCAGGTGCTGTTCGCGCGGCCGAGCTTGCTGATCAAGAAATACAGTGGAGCCACCTCCCGCCGATACCTGATGCGTTAGGTGTTGCCGGTCCTTTCGTTGGTGTGCATTGTGATTCATTAATTGTTGCTGGAGGAGCCAACTTTCCTCGCCCAGTATGGGAAACGGAGAAAAAGTGGGTTGATAACGTTTATGTATTGCGGAACGAAGGTGGTCAGTTTCAATGGACAACTCTCGGGAAACTGCCACGTCGAGTAGCGTATGGGTGTTCTGTTTCGATTCCCACCGGAGTGCTATGCATTGGTGGTTGCGATGAAGACAAACATTTCCGAGAGGTTTTTTTGATCAAGCTCGATCAGACAGGGAAACAATTCAGCATCGTTAAGTATCCTCCGTTGCCACAGCCTTGCGCTTATGCTTCCGCCGCTAGGCTGGGCGATACCGTTTATGTTGTAGGGGGTCAAAGTCATCCAACACTTGCATCGGCAACTCGAACAGTTTGGACGTTGGATCTTAGCCAAGTTGATGAAGGTGCATCTGTCGGGTGGAAGCGCATGTCGGACTTGCCTGCACCGGACCGAGCCTTTCATTTGCTCGCTACAACCACAAGTGAGACGGCCGATACATTGTTCTTGTTTAGTGGGCGACGAGAGAATGCAAACGGCCAAGTGGAGTTTCTTCGCGATACTTGGCAGTATCTACCAAAAGAAGATCGGTGGATCCAGCGAGCGACTGCTCCAACCTGCATGATGGCAGGCACGAGTTTGTCGCTCGCAGATGATTACATTCATCTGTTCGGGGGTGCTGATGGGACCTTATTTCATCAAGTAGAGTCACTGAAAGATAATCACCCTGGTTTTCCGAAACGATACTACCGATATCAAGTTTCCACAGATCAGTGGACCGAAGAGGGATCATTACCAGCCAATCATGTCACCACGGTCGCAGTCGAATGGAATGGCGAAGTCGTCATACCCACTGGTGAAATTCGACCGAGGGTGCGTACGCCTGCCGTGTTAAGAGGGAGAGTAGTCAATCAGAAAGAAGAGATTCGCGGGCAATGAAACAGGATCCAAAATCATCGGAGGGATTACTTTTAGATCTAGCAGAGAGGTTGTCGTACCGATCCATCTATGAGTCCGGATTATTGGAAGATGTTGTACCTTTCTGGATGCGGCATGGTGTTGACCAACAATATGGTGGCGTTCTGACTTGTTTGGATCGGACCGGAAAGGTGGTCGATACAGACAAAGCGGTATGGCAGCAGGGGCGATTTGCTTGGTTATTGGGCGAGATTGCCAATGCGTACCCCGATCATGATCCAACCCAACGAGAGCAATGGTTGGAAGTCGCCGAGCGTGCTCTTGGGTTTCTCGAGCAGCATGGTACTGATGATGGTGACGGCCTCATGTGGTTCCATCTCACCCAAGAAGGCAAACCAATAAGGAAACGTCGCTACGCTTTTAGCGAGAGTTTTGCTGCTATCGCTTATGCTGAAGTGGCAAAAGCATTGAATGAACCAAAATATGCTCAGGAAGCAATTGATTTGTTTCATCGCTTTATCGAGAGATCGCGTACGCAGAATGTGATGACGCAAAAGTTTACCGATACGCGACCAACCAGAAGCATTGGCTACCCAATGATTGCCTTGGCAACCGCTCAGGAATTACGCGATTCAATAGGGTTTGATGAAGCCAATGACTGGATCGATGAGAGTATCGATCAGATTGTGCATTATCATTTGAAGCCCGACCTTTGCTGTGTGATGGAGACCGTTGGCATGGAGGGTGAAGTGCTTGATCATTTTGATGGTCGTACACTCAACCCAGGTCATGCCATGGAAGCTGCGTGGTTTTTGATGCAGGAGGGTCTTTATCGAGGTGATCACGAATTATCCAAATTAGGGACCCAGATGTTCGATTGGATGTGGGATCGGGGTTGGGATAAGGAATACGGAGGATTGCTCTATTTCACCGACTTGCATGGACATCCAGTTCAAGAGTATTGGCATGACATGAAATTTTGGTGGCCACACAATGAAACGATCATCGCAGCACTGATGGCCTACGTCGTCACGGGTGATCAACGATATGCTCTGTGTCACCGACAGGTCCATGATTGGGCGTATCGCCATTTTCCAGATTGTGAATATGGTGAGTGGTATGGCTATTTGGATCGAACGGGTAGGGTCACTTCAACGGCAAAAGGAAATTACTGGAAGGGTCCGTTTCATCTGCCGCGAATGCAACTCACTTGCTGTCGATTGCTCGATTCGTTGAGTGAAAGATTCGCTGTCTCTGATCAGGAGCAATAGCCAAGCTCTTTTTTCTGGATTGCTGAGCATAGAAAGTCGCATAAATCTGACGTGAGCCAGCAAGAAAAATCAGGGAAAACGCATTTTCCGGCGAAGGCTGAGAAACTATTCGTGGTTCTAAAACGTATTCAAAATGACGAATTCTAAGCCGAATTTCACAATTACGTTCTCAGCCTGTTTACAATTTTGGTCGAAAGCATTAAATGCAACCGGTCTAAACATTACTCGAAATAACTTTAGGTTTTAAACAATGCAAAATGATTCAAACCGTCGAAATTTTCTTAAGGGCTCGACGGCTGCTGCTGCTGGTGCTGCTTTGACAAGCACAATCGCTCGAACAGCCCATGCTGCGGGTAGTGACGAAATCAAATTTGTTCTGATTGGTTGTGGTGGACGTGGTTTGGGTGCCACCGAGAACATCATGAACACTAAGGGCAACGTGAAGCTCGTCGCTGCTGCGGACCCCTACACTGAAAAAGCGGCTAATAATCTTGCGAACCTCGGTAAAAAAAATAAAGGCAAATTTGCCGATAAAATCGACGTACCGCAGGACCGAATCTTCGGTGGTCTAGATGGCTATAAGAAGGCAATTGACGTTGATGCCGATCTCGTGGTGATTGCTACACCACCCGGGTTCAAGCCGCAGCAATTCGAGTATGCGGTGAACAAAGGCCGCCATATTTTTATGGAGAAGCCAGTTGCTTCCGACGCCACTGGTGTTCGCCGAGTGCTTAGCGCCGTCGAAGAATCCAAGAAAAAGAACCTGATGGTTGCGATTGGTCTTCAGCGTCGACACGAACCACGTTACGTCGAAACGATCCAGCGAATCCACGATGGTGCAATTGGTGATGTCATCAACCTACGCGTCTACTGGAATGGATCTGGGATTTGGTACCGAAATCGCAATGAATCACAGACCGAGATGGGATTCCAAGTCAACAACTGGTATCACTTTAACTGGCTTTCGGGTGATCAAATTTGCGAACAACACATTCACAATTTGGATGTCGGATGTTGGGTTAAAGGTGAATACCCTGTTGAATGTAACGGAATGGGCGGACGAGAATTGAGAGAAGACGGAGACGCAACCAAGTCTCAGATTTTTGATCATACTTTCTGCGAATACACCTTTGCCGATGGAACCAAGATGTATAGCCAAGGTCGTCATGTCCGAGGCGTCTGGAACCACGTTGGAGAATTCGTCCATGGTTCCAAGGGAACCTCTGATCCTGGTGCAGGTTGGATTGATGGCGCCAATCCTTGGAAGTTCGAGGGCAACCGACCTAATGGGCATCAGCAGGAGCAGCACGACATGATCGAATCGCTGATGGCTGGCGAGATCTACAACGAAGGCGAGTACGGAGCTAAGTCCACCTTCACCGCGATCCTTGGTCGAGAGGCTTGCTACAGCGGAAAGATCATCAAGTGGGACGATTTGTTAGCCAAAGGCAAGGAGTTGGCACCGGGCATTGATAATTACACCCTCGATACCCCTCCACCGCCGTCGGCGCTGCCGGGAGACGATGGGAAGTATCCCTTTGCAGTACCTGGGAAATACGATCCGTTTGCGTAAGGTTTGAGCAACCCAAATCTTATTTTGCCGCCATGCCCGTCTTCGGGTTTGGCGGTTTTTTTTTGAGAAGTCACCATACTGTGGATCGTTCGGAAAACCTTAGGAAGTTTCCAAAGACCTGTCGAGAAGCACCGGCTGTGAGGCGGTATCGTGGTCTTTTGGTTAAAGAAATTCCCGATTCATGTTCCAGAGTCTTATTTCCCAGAGACGCGCCGGCGATTCCCAGATTGAGTATCAGTCGGGAAATGAAGACGGAGCTTTGGGAGTGGATCCTCAGTTCCTTCCTGCAGCTCGAGACTCGCCAATTCGCTCGAGTTAGATCGATCTTCCGTTGTGACGAGGTTTGATTCGCCTAGTTGGATGGACTCTTTGGCAGGTTCCTCGGTAGGCAAATTGCCTGATCGTTCACCACGATCTATGTCTAACTTCTTCTGATGATTGCATTTGAACCAACGTCCGGCAGGTCCCGCTAGGAGGGCGGGAAGCAGGATCATGTCACCGACCAAAGCAGTCGCCAACATCACAAGCATCAGCGATCCGAATCGTTGGGTGGGAGTGAAGGTTGATAGTGCGAATACAAATAGTCCTAGCCCTCCGACGATGGTGGTTTGAGTCATCGCTGGGCCAACGCGTCGGTAGGTTTCGATCACGGCATCGATGCGGCTCATTCCGCGTGAAAGATTCGTTCGGAACCATGCTAAAAAGTGAATGGTATCGTCTACTGCAACACCCATGGCGACCGAAGCAGTCATCATCGTTCCGATATCGATTTCCATGTCGAGATGGCACATGACCCCGAACACCATGATGACTGGAAATACATTTGGAATCATGGCGACCATACCGGCCATGAAGCCATCCCATAAGTTGGATGGTTGCATCCAACTTGTAGGTAAATTACCGGGGTTTAATAGAAGAATCATCACACCTGCGATCAACACAAAAGCAAGTCCGATTGATTCCGTGAGGCTGGTAAGGAGTGTTCGTTGCGCTTTGTAGACCACCGGAACAACGCCTGTGTAAACTACCCCGATGGTATCTTGGGTGCTGGTGTTCTGGTTCGGCTCCGCGATGGCCATACTCTGCTGGGATTGCACGCGAATCTGCTCGGCATCAATTAGGTTCTTGGCGGTAGCAAAATCTTCCTTTTGGAACACATCACTTCCTAACCACACGATCGCATCGTAAGCGTCAACGAATTTGGACCATTTTTCATTATTAACTAGCTCATCACGTTTCTCCTGTGAGACGTCCAGCCACGAAGGCCTAGCAATTCTTTCACCGCTAATGAGTTCACCGAGCGTACTTAAGTATGCCGCTCTTGAGTCGATGGCATCTTCAGTCCCCAGTAGCTTTGCATCATCCAGCTTTGGTGGTGATTTTGCCCCAACCAGCAAGACTCGTGATTTCGGGTTAATGATCCCCGTTCCGGATTCATCTTGGTTAGCAAGCTTTTTGAGTAGCTGGCGTCGTGTTTCGTAGGCGTGCAGTACTGGTTGCACCGCTTCACGAAGCGTGTAGATAAAATTGCCATAATCAACGTCTGATAGAGCAGCAACACGTAAGCTAATTCGCCAAAGTTCACTCGGGTTCGACTCCGCACCTTTTTCCATGCGAAGGTAGTCGATCTGCTTCAGGTCGCTCAGTGATGCGGTGAGCTCTCGATTGAATTTGGCCCGTACAGGGCTATAGCTATTTGAAGGTTCTGGAAGTGGAGGCAGAAAGGTATTGGCACTCATCGCTTGACCAACAATACCTCGCCCCGGCTCTCCGAGAGTCTGGCTAACCACCTTTCTTACGCGTTGGACTAATTCAGCACGTTCTAGGATTTGCAAAGAGTCAATTGCCGTCTCTTTCGCTTCATCTGATGACTCGCGTTCGGCTGTGCCTGGATTGCCTTCCTGCATCGATGCAGGGATTCGCACCACAAGTTCCATCGGGACAAGCTTGCCAAAATTATCTTCAAGCCATCCGTAGTCATGGATGATTCGGGAATCCGCATCAAAAAGTTTGAGTAGCTGTACGGAAGTTTTGATCTCTCGGAGGCCCCATCCACCCAGCACTAGAGCGAGCAGGCAGACAGCGGTAACTGAGGCGTAGTGGCCAGTGATCCAACGACCCAAATTTGCCCACCACTCGGACAGCTTCGACTCGGTTGCTAGTTCTTTCTCGGGCGAAAGTTCTTCTTCTTTGAATCCTGGCACAAACGTTTGGAGTGCTGCAGGTAGGTATGAGAAGAGAACTCCGACGGTCATCATCACCCCGATTCCGGAGTAGAGACCAAAATTGCTAATCGGCGCAAGATTACTTGTGAAGAGCGACACAAGGCCAATGGCTGTGGTGGTTGATGCGAGTGCACATGGCAATAACGCGTGTCTGAATGCTCGTCCGGTAGCCCCTCGTTCCCCACGAGCTCGCACTTCATCACGGTAGTAATTGATGACGTGAATCGCACCGGAAAGTCCTAGTACGTAAACCAGAGAAGGCATGCTCATCAGGATCGCATCAACACGCCCAGCGGTCCACCAGACGATTGCCATACTGAGACCAGCCGAACTTCCACCAACCACAAACACCATCATGGTGATTTTGAAGCTGCGGAAGCAGATATAAGACAGAACAATGCCCAGTAGGATGCTGTATCCAACTAAGCGCACTAGAGTGACCGTTCCTTCCTCATCAATCGCAACGTTATCAACCGGTGGGCCGCCCATTCGAAGTGGAGTGGTTCCAGGGGCAATGATTGAATTGCTCTTGTTAAACGGTGGCGGAGCCATTGAAGGCGCGCTCGGTGCTGCGATGCCTGATTCTTCCGCCAGAACAAGTAGTCTGCCTCTGGCCTGTCCTAGGCATCCTCGTCCTAGGGCAAACGGAAGGTTGTCGTTAGCCAATTCCGTTAGGGTCACCATCACGCATGTCAATCGCGGTGGTGGTTCAACCGTAGCGGCGTCGTAAATGGAATACCAGACACGAGTTCTTTCATTCAGTGATGCCTCTTTCAAAGCATCGATGGAACCACCGTATTCTGCCGTGACCGTCTCATTAAGGACTCGTTCAGCGATGAAATCAAAGTCCTGCGGCAAGTCATCTTGCCGGTTTTCAGGGATCATTTCCCTGAAAGCCTGTGGAGTCCACGCAAATTCATCACTGATGGCAGGGGCGAAAAGGCTTCCTGTGAGCCGTTCCATTGCTAGTCGTTTCGCTACAACTCCTCGACGCGATTCATCAGTAAGGTCGACGGGCCATAGTGATCCACCCTCTTGTGCCAACTCCTCGACGATCATCTCGCCGGTCTGAACCGATTGAAAGAGCGGCGCGCAGAGTAAAGATAGGTCGTTATAGAAAGGATTAACAACTTGCCTATTAGAAGGCTCGCCAAAAGCGGTGACGAGTTTACCCTCGAGCTCGAAAGTGCCCATGGATCTCTGAACGCCACGGACCGCTCCCGCAACAGCATTCATCGCACCTTCCCACCGGTACAATCTGCCATCGGGAGTGATGTAATGCCACTGTCCCGACGCGGTGCTGAGCCATTTTTCTTGCTTACCGCCCCAGTTGTAAAAGTCGTTTCCGCTTCGTAGAAGCTTGAGTTTTTGAGCTACCTGCCGAGCCCGTTTGTAGGACTCAACCTGTTCTGCGGGAACATTCTGTGACGGATCGTAGGCAGCACTCTCGTGAATCAGCTTCTCTTGGAAGAGTTTGAGTCGCTGATCATCTTTCGAGCACCCTGGCCAAGTTGTCAGGACAAAACTTTCCCCCGCAAAATGTTCAGCAAACCAACTAAGTTCGGCGGTTTCAGGGAAATCGCTTGGAAGCCAATCTTTGACGTCGTTTTCTTTCTGCTGAAGACTCAGGCGAGCCGCTCGGAAAGCCGAAGGCATGCAGAAAAAGAAGACAATGAGGATTAGAAGCGCATACGGGATGCCAAGAGGGCTTCGTCGCTCGAGGAAAGGATCTTGGTTCATAAGCGACAGTCTGGGACCAACAACGCTATGGGCATCACATCAATAGAACATTTCTGACCGTAAACTACCGATCCACGGCGCAGGGGTCTACTTCAATCCGCCTCCAACTCGTTCGCAAGCCTCCTTTCTGATGTGAATGTACTAATCACGGTCAGTTTGCTACTTCCATCCCCAAAAATTGGCTCTGCAGGGGGGTGTCCTAGTTCTGGCTCATTAGTTCACCATCGGAACGATTTCCGTACTGCCGCAGGAGATCTGAGTCGATAGTTTCTGAAATAAATCGGGTGGAACCGTCAGCAAAGGTAAACAGAGCGCCCCCAACGTGATAGCTGCCGAATGCACCAACATCATTTGGTTTTTCGTCGGCATCATCGGGATTGCTGAGTGTCCATGGATCTCGCTTGTCAAAGCCGCTAGTGTTGCGGAGTGTAGAGCGGTCTCCTGAAACCCAGCCAAGGCTATTTGTGTTTTGCTTGCATTCAGAAAGCAGGATCGTGTGGGCACTGCCGTCGAGTATTTCGCTGTACCTCACTTCGCTATTGAGATAGAGCAGCCCATTGTTGTCTGAGTCGATGGGAGCTTCCGCATCGTTGTAGCATCCCACGTAGTGATTCAATCCAATGCTTAACTCGATCTCGGTACGAACCTGTTCGCCTGGGTTAGAAGGGCAAAAAAATGTGGGTATCGCGAGGGCGCGAACGTTTTGGTTCACTTCAGCGTAAGCTCCGGCTTCAAAATCAAATTGTTGATAAGCCGCTTGTTGCTCAATGTAAGGCAGAATTGAGACAAGCCAGCTAACTGCCTGCCCGACAGGTTGGTTGGTGATTGGCCCACTTGGATTCACCGTTCCAGAAGGTAGGTGTTCCATACTGAATTCAAAGTGATGCGCTCCCAAGCCCAGTTGTGTCTGATTGTTCATGCAGGAGACTCTTCTGGCTGCTTCGCGTGCGGCCTGCACCGCTGGTAGCAGCAGTCCGACAAGAACGCCAATGATGGCGATTACTACAAGAAGTTCAACGAGCGTGAAGCCGCGACAATCGCGGCGATCTTCGGTTTGCTTCATGCTTGGATGCATCGTAGAGAACTCCGGTGGTTCAGATTTAATTGGTTGATTTAGGGGCATCGAGACGGTAATCGAACTGATGGGTACGTTTAATTTTTCGGTGATCGAGAGATTCAGCATCGGTACTATGATTTCCCGTTTGGGCCACAACTGTGATTTGGAGTACGCGTGATTGCTGGGTTTGTTGCACCGTGATGGTGATTTCTGGGTTCAACCGCTGAAGTGATTGAATTTTTGGGCGCCATGTTTCACCGCGATATTCAGTTGATGCTTGAAGCTGTTTTGCACAAAGTAAAACACCAGCATCAAGTAAGTACTGTGTCTGTCGAAGTTGATGCGACTTTTGAATCGATCTTCGGGCGCGAATCGCACCGATCGTCGAAAGGCTCATGATGGTGGTCGCGACACCCATGCAGACCAAGACACAGACAATCAAGGTGCCGGTTCGGCTTGGTGGTCTGTTGCGGTTATTCATCGACCACCTCACCTCTTTCGTGTCGAGCGAGTCGGCTGAGTGATGCCGAAATTCTTCTCGGTGTACCTTTCTTCGTTCCGTGGATTTGATCTGGTGATTGGATGGTAAGCGATACTTGCGGGGGGCTTTCCAATAGGTCAAATACCCCGGTTATGGGGCGTTTGAAAGTGTAGGACTCCATGCGGATCTTACGATTACCCTCGACGTGCGTTTTTTCAATCGAATGGTTTTCTATTTTCCAGTGGATGAAGTGATCGCCTTCATATTGGAGTTGCACTACATCAGTCGCTTTTAATTCAGCGTTCATTGCGAGGTGAATGTCTCGACGTAGATCCCCGCCTAGTCGCTCTAGCACTTGATGCTCGAGCGCGCGGTCACGAGTAACGGAATGATATCGCATGACTTGGTGGATCAAGCCGGCGGAGAGAATCAAAAGGGTGCTCCCGACCGTCATGGAGATTGAAAGTTCAATGAGGGTATAGCCTCGTTTGGCCATTGCGGTTTTCATTGCAACGCTCCGTCAGCAATTGGGTTGATCCACCCTGTTAGCTCAACAGACGCTTTAGGTTGTACGGTGTTCCAGTTGAGTTTTAATTGAATTGCGGATCTCGCTTCGTCTTCCCAGGATGCTGATAGGGTCACAGATGGACAAATCTCTTGAAGGATCTCTGACGGCATCAGGTTCTGCATGGCGACAATTCGAGTTGTTGGATCTAAAGCAATTAAACGATCGAGCTCACTGCTTAATTCCTCGATCGCGATCTGCTGGTGTCGAGAATCCTGCCAAAGACGGGTGGTTTTCACCGCAAGCGTTGCGATTGCCGAGGTCGCCGCTACCAATAGCGAACATGCGACAACCAGCTCGGTGCTCGTGAACCCGCTTCGACGGTTCTGGTGATTTGTATCCATTGAGTTTCGCTCCTATACCACATTCGCCAGTGCTTGGACCATTTCCGTTAGAAAGCTGATCATCGCGCTAGCAACGATCAGCACAAGCACGGCGAAGACAGAGGTGATGACCGGATGAACCAGTCGAGTGCGAATATTCTTCCTGCTATTCACTTGATTTGTTTGTTCGTGAGCAAATTCCCGTAGACACCAAGTTACCGCATCGGACTGATCAACTTGAATCAAGGCACTAGCTTGGTCCCTACTGATAATCCCGTTATCTGACAACGCTTGCCAAGGAATTCGGGCATTGTCCGATTGTGCATCGGCGAGTTTGAGTCGATGCCGTATTCGTGGACTAGGGTGTTTTACCGCTAATGCGGAGAGAACTTCGTTTGTTGAGTGCTTTGTTTCTATGCCGACAGCCATCAAGCGAAGGATTTGGCTGCGAGCTTCTGACGGTAGCCTTGGGTTCAGGAACGCAAGAATCCTTTGTGAAGCTCGTCGAACATTAGATGACCAAATGTAAGCGGCAATTAAGAGAAAAAGAAAGATACTGTAGGGCAAGCTTGCTCCAAACCAATTCGACACAATGGAAATTAGATTTGCTGAAATGCCCCTACCCCCGATGCCAAATTCTTCATGAATCTGCTGCAGGATTGGTGTAACGAAGACGGCTATAAAATTTGTCATCAGCATGAAGATGACAGCAAGTAGAGCAAAGTAAACGTTCAGGTTTCTCTTAATATTCTGCTCGGTGCCGTAGCGACTCTCTCGGTTTTCAAGAAGTTCGGTGTAGATTTTATCCATGGAGTCGGTTCCAGCTCCAATCTGCAAAGCCAGTAAGTCATAGTCATCGATCGCATCTGGAACTTGTTCTAATGCTTCAAGGACTGGAGTGCCGATCTGAATTTGCCGTACAAAACGGTTTAAAATTCGTCGGTATCGGCCGCGATTCTCCAATGCCAAATTGTAGATGAGGCGGTACGGATCGATGCCTTGTCGATGTGAAACCGCTAGCAGTCGTAGCAAGCCTTTCTGCTTGATTTGTAGCGAATCACTCGGCCACCACGGCGAAGCCATCCAAACTGATGAAGCACGGAGCCCTGATCTTCGGGAGCTTAAGAACCACTTGTTACGCATTTGTCGTGATTCCTATTATGAAAGAGCCGAGATTAGGCTGAACAAAGGTGTCAACAACACGATCACCATGAACCCAACTGCTACTCCGAGACAGACAATGGCGATCTGAGCGAAAGCGCCCGTTGTCCAATCAACTCGGTGATGCACGCGGTCGGCGTACATTGCTGATAATTCACGCAGCAGGTCAACGTTGGGGATTGGATTTCCCTGCAATGCTAAGATGACATTATCAGGGAACGTTCTCGCCGCTTTGCTCTCGACCCACTTGGTATCTGTCGCCATACGTGCCGCGAGAATTTTACAGGCGTTTTGGTACCAATGACTCTTGAGGCCCTGCCCCGCAAGTACCAATGCATCTTCGCGTGATAGACCCAAGTGGAGAAGTTCTGCGAGGCGACCTGCCAGTATGGACATTTCACTCACGCTTGCAGAATTACCGTTGACAAGAAACCGGAAAAAGCGGTGGGACACTCCTGTTCGTGACCAAAGCTTTTTGATCACAATCACCATCGTGATGAGGCTGGCGACTTTGAGAATGAGAAGCAGTGGTTGCTCTCTGACTTCTCGTGAGAGCGAAATGACCATCTTGGTCGCGCCGGGTAATTCGATGCCATAGTCCTCAAACATCTTATCAAAGATGGGGACGACAAGAATGGTTAGTAGCGCAAAGACGAATCCGACTCCCACCAGCAGCATCACGGGATAAGCCAAGGCTCGCCTCCTTTCGAATCTTAATTCGTTATCACGTGAAGCGTAGCCAATCAAGTTAGTTAGGCTGTGATTGACAGCATCGTCGCTAACACCCGAGGCGAGTACTGGTAGCCATTGCATTAGGCGTTGGTTCGATCGGATATCTTCCAGGGACTGTGCTACTTGTAAGTCGCGAATGACGGAGCGTAATTGATTCTCAGCTTGGGTTTGTTCTAGATCCTCCAACAAAGCGTTCAGAGCCGCGATAACAGAATCTTTGTTTTCAAAGATGGTGTTCAATGGCTGAATGGATCCTCCATCTTGCATTGGTTTATCTTTCTGCTCGGGGTCTTTGTCGTGAATACAGGGTGACGCATTCGGGTTAACACACTGATCAAATTAAGCATTTTCAACGTATTGCTTATCAATGTATTCATGTGCTTTTAGGGATCGCTGAGTCCACCGATGGGACTTGCCAAGTCATGTAGCACTTGGATTACTGGTGCAAAGAGACTAAAGCTGTAGGCGAAAACAACTAATCCACCTAATAGAATCCCAATGATCGTTGGTAATAGTGACCACCAGGCACGTGTCTGCCTCACCGCAGTTTTCGCGTAGATCTCTGATACAACAGGAAGCGTGTCTTGAAGTAATTTTTCTTTGTGATCGCTTCGTTGCATCGCCCACTGCATTAATGGTGGTAGCGACGCTAATGGGTCTGCAGCCATCGCTTTACCACCCGTATCAGGGTGACTAGCAAAAGTCGGTTGTTGGGGGGTTGCGAGATGAATTGCAACCTCTGATGGGCATCCCTTGCTTAAGAGTTGTCCCAGCAAATGAGCAGAGTGCGATTTGATTGCGGCTTGATAATAAACGGAGTTTCCCGGTAGCCAAGTCCATGATTTTGATTTGCCGGCGCGATGCCACCACACCCAAAACAAAACCATGAAAAGTGGAACCGCAGAGCCCCAAGCGGGCAGGAGTCGACGTCCACTGTCAAGTATTTGAACACTGAATGGTCGTTCTTGTTGGACCTGATCGTAGAGGCTTGTGATGGTTGGTCCTGTGAACAGGCATATCACTGAAAAGCCCAAGGCAACAAAAACGAGGAGGATGGAGGGATAGATCAGTGCATTGCCAATGGTGGTCGTCACCATTGAGTTAATTCGAATTGGGAAACGCAGCTGTTCCAACGCAAGCGATCGACTATCCGTGCTCGTGTAGATCTCGACGGCTCGACAATAGTTTGGTGACTCAGGGAATTGTTCGGTGATTGCTTGTTTTATCGATTGGTCGGAAATCTTGGTTGACTCGAGGAATGCGTTGACGCGACCGAGGAACACTTCGGTGGTCTCACTTGCAGCGCTGTTCTGCACGCGTTGTCCGAGATGTTCGAGCTTACCAAGGTCGAATGCAATTCCCGCCTTCGACAAACTAAGCACTTCCTCATTGAATTCAATGAGTGCGGATTTGCTGATACTTTCCATGCGGTCTCAGTGATGGAAGTTTTGCAGGGTGCGATAAAAGCGTGGTGCTAAATGTCTAGTTTATCATTTCTTTGGTTCCATGTCTTGCATGGCTAAATGACTAACCAGAAACTTGCTATCTAGAGCAAAGTCCAGTCTTCTGCGGGTTAGTTATGCGAGTGATTTGTTTTTTGTCTTGTCCGAGCGACTTTGGTAGAAACGATTACCAAGAATGTTTTCTAGGATGAAGACGATGGCAGCTAGAAGAATCGCGGGCGAGTGTAACGAGATCCGCTTGTTAGTAAGATCCGCGAAAGATTTCATTTCCTCCAAGTTCGTAATCAACTGATATTGTTCGTCGTTCAATGCCTTCGTAAGGGTGATTGGATTGATCCGATTCGTGCGGGTAGCCCGCAGGTCTAGGTTAGCGGAGAAGCCTTTTTCAAGTCCTTCTCCCCGAATCCAGTAGGTGCCCGCAGCGGTGACATCGTTGATTCGGAGGTATTGGCTTTTGCCCATGCTAAAAACGGGTTTGGGTTGGCGAAGCCCTGGTTCAAACATAAAAACGTTCCCATCGCCAAACGACATTTGATCTTTGCTCAGTTGCATCGCAAAGGTCTGGCCAACGGTTGCATTACTTGACGCACTACTGCGGTTGGCGAGGTAGTCAAGGCAATCTCTGCATAGCAGCCACGCTGGCCAAGCATTCTCCCCAAATAAGCGATTCCAATTCTTGTTGTCATTCGCAACGGCAGGGAAAGGTGTGGTCAGGAGTATCAGTTTGCCTGACTCACTTGGTTGATTCGGAATGATTCGCTCGATGATTGCGGGATGTTCCGTCCCCGCGTACTTCATTAGCACCAAATCGTCTTGTTCCGATTTGACGCGCCAGTATTGCTCAATGCGATAGTCTGACCACGGAATATTCCGAACAAGTGAGTTAAGCATTGGGTGTTGCACGGTCACTGGTTGCAGGAAGGTGCCGGGTTTGGGGCTGCGCCATCGCTTGGGTTGGACCAGTTCTCCCGCTTTCCTTGTGCTGTCAGAGAACCAAGCTGCTTCAACGGATTCACCCGTGCTTTGTTGGCCAAGGCTAACGAGTAACTGACCTCCCTGTTTAAGAAAGGTTTCGATGGTTTTTTTGATTGGCGCAATGCTTGCAGGCGGATCGAGTAGTGCAACAACTTTGTAGGAATCGAGACGAACGAGTGGCAGATCAGCAAAGGTAATAAGGTCCGCTTGGTATTCGGAGTCGGATGTTGTGTTTTCCGAGGCTCCAATCGTGTTGAAGATGACTCTTGAAGCGGCAGGTTCATCGCTAACAATCAAGATGCGCGTCGCCGGCAAGACCTCAATGGAAAAGTATCTTTCGTTGTCCAGCAGCGTTGCATCGGCGCCCGCTAATCGAATCCGACCGTGATGAATGCCGAGCGGTAGCGCAGGGAGATTCAGGACTAATTCCTGCTGATCATTGCTGCTGAGTCGTACACTGGTTCGGTCTGAAATGTTCACTCGGGGGAATTCTATGGCGCCATTCTTCAGCATTGGAAGCGATCGGTCATTTTGAAAAACTTCCAGCTCGACAGTGTTCGAGCTTTCCGACATTGTCAAGTTTGACTCACTGTAAACCGTGAAGCCAATCGGGGTTGGTGTATTAGGAGCGGGACTTCTGTCGGAGAGTTGGGGGATGGTTAGGCCCCAATTTTGGCCTTCGAAATTTCCAAGATCAAAAAGGGTTAGACTGATGATTCCCTTATCATTAGCAAGTGTGTTGGGCTTGAATGGTGTCGCTCGATCCCAGCTGTATTCGCTGAAATCGGAGAGCAGCAAAATTTGTTGTGAAGCAAGGCGGCTTGTTTCTAGAGTGCTCTTTGCAATCGCAATTTGATTATCAATCGGTTGCAATGACTGAACCGTCTTGAGTTGTTTCAATTTGTTCAAAGCACTGGTTTGGTCAATGCTAAAAGCAGCATTCCTCGTTGATCGGTCGATGACGCAGACCTGGCTTTGCGTAGGCAGTTGCTTGATGAATGATTCACAGACTGACTTCATCTGCGCCAGTCTTTGTCCTTCTTTGTCCGTCCATGCTGAAGAGGGCCCATTATCAACGATGATTGCAACCGCTTGCGGGCTGCTGATTTGCTTTGAGGTGATAGGCGCATTGGTGGTTGTCAGAAATGACCAAATAGCGGCCCCAATCAAGATGAGGAAGCCAGAATAAGCTAGGCCCCTAATGATGGATCTGCTGACTCCCCGGTGGTTGCCAAAGGTTGCAAGGATTAAAAGGCAACAGCCAAAAAATGCAATTGCGGCAATGCTGAACCATGTTGGGGAGAAATCCGCACTGATGACGGGCTGTGCGAGTGCCAATGAAAAGATCGCTACAAGCGAGATCCTCGCGGCCAAAAGCCACCAGCGTTTGATCTGCACACGGCTCTTTGAATAGATGGCTTTCGGTTTTAAGAAACCAATTGACGGGAAAGGAACACGTTTTGGCTTTTGGCGCGAGAGCATATGCATCACGATAGGGATCGCAATGCCGAGGCTGCCAAAAATCAATGTCGCATTCAAAAAACTCATTCAGTTGCCAGTGTTTACTAAAACCTATTTTGGCGTTGGATCAGGTATTCTGTCAGGGCTTTGTCAAAGGGCGTGCTCGTATCAAGGGGGACATAATCGATTCGAAGTCGATCGCACCCATGTCGGTACTGCTGGCGAAATTCTTCGAGATCTTCGAGATACTCGTTGCGAATTTCTGATGCATCTACCGTGATCGTTTGACCTGACTCTGCATCTTCGAATTCTACCGATCCAGAATAAGGGAAGTTCACCTCGGCTTCGTCCAAAACGTGAAATACGATGACGTCGTGTCCTCCGTGACGAAGCCGAGCCAACGACGAGATCACTTCATCGGGTTGTCCACTGCCGTCGGAATTGGGTAGCAGGTCCGTCAAAAAAATTACGAGCGAATGTTGTTTTAACATCGCTGCGATTTGAGTAAGGCAATCAGGAAGGCTCGTGATGCCGGAAGGCTCAAGTTGATTGAGTTGGCCTAGGACATCCCCGAGATGTCCGCGACGACTTCTTGCAGGCAGTAACGCTCGAACTTTTTCGGAACAGGTGAGTAAACCAACGGGGTCTTGTTGCATGCTCATCAGGTAAGTGAGTGATGCAGCAAGACACGTGCAGTACTCAAATTTGCTCATGCTTTGGCTTTTGGTGAAGCCCATGGATTTCGATAAATCCATCACGAGATAACCGGTTAGATTGGTTTCGGCTTCAAAGCGTTTGATGAAGTACTTGTCAGTCTTCGCGTAGGCTAACCAGTCAATCAACTTGGGGTCATCACCTCGGTTGTAACGACGGTGCTCGCTGAATTGCACCGAGAATCCATGAAAGGGGCTGGAGTGCAGCCCTTGGAGGAATCCACGAATCACCATTCTGGCTTTGAGATCCAGTCGCTGGATCTGCTGCAGGGATTCCGGTGAAAGCGAACTCGGCATAGCGTTTGATGAAACAAATGAGTGGTTGAAAAGTCAGGTTCATGATGCAGTGGTGAAAGCTCGCGACATCACTTACTTGCTTTGCTTGGTCAGTTTGTCAGGTGTAGGTTCTTGGACATCACTGAGTAATTGATTGATTATGGAATCGGAGTCCATGCCTTCCGCTTGCGCCTGAAAGTTTGTGCTAATGCGATGGCGAAGTACCGGAGTTGCGATTTTCCGAATGTCTTGGGGGTCGATGCTGAATCTCCCGTCCATCGCTGCAATTGCTTTCGCGCCCGCAATCAGGTTTTGACCCGCTCTTGGACCCGCACCGCAATCGACAAGGTTGCGAACGTATTCTGGGGCTGACTCATCACTCGGTCGAGTTGCGCGAACGAGCCGAGTGGCGTAGCGAATGACGTAAGGATTCACTGCTATACTTGAGACCAATTTTTGCACATTCAGAATGGCCCTAGCGGATAGCACTTTGTTGACTTTGGGCTGTTCACCTCGCGTCGTTGCAGTGAGTATCTGCTCCTCTTCATCCGCGGTTGGGTAGTCAATCTTGATATTGAACATGAAACGATCTAGCTGCGCTTCGGGCAGCGGATAGGTACCTTCTTGTTCAATTGGGTTTTGCGTCGCAATCGTGAAAAATGGAGCGGGTAAATTGTAGGTATCACGCCCAATGGTCACTTGCCGTTCCTGCATGGCTTCTAGGAGAGCTGCTTGCGTTTTCGGCGGTGTTCGGTTGATCTCATCCGCAAGAAGGATGTTGGTAAAGATCGGACCCTCGACAAAACGGAAAGTTCGTTTGCCTGACTCGTCTTCTTCGAGCACTTGTGTTCCTGTGATGTCTGACGGCATCAGGTCGGGAGTGAACTGGATTCGTTTGAACGAGACGTCGAGGATGTCGGACAACGTGCTAACCATCAGCGTTTTCGCTAGTCCAGGCACACCTTCCAAAAGGCAATGGCCTCGAGTGAAAATCGCAGCAAGGAGTTGTTCAATGGTGTCTTTCTGTCCAACAATTACCTTTCCCAATTCTTCTCGCATGATTTGTTGATGTCCCGCAAATTCACGCAAGACGTCAGCCAAATTTCGTGGAGGCGATTGAGAGGGATTGGTTGGCTTTGCGGATCCGTCGTCTGATTGTGCGGTCGACGGGTTTGGCGAAGGCGGTGGAGAGCCACTCATGAGATAACAGCGTGAATGAGTAGGAAAACGGTAACTAGACGATTCATCGCCCTTGATTCGATCTTGAAAACACAGGACGCTGATGCTTCAAACGCTCACGGGTGATGAAGAGGGTACTCATTGCTATCAAATATCGATGCCGTTGGTGATTGGCAATGCAGTCAGTGATTGGCAATACCGTCAGTGATTGGCAAGGAGCTCAGGTAAATGAAGATTAGCGGCAGTGGTGCATCGGAGTCACGATGGGTTTCTCGTTTTTCCGAGCGATTGAATTGCTTGCATTTTTCATCTCGATGCACAATTTTTCTTTTGATGCTTTCTATTGTATCGAGATTGAGTAGCTTTCCGGCAGCGGGTGCAGTTGACCCTTTCGCGGTTCAGCAGGCGATCGATCGGGGTGTGCTGTATTTAAAGAAGAGTCAAAACGATCGTGGTGGTTGGACAGAGTACAGTGGTCAATCCTGTGGCCTGTCTTCACTCTGTACGCTTGCTTTGTTGAATAGCGGTGTCCCATCCGATGATGCGGTCATCCAAAATGCAATGCAGTATCTGCGAGGTTTTGAACCAGAAGAGACCTATTCTGTCGCTCTTCAAACGCTCACCTTTTGTCACCTTGGTTCCGCTGGAGATCTGCCAAGGGTTCGTAGAAATGTGAAATGGTTGGTTGAGCATCAGCGACGAGGTGATGCCATTTCTGAACGCGGCGGAAGCTGGGATTACGGTAGACAGCGAGGTAGCGGAGATCCGTCTAATTCGCAGTTCGCCTTGTTAGCGCTAAGTGCTGCAGCAGATGCGGGAATTCAGATTGACTCAGAGGTCTTTGCTCGTTCACTCGCCTACTGGCAGGTGAGACAAAGTCAGGGTGGTTGGAGTTATGGGACGAGTCCTCGATTATCGGGAAGCATGACTTGTGCTGGTATCGCTTCGTTGGTGATAGCGAGGCAAAACCTAAAGTCGACAGGCGACTTATCAATTGATTGTTGTGGTAGTCGAGCGGATCAAGTCTTGCCGATTGAGCAAGGTATAGGATGGCTGGGTGACCATTTCACGTTACAGGTAAATCCGGGTGGAGACTCTTTAACCTTTTATTACTACCTGTACGCTTTGGAGCGTGTAGGGAGATTGACCGGAAGGCGTTTCATCGGTGGCCATGATTGGTACCGCGAGGGCGCAGAGCGACTATTGTCATTGCAAGATGAATTCACTGGTTTCTGGTCAGGCTCTGGCGCGATGGAGCAGAATCGTGATGTCGCAACATCTTTTGCCTTGTTGTTTTTAAGCAAAGGCAAGCGTCAGGTCGTTATCGGTCGAGCCAAATATTCTGGGCCGTTAAATCAGGCTGCTTTACAGTGGCAGCGGCATCCCGATGGACTCAGGCAATTGGTGCGCCATGTTGAACGGGACTGGGGGCGGGATCTTAGCTGGCAAACTGTGGAAATTGAGTCGGGTCAGTTGCAAGACCTTTTGCAGGCTCCTGTGTTGATCATGAGTGGAAGTGATTCCTTTCAAATGTCGGATCTTGCAAATGATCGACTTAGGGATTACGTCGACCAAGGAGGGTGTTTGATCTTCGAAGCCGAATCAGGTGATGGGTGTGGTGATGCGAGCGGATTCACGCAAAGCGTGAACGCTTTAATTGAACAGTGGTTTCCTCAGGCGTCCTTGGAGCGGCTTCCACCAAGCCACCCCGTCTGGACAGCAAGGCATCGAGTGGATCCTTTAAAGATTAGTTCTGATTTCTGGGTTTACGGGGTGCAGGCTTGTTGTCGAACCGCTGTCTTTTATGTCCCACAGAGTGTTTCATGCCGGTGGGGCTATGGTGATTATTTATTTCACTCTCCTGCTGAACCTGTCACTACCACCAATAAGCAAGCTCTCGAGGAAGTGACCACAGCGATCCAGCTTGGGGAGAACCTTATTGCTTATGCCACCGGTCGAGAGCTGAAGGAAAAGCTTGAGCAACGAATCGTCCTTCGGGGGGAACCGTCGTTGGAAGTAAAGCGTTCGGAGATACGATTAGCCACTTTAGCGTTGGACGCCGGAGCTTCAGAAGCAAAGCGTACTGTGCCCAATGCGGCGAATCTAATTTCGTCGAGTATCCCAGTTCAGTTGGTGTCGTTGGGGCAACCTGTCGGTTTTGACGCTACGGAGTTGGAGAAAGTCCCTTTCTTGTGGGTTCATGGTCGCGAAGATTTCACTTTTAGTCCCCAACAACGAGACGTACTCCGCCGCTATGTCGAAAACGGTGGGGTCGTGATTGGTGCTGCATTATGTGGTAGTGAAGAGTTCACTAAAGCTTTTAAGCGTGAGTGGTCATTGGTTCTCCCCGAGGCAGGGTTTGAGCCGGTCAGTCGCGAAAGTACTCTGATGAACCTGGCAAATGGGTTTGATATTCGAACAGTTGCCAGTCGGCGATTTGACGGTACTCGGCAACTAGTGAAAAACCAAGGTTTGCCACCTTTAGAGTGGATGACATACGACGGTCTGGCTGCCGTTATTTTTTCCCCATTGGACCTCAGTTGTGCTCTTGAGAGCCCAAATTCCATCCAGTGCCCCGGCTATTCGACAGAGACCGCTGCCAAAATTGCCGCAAACATTGTGCTCTACTGCCTTCAGCAGTAGCTCTGCTGGGTGGTTTCGGGCTGGTTTATGGCCCCTGTAACGGTTGGATGGATTTCGGAGGAGTGGTTTACCCCCGCTCTCTCACCGAGAAGTTCCCGTTGCTCATCTCGGAGCATCTTCTTATTTCTACTTGTGGAAACTAGGGTTTCCTTGCAATAATTGCCCCTCCGAAAATCGAATCAAACAGTTAAAAGACACCGAACACTTTCATTCCTAGAGCCCAGTTATGGCCAAAAGTAAGAAAAAAGCAGAGACCATCTTCCTCGTCTGTGAAGAATGCGGCGACTACAACTACTCGCTAAAGCGCAAGCCTGGCGGTGAGAAGCTTCGTCTGAAGAAGTACTGCCCGCGATTGCGAAAGCACACCTTCCACAACGAAAAGAAGAAATAGTCTTTTCACCAAAACCACCGATACATTTTGCGACGGCAGGATTATTTCTGCCGTCGTTTTGTTTTCGGCTATGGTGATCGCTGGCGGTATGGTTTGGTTTAGTGATTCTTGAACCGCGTTAGCAGATTGAAGGTGTGGCCAATGTATGGGTTGATGGTGGCACGGGATGTTCGATGCCTGTGACATTCCGGTGCGAGTGACGTTTGGCAGGGAGGTGATAGGCTATGCGTCGTAAGTGGCGAATCATTCCTCATGATTCCGCTCGAGTAGAGCGTTTGTCGCGCACTGCATCGCTGCCTCCAGTAGTTGCTCAATTGCTGGTCAGTCGTGGAGTCTATGACGCAGAATCCGCGGATCGATTCTTAGATACAAAGCTCAAGGGTTTGCGAGACCCGCAGACATTACCAGGTGTAACCGACGCAACGGCTGTCTTGGTGAAGGCGATCGAAAATCGTGTCCCAATCGTGATTTATGGTGATTACGATTGCGACGGCATGACCGGAACCGCGATCTTGGTCAACGGTCTGCGATTGTTGAAAGCGGACGTGAGCTATTACGTGCCTAACCGCCTTGAGGACGGTTATGGTTTGAACGAGGACGCAATTAGGCGCCTTGCGGAGAGAGGTAAACGCTTAATCGTTTCTGTGGATTGCGGCATTACCAGCGTGACTCATGCGGAGCTATGCAAGGAGCTCGGGATCGAGTTAGTGATCACAGATCACCATACCATTGGCGATTCAATCCCTGATGCCGCTGCTGTGGTGCATCCACGATTACCCGGAACGTCTTACCCCTTTGGCGAGCTTTGCGGCGCAGGGGTAGCGTTCAAATTAGCGTGGTCCGTTTGTCAGCATCAATGTGGTGGTACAAAGGTGAGTGAGCCATTGAGGCGATACCTGATGCAGTCACTTGCTTTGGCAGCGATTGGAACGGTCGCCGATGTTGTGCCTCTCTTGGACGAGAATCGGATTTTGGTTGAGCACGGTATTCGCATGCTCAAAGAGGAGCCAGTGCCTGGTTTAGCTGAGTTAATGCGAGTTACCAAATTGGATCAATCTGCAACCCTGAACACTGAAAGCATTTCGTTCACCTTAGCGCCGAGGCTCAATGCGGCGGGTCGTTTAGGTCAGGCCCAGCTTGCCATCGAATTGTTAACGATTGAAGCTGGTGAGAGGGCGCAGCAACTTGCCGAATACATTCATCAGTTGAATACCCAAAGGGATAGTTTGCAGCGGAGTGTCTATCTGGCAGCAAACAAGCAAGCCAAAGAAGATTTTGATGTAGAAAAAGATTCTGCTCTCGTGCTCGCAGGTGTGGGGTGGCATCAAGGCGTGATCGGGGTGGTTGCTGGTCGGCTGGCCGAGAAATATGCAAAACCGGTCATGGTTATTTCTCTCAATGCATCGGGGAAACCTGAATCCGTTGGATCCGGACGGGTGGGTGGTACAAACATCAACCTTTATGACGCGTTGAGTGAATGTGAAGATAAGTTAGTTCGTTTTGGTGGGCATGCTGCTGCTGCGGGGATTACGATCAACGAAAACCGACTTGCTGATTTTCGACACGATTTTTGTGAAGCAGTATCAGCCCAGTGGATTGAAAAGCAGGTCGTTCCCGAGATTTCAATTGATGCTGAGGCATCACTCGGGCAGCTAACATTAGAAGTGGTTCGTCAGATTGAAACCCTCGCACCTTTTGGTGCAGGGAATCCTCGTCCTGTTCTCTGCTGTCGCGACGTAACACTAGATGAACCGGCCCGAAAAATGGGCAGCGGTGAGAGGCATCTGACCGTGAAACTGCGTCAGGGAAGCAAGGTGGTAAGAGCCGTAGCCTTTGGTGCGGCTGATTGGTGCGATGAGCTCAATGAGTTGCAAGACCCTATTGAGATTGCTTACAGGCCGGTCATCAATGAGTTTCGAGGTTATCGCAATGTGGAGATTCATTTGGTCGACTGGAGACTTAAATCGGCTAGTCTAGGCCCCAAGCCAATCTCGAGTTAATCGTTTGGGCAAATCACAGGCGAGGTTGAAGTCTTTTGTCGAAGGTTTGTGATGCTGCACGAATAAAATTGGTTGCGCGAACGACTTGCTGTATGGCCATTAGGGTAAAAGGAAAATTGAGAATACATGATCAAGCCACAAAGACGGGTTATCGGAGAATTGGATTGCATCGTTGTGGATGGTGGGCCAAACCCTAAGGTTTTAGTGGTGGTTTGCCACGGTTATGGTGCGAATCACGAAGATCTCGCACCGTTGAGTCTCGAGTGGATCTCCCTTCTCGGTGACCAATCGGTCAATTATCGATTTGTTTTCCCCAACGCTCCGCACTCATTAGCCGAGATTGGTATGCCATTTGGTCGTGCTTGGTGGCCAATTAACATGGCTCGGCTTGCCGAAATGGTACAAGCCTCCGCGTTTGATGAATTGCATCGGCACGAGCCTCCGGGAATCGATATGGCGAGAGCAGCGATAGTGAATTTGATCATCCAAGCGGGTGCGGAACTAGGCTGCAAGGATTTTCAGTATGCTCTGGGTGGATTTTCACAAGGAGCGATGTTATCCATGGAGGTCGCCTTGCGAGGTGAGGTGGTTCCACCGAGTGTGCTTCTTCAGTTTTCCGGCACCATGATTTGCCAAGATGCTTGGAGTGCAGCGGTGGGCGATCGCCTAGTCCAAACGGCTGTATTTCAATCCCATGGAACACTCGACACGATCCTTCCATTCTCGAGTGCCGAGTGTTTAAGGGAGATGCTAAAAGACTCAGATGTGAGGGTTGATTTCCATTCTTTTGATGGACCCCACACCATCGATACGGAGTCGATCTCTAAGAGTGGATTGATGCTGCTGGGGTTGCTAACGGCGTGATTCAATCCGGGTGTGGATAAAAGTTCATTTGAGAAGCAACCTTGTTGCGACGGGTTAATGCAAGCAGGAATATTTGAGCGATCAGTAGTGCGTGACCTAAATCTTGATTCTCTGCCGGTCTTGCATCCAGCTTTTCATTAATTGCCTTCATTCAAATCGAGAAATGTATGACTCGAATCGTTAGCCGAAGACCAGCCGACACCGAGCTATCCTTTGAAGGGCATCGTATGCTCGTTCAAAGGCTGGGGGGGTCATGCGTGTTGAAGCAGCTGAGTGATCAAATGTATTGGCTGTGTGAGCTCGCTAGTCATTTAAGTACTGAACAAATCGATAAAGTACATCGGCCTTACAGTTGGACGGTAAGACAGGTTTTTGAACATTGTGTTGACGTTGAAAGATTCTTAGGAATGTGTCTGCTTCACTTTGCGGCTGGCGATCCTTCTGAAGTTCGCGGATTCAATCATGAGATGTACGCGGACAGCCGATTTGGCCTAGGTAACTTTTCTGGCTTAGTATCGGAATTGGGGCATCAGCGGCAAGCGAATCTATTGTTATTGAGAAGGATCGTTCCATTGGCATGGGAGAGAGCTGGGGAGATCGACGGGCATCAACTTACAACCCGAGGGATTGCCTGGTTAGCAGCTGGCCATTTGGATCACCACCTGTCGATTGTTGAAGCTCGATGCGGCTTGTCGATCATGAGACAACCCGAATAGTTGTTCGAAGTTTACTGATTCGTTTTTCCTGTCTCTTCAGAGTCACTGAATTGTTCCAAGATAACCTTCAAGCCTTGATGATCACTGGGGTCGATCCAGTTGCCGCCGGATGGCAACTGCGCGAAATATCAGAGAAGACACGAGGTAAAGCACCAGAGCTATTGGAGCATCTCATTGAGGTGCGATCAGACTTGGCCAATGCTGATCCAGCAATCGTTGGAACCATTCTGACGATTCTGCACACTGCACTATTGGAGCAAGGCTGGGAGGTGGTTCAGAATTTGGCCGTTGACGACATTCAGCGTCTCGAATTATCGATACCGCCTCGCACGACGAATCGATTTCTTTTGCAGCAGCTTTACGCAATCCATCAACAAGATGATGCGCTGGAGCAGTTGGTGGAGTCGTTAATGACAGCACCACCGGATAAATGGGTCGAAGCCGCGCAGGTATTGAGCCCATTGATGCAGCGATCACAATGGAGTGTGGAAGCACTGTTTCCAACATCTTTGGCGTTGTTGCAGCACGTGAGTTTAGCATCGCCCCTGTTAGACCTAGCTAATTATTCGTTCCGCCAACGGAAATTGCAGCAGCACCCAGCATCAGAGCATGTAGAAATGTTGCGTACTCTTTTGGGAGAAGTTGTTGGTCGGCTGGGGCGTTTTGAAGATGACCCAAGAACATTTGGGACGGAAGTACCCATCGTGCAGGCCCGTCTAGCAGAGGCGGTCGCATTGGCTGTCTCGCTTTCTGACGCCTTGGCTTTGATCGGTGATCTCTCTTCAATCGGCAAGCTACACCAGGCGATGGAATTGAGACATCGTCGCGTGCAGAGTGAGGCAGCGGGTGCGTTAGCGCGTTTAGGTGATGATCAGGGCAAAGATCGCCTGATTGAATTGTTGAATGAACCTGCCGCAAGATTGAGAGTGATTCAGTACGCTGAAGAATTAGGTTTTGGTGAAGAGATCGATGTGAAATTCCGCAGTCCAGAATCTACCTCTGAGGCTGAGTTGGCTTTGTGGCTGAGTCAACCACAGCAGATGGGGGTTCCACCAACTAACGTCGAAGTGCTCCATTCGATGCGTTGCCTTTGGCCCAGTTTCAACGACCCAATTGACGTGTCCCTGGTTCGTTTTGAATATAATTTCGGAGAGCGAAGCTATTCGAATGTCGGAATCACCGGACCTGTCACATTTGCGATGTCATCAGATCTCAGCGACCTGTCGCTCGGCGATGCCTACGCGATTTATGCGGGATGGCATGCTGAGCATGAAGAGATTTTCACCCTGACGTCTGAAAATTGGAATGATCTTCAGCGAGAACAGCTTGAGCAGTGGAAGAAGCATTTAGAACGGTGCGGTTTGCATAATATTGATGCGGTTTTGATAGGGAGATTTCTGGACGAAATGGCCGGTGTGTTCACAGCAAAACGCGATGATCGGCCTGTTATAGTGATTACCGATGGTTTGGAAAGCATTGAATATGTCACCGGATCAGGCGAACGCGCTATGGGACCGCAAGATATTTTCAACCTCTATAAAGGTCGGAAAATGCTTCGTACTTTCAATCCGGATCGTGATTTCTCCGGAGATGGTTTTGAGTCGACAGTAGATGAATGAGCCAGTAAAGAGTGGGTGCTTGATGTCAAAGTTACGATCTCGGTTAGCGGAGCAAAATGGACGATTGCGAAGGGTATTCAGTGATTTTTCAAAGTTGTGGCAGGCAACCGGTGAATTTTGGAGAGACGAACAACGCTCACGGTATGAAAAGCAGCACCTAGCCATGATCGGCCCAAGCTTACAGCGGTTATCCAGTATGCTCACTCAATTAACGGACTCGGTGTCTGACGCAGAAAAAGAGCTGTCGGATGAGAAGTGCGATTGATTGCAGGCGATTGAAAATCCTAACCTTCCTAGACTTTTGTACCTTCAACCGTCCTAACGTATCGATTGCTGCATCGTCTGCGCGGAGTACGAGTCGGTATTTATCTCTCTTGTGATGATCTCCCATGAAGAAAAATGCTGTTGGACCGGTTGGAATCTTATCGCCATATCGTCAACAGAAGCTGATTGATGGCTTCAATGATCGGGTTCGTGTGTGCCGATCGGAATTGGAGCAGTTGGCACAGAGTCAGCAAGAAGAGCAAAAAGAATCAGATGCCGCGGCGGAGCGATCAAGATCACAAGTCGTTGATGATTGTAGGCAGCGACGTCGTGATTTGCTCGATGACTGGGACCGCCAGCAAGAAGAGTGCATTTCTGACTACGAGATTCAGGTTTCTGAGCAGCAGAATCAAATCAGTCGATTGTCGGTTTTGTTTCGACGAAAGCTCGCCGATCAACTGAAGGAGATTGAGCGGCAGACGGCTGAAAAGAAATCAAAGGCTGAGAAATCCTACGATCATCAGCTTCGAGAACAGCAAGTTAATTACCGCCAAGAAAATCGCCTTATTGAGAAACATCACGAGAGGTTTGTTGCCAAGTACAAAGAGATCAATGCGATCGTTGTGCGTCGTCTCGATGGGCTCCCTAACAGTAGTAATCTCGATTTATCTCAGTCGGTAAGTCCGCCCGTTCATTTCGATCGGGCATTTCATTTTGGGCACTACACCGACACGCAGGTTGAAGAAATCGAGTTATTGCTAAAGTCGCTAACTGAGACCACCGTTGCTAAGATCGTGGATTCATGGTTCTTACCGCTTGCCGGTTGTTTGGTGGGCATATTGGCGGCGCTGTTGGGCTATCTGTACTTGCCCGCGCCGGCCGACTTTCCTCAGCTTATTTGGGTGGTGATAGGTCCAGTTGTATCTGGTGTTGTAGCGTTTAGCTTGTACGTGATGTTGATGTTTCCGCTCAAAGCACAGACACGAGATCACTGTTCGAAGATAGCTGTGTTGCTCTCCAGTTTTGAGAAAGAGTTTTTGAGGTATAAGAAGTTTCTCTCGAGCAGATTTGCCGAGTCGGAAAAGTCTTTGATCAAAGAACGTGATACACAGATCAAGTCAGCCTCAGACTGGCAAGAGAAGAGCGTAAGTGAATCAAAAGAGAGGCTGGCATCGGAACAGGCAGCACAGTCAGATCAGCTTCACAAATCAGTGCAACACTTGAACGAGCGTTTTTCCTCACGAAATCTTGATCTAAATGATCACATGAGGCAGTGTGCTGATACTCTTGCCGAGGAGATCTCAAAAGATTTGGCTTCAGCTGATCATCAGACATCCGTACGAAAGAACCAATTACATCAACAACAATTACAAGAAACTCAGCGGGTTCATGACCGACTTCTAGGAGGGGTTGATCACCTACAGCATCGAGTTGTGCGTTCAAACGAGATGGTTCAGACAAGTCTCACTGATTGGCAAGTGTTTGCTGAGGGTCGTGCCAAACCGTATGAGCAGCTAGATTTTTTACCCGTCGGCAAGTTGAATATTGAACCTTGGGTATCGTCGGTAAAAGATTCATTAATTGATGCATCAGGGCAATCGCTTGGGCGTTTTGCAGACTCCGATAAGGCGGCATTGGCTGGTGACTTTTTGGAATTTACCGATTTGCCAGTCGTGCTTCACCGACGGCTCCATTCAGGTTTGGTGATCACGTCGGATGATTCGACCATGCCTCAGGCGGTCGCGTTCATGCATCAGATTTTGTGGCGATTATTGGCCTCGGTTCCCGCGTCAAACGCAAACTTGTTACTGATTGATCCGCTCGGTCGAGGGCAGCATTTTACCAATTTCATGTCCCTCGCGGACTATGATCCTCAGATGGTGGGTCATCGAGTTTGGACGACAGAAGAAAACATTGAGGCTCGTCTAGGTGAGATGGTACATCATGCCGAAGACTTACTTCAGTCCTGTTTACGTGATCGTTTTGAACGAATCGAAGACTACAACCATGAAGCCGGCGCGCTGGCAGAGCCATATTCTGTTATTGCTGCGGTAGGTTTTCCTGCTGGTTTAAATCGCATTTCTTATCGACACCTAAATGCTCTGATTGAGAGCGGCCTGAGGTGTGGAAACACCGTGCTGATGTTGGGGGATCGGAAATCAGTTTGGCCGAGCGACATGCCGGCTCCAAGCCAATCGAAATGCCTTCGAATTGACGTGAGCGAGGAGTTTGGTTGGAGATTGCAGGTCGACAAACTCGATCAATTTGAGTTTTCCCCGCATTCTGGTCCAAGCAACGAAGAACGTGTCAGATTGATTGATCGAATTGGTCAAGATGCGGTGGAGGCTGCGCGAGTTGAGGTGCCGCTATCTCAGTTGATTGATGAGGATAGCTCAACAGAAAACCTAACGAATGATGGCTTTGCGATAACGTTAGGTACCCAGGGCGCAGGACGGCCAGTTTTTTTGTCCATCGGCGAGGGTGTGAAGCAGCACGTTCTGATCGCCGGAAAAACGGGTTCGGGGAAAAGTACCCTTCTGCATTCACTTGTTACCGCCGGCTCGATGAAGTACCGGCCGGATCAGTTGCAATATTATCTTCTTGACTTCAAAAAGGGTGTTGAATTCAAGTCTTATGTCGACAGTGGGCTACCGCATGCTCGCGTGATTGGTATTGAGAGCGAAAGGGAATTTGGCAAGAGCGTTCTGCAGCGGCTTGATCGTGAGTTGCAGGAGCGTGGCGAAAAATTCAGAGTCCACAGCGTTCAGAGCATTGGCCAGTACAAACGCAAGGCCGGCGAACAACTACCCCGAATAGTCTTGGTGATCGACGAATTTCAGGAGCTGTTCGTTCGTGATGATCGAATTGCGAATGAGTGTACGATGTTGTTGGATCGAATCGTCAGACAGGGAAGGTCATTTGGTTTGCATGTTGTCCTCAGTAGTCAGTCACTCGCTGGTGCATATTCCTTACCGCGAGCGACGCTGGGTCAGATGGCGATCCGAATAGCGATGCAATGTTCCGAATCGGACGCCGCCTTGATTCTGTCTGACGACAACACTGCGGCAAAACTGATTCGACGACCTGGCGAAGCGATTTACAACGATGCTGGCGGACTTGTGGAGGGCAACCACCCATTTCAAGTTGCATGGCTCTCGGCTACTGAGCATCAGCGGATGCTGAAAAAGATTGCATCGCGAGACGCAGAGTTTGAAGCAAGTTTACCGGCACGTGTGGTTTTCGAGGGGAATCGCCCATCTCGATGGCGCCCTGATGTGGCAGACGCTACATTGCTCGAATCTGCAAACGGTAAGCTAGTTGGATTGATTGGTGAATCGGTAGAAATCGGTCCCCCCGTTGCTGTCCAATTTCGCGATGAGCCAGGCAGGAATCTTTTGGTGGTGGCGAGTGAAGAGGTTCGCACCGCGATACAGTCCTTACTCGTCGCGTCTCTCTTTAAGATGAATCCAGCAACGCAGGTTCGAGTTTTTGAGGGGTATCGAAAGCGTCCAAAGACGCCTCTATGGGAATCGCTTGATCTCAGCGAGCTTGACTTGAAGCTGGTTACACCTCGAGACTGTGAATCAGAAATGGTCGAGATTGAGAAATTAGTCCGCTCAAGAATGGCGGGCGATGAGGATGATCAACCCTTCTTTGTGTTGATCGATCCGCTTGAGCGGTTCCGGGAATTAAGGCAGGAAGAGGGTTTTAGTTTTTCACTGAGTGGTGATACGGATACGAACTCTGCCAGCGTAGCATTTCAATCGATATTGAAAGACGGTCCTTCGGTCAATGTTTTCGCAGTTGTCTCTTGTTCCTCGGTTGAAACGCTCACTCGATGGCTGCCACGTTCGTCACACCGAGATCTTGAACTGCGTTTATTAGGTCAGATGAACCCTTCCGATTCCGCTTTCCTCATCGATTCGTCAGAGGCGTCGCAGTTGTCTGGAGCGACCATTTTGTTATACGACGATGCAGATGGTCGAGTGCAAAAGTGCCGAATATTTGAATCTCCTGAGGCGGAGGATCTAGCTGGCTGGCTGCACGTTAATCTGCTTTAGTTTTCGGTACAGGGTTTTCCTATCTAGTCCCAGTATTTTCGCAGCGAGTGATCGGTTTCCCCCAACCACTCCAACGACGTGTTGAATGTACTGCTCTTCGATTGCCGATAGAGGAGCGAGTTCGTCGGGACTTTTACCGCCAATAATGATCTGATCACTTTGATGGCGAAGAATCTTCTGTGGGAGATCTTCGACGGTAATTTGATTCATAGCGGTGAGAGTGACTGCCCTTTCGATCACGTTGCGCAATTCTCTCACATTGCCGGGCCAAGGATAAGTAACGAGTTTTTCAGCTACTGCTGGGGTGAAACCGTTAACAGTTTTTTCACTCTTAGCTGAGAAGTGTTTTAGGAAGTGAAGGGCGAGTTCTAGGACGTCGCCTCCTCGGCTGCGCAGTGTCGGTGCGTGGAGCTGAATCACGTTAACACGGTAATAAAGATCTTCTCTGAAGCTACCTGTATCGATTGCCGTCTCAAGGTCCTGGTGAGTAGCTGCAACGATTCTGACGTTGAACGGTATTTCTTCATTGCCTCCAACCGGCCGTATCGTGCTGTCTTCTAGAGCACGAAGCAGTTTGACTTGCATGGATAGCGGCATTTCTCCGATTTCGTCTAGAAAGAGGGTGCCACCATCTGCGGCCTTAATTAGGCCTTGGCGATCTTTTTCAGCGTTGGTGAAGGCGCCCTTGATATGTCCAAATAATTCACTTTCCAAGAGCGTCTCGGAGATCGCTCCACAGTTGACTGCAATGAAAGGTTGTTGACTGCGGTCACTGTTTTGATGAATCGACTTGGCTATCAGTTCTTTTCCAGTTCCGCTTTCACCGGTAATTAAGATCGACGCATCGCTATTGGCCACTCGATGAATGGTGGAGCGTAAGTGACACATGGCTTCACTCTCACCGATAAGCGAATGGCTTTTGATATTTTCTTTGTCACAACTTTCGAGGAATTCAATCTGCTTAATCAGTATTCGATGATTGGATGCGCGCTTAATCACGATCCGGAGCAATTCAAGTTCGAAGGGTTTTGTTACAAAGTCGTACGCACCCCTACGCAGTGCGTCGATCGCTGTGTCCATTGAACCGAAGGCAGTCATGATGATGACAGGAATATCGGGTCTTAGGTTGTTGATGGTTTCACATAAGTCAAGTCCGGAAGTCTGTGGCATTTTGATGTCGGTTAAGACGACGTCAACAGGGCCGGTGGAGATAGCGTTAATCGCCTCGACCGCGTTACCTACTGACGTGCATTCAAATCCCATCGGATGGAGCACCTCTTCGACCAATTCTCGCATTGAGGCTTCGTCATCAACGATCAGAACATGAGGTTTATGTTCGCTGTCGTTCATCGTGATGATGCCTCGTCAGATGGTAGATAGACTCGAAAAATGCTGCCCTTGCCCGAATCGCTTTCGACATCGATCCAGCCGCCGTGTTCTTTAACGATGCCGTGCGCGATGGATAAGCCAAGGCCAGTCCCCTCCCCCACCGTTTTCGTCGTAAAGAATGGGTCGAAGATTCTTTCTATCTGATCTGCGTCCATCCCCATTCCATTATCTTTTAGCGTGATCACATGATACAGACGTGAGTTGGAATCGTCGTCGATCTGAGCCGTTTTTGTTTCTGTCCCCAATGAAATATCAATCGTTCCTTCGTCTTCGGTGGATTGAATGCCATTGATGATCAGGTTGGTCAATACCTGTTCGATTTGAATTGGATCAAGTGAAAGATTGGGTTTATCGTTCGGCAGATGCAGGAGAATCTGAGTGCATTCCCTTGCTGCCAGCGGCTGCAGTGTGTCACATGTTTTTTGGATGAGTTGTTTGAGGTCAATGTATTGACGGTGTGGTTTTGACGGGCGCGAAAAATCTAGAAGGCTACGGACGATTTTTGAGATGCGTTGTGATTCTTGTTTAATTGTCTCGGCATTTTTGTGAAGTTGTTCGCTTGTCATTTTCCCGCTGCCAATCAACTCGGCTCTCCCAAGAATGACGTTGAGTGGCGTGCCAATTTCATGTGCTAAACCCGCCGCCATTTGACCCACACTGGTCAGTCGATCGGAATGTCTTAGGTGCTCGATGGCTTCAAGCTTTGATTTTGTTTCTTGGAGGATGGTTCCTCTTTGCGCTGCTAGCTGAGTACACATTTCATTGATCGCATCACCGAGGCTTGCAAGCTCATCCTTGGTGCGTAGTTGAACGGGGCCCGTGAAATCACCCTGTCCAATCCTTTGAACTTTCTCTGTCAACAGCATCAGCGGGCGGCCCACCATTTTAACTCCACCAATCCAGATAATGATTCCAGACAAGGAGGTTACGCCGACGAGTGCCATGAGTGATGAAACTAGTGACCGTCGAATGCGTTGTGTTGCCTCGTGATCGGTGTCAGATATTTCGATTCGTTGGTTGTCTGTGGAGGAAGAGTTGCTCTTTCCAAGAGGCAGGTAAGAGTAGAATCGAGGTTGACCAAATTCATCGATTCGCGTGATGGTTGTGATTTCCTTCTGCTTTAGGACAAGATCTCTCGGGAAGTCACTCGAAATGGGCTGGCCAGAGGATCCAATTTCAATGATTCGGATCCGAGATTGGATTCGAAAAGGTCTAGTGTTAGATGACTCTGTTGGTTGGATCCATTGATTTTGGGTCTCTCGTAAAGCTGGATCTTTTGATACCGCCTCCGCAAGTTCTTTTGCTCTTTGCTGGTGTTCCAAGATTGCCAGTTGCTTATCCGATTGGATCGTCGCATAAGAAAAAATTCCGACAACCAAAAGGATGCCGGCTAGGAATAAGAGAATGAGCTTCGCTGCGAGCTGCATGCTTAAAAAACGCCTTAGCTAGGAATGAATGGCGTGGCTCGATTCGCCGACTAACAGAGGGTTGAAGCGATAAATCAGAGTCCTTCACGATTGATCAGACGGGCTGAGGGTATCGGTAAAGGGTATTACCCTCTGCCCTGCCTAATCTTATTGGGATTCTACAACAGCGGGACAACGAGGAACCGTTTTATTCCGTCTGATTCTACGAGTAACAACACCGAATCAAGTCGACTTTCATCCGCACTGGTGCAAGCGTGACGCAGATCAGCCGTTGATCGCAAATTTTTCTGATTGGCTTGCAGTACAACCATGCCGGCTTGCACACCCGCCTGTTCCGCAGGGCTATCTGGGTCTACAGCAACAACGCGAATCCCGCAAACACGATCGCCGGTTTGGGTCTGAAGATTTTCGGCATGGATTCCCAGCGGAGCTTGGGCCGAATTTGGCAATTCGGCAAGCTTGTGCTTCACCTTCGATTCGACACGGTTTGGATTGGGCTTGGCGACATAGGTAAGTTTTAATGTTTCGTCTTTACGTTTAATGCAAAGCGGATAAGCGTTCTCAAACGTTGATTGTTCAACCGCGAGCTGCAATTCTTTTGGGCCTTTGATTGGTTGATTACCCAGTTTGGTTATGACATCCCCAATTTTAATTCCGGCATCCTCTGCAGGGCTGCCAGGAAGCACTTCTGTCACAACCACGCCGTCTCTCGGTTCCACTTTGAAATGCTTCGCAATGTCTGGCGTGATCGCCTGCATGGCGACGCCGAGGTAGGCTCGGTTAACATCACCATGACTGAGTAGTTGATCGCTAACCCATTTTGCAAGATTAGACGGTACAGCGAAACCAATGCCGTTATTGCCACCACTTTTTGAGTGAATTGCTGTATTGATACCGATCACTTCCCCGCGAAGATTCACTAGCGGGCCGCCGCTATTTCCTGGATTGATGGCAGCATCCGTCTGGATGAAACTTTCGCGATCAGCAATGCCGATACCACGTTGCTTGGCACTGATAATTCCCGCAGTGACTGAATTCTCTAGCCCAAAAGGCTGTCCCAAAGCGAGCACCCACTCTCCGACAGCTGATTGATCGCTATCTCCAAAGGTGGCAGCGGTCAGATCGCTCGCATTGTTCAGTTCCAGCACGGCGATATCTGTTTTGGGATCAGACATGATTCGTTTGACCGAGAACTCGCGACCACCATGGGTTCGAACTCGAAGTTCATCTGAGTTTGCAACGACATGGTGGTTAGTGATCACGATACCGGATGAATCAATGACGACTCCAGTTCCGATGCCATTAACCCTTTTTGGTTGCTGACCCACGTTGGGTTGCCCGTTTCTTGGAATGCGTTGAAGCTGTTCGAACATCTCATCAAACGGACTGTTTCCGTATTGGCCAAGAGGCGGTCGCATCAAAGGAAGCTGCGGGCTATCGAGTCCGCTTTGAAGTGTCGTCGCTTTTATCGACTCAATCGCCACCACTGAGGGGAGAAGTTCGTCAGCAACGCATTGAAAAGCTGTGGAGAGCTGGTTTGCATGGTCGATCGCTGCTTGTTGTGGTGCACTCAAGCCATGAAGAGGCGGGGACTTTGAACTGTCAGCATTAGACTGTGAGTGAAAAAATAAGGCGGTTGCGAGTCCACACGTGCTAGCAGCGGCTAGGAGGAAGTGTTTACGTTTCATGATGATTAAATCGTTATTTAAAAGGATATGTTTACGTTTCATGATGTTTGGATCGTTGAGCCATTGATATTGTTTCAATGTTCAGATGAAGGACCTAGGATGCGCAAGATAGCTGGCAATCTAAGTCTGTTAGATCGATATTTGGAACGATCCACTCGATGCGGTTTCCGACACGTCTCCGCTGCTCAGTTCGCCGGCTCCAACGTTTGCGAATCTTCGCAGCTCGCTTTTGAATTTGTTCAGGTGTTGGTTCTTGATTGAACTTCTGATTCGAGCGTTCACATCTACTCATTGGACGACTCCTGATTGCAGGCAGGTTCAGAGAGGATCAAATCGACAGCTTCGATAAAGAGCAGTTTGTGTGCCAAACAGGATTACGGGGGTTTTTGCGCTGAGATACTTTTTTTTGTGGCAAAATGACCCGAGTGGGGCATCGTGCCCCACGAGGCATGATTGCATGATGAGACGATGTGTCAGAAAGACTTCGATCGTGCTCGAAGTGAAGCTCTTCAATGCGAAAACTTTCCAGCGGCGTCGGACGGTCGAATGATTTGAGTATTGACCAACAGCGCTTCTTATCCGGAAGCAGGGCATTTGGTATAACGATTTGGGTGCCAAGCGACGGTGAGCAGTGTCCTGCCGGCGACTAAAAGACAGAGATATGAGGAGATAGAGATGATTAATCGGCTGAGTAGCTATGGTTTCGTGTTCACCACTGCTTTTTTGTTCCTGTTAAGTATCGGGTGTAGTGGTTCCAGCAATAACACCTCACCAGACGCACAAACTGTTTCTAGTGAACAAGAGACGATGCACGATCATGAACACGGAGATCACTCACATGACTCTGAAGCTGAGGAAATCGAGAAATCGTTGGTTGGCTTGTCTGACGGTGATCGTGAATCGGTACTAGCGCAAAAAATGTGTTTGGTAGGGGGCGAGCCGCTCGGATCGATGGGTGCGCCAAAGAAGGTCGATGTTGATGGAACCCCAATTTGGATCTGCTGCGAAGGTTGTCGGGAGACTTTATTGGAGGAGCCAGAGAAGTACTTGGCACAGCTGGCACAGGTTTTGAATTCCGCTGACGCATCGGATGCCGAGTAGATCGAGTTGGCTCTTGTGACTGAGCCCAAAAACTAGCCATGCCTAGAATAACATGACACCGGCTGAGTGGTCGTCACAGTGATCACGTAATAGGATTGGAGCGGCAAGGTGGGAGCCGCTGTATGTATCGAAAGTGATTGCAGCAACTTAGTTTGATTGGATCTCAATGATGGATGATGTTAGTGAATCGAAGCCCGTTCGCGATTACGTGGCGGCGGCTAATCGGAAGGAAGCCATTTCTAAGTTGGTTGCAGCACACCCAACGTTGCGAGCGATTTATCAGGCTGGACCTCAGAAGGATGGTAAAGCGGGTTGGGTGAATGCGATTCGCGATCAGCATGATCCAGCTTATCGTCTGCTATTTTACCTTGTACGTTTGCCCATCGCAGAAGAGTACCGCGAGAAGGATATTCACGAGTTGTTTTTTGGTGTCTACGACGAATATGCCGAGCCGAATTATCAGCGCGTGCTCTTCACTACAACCGGTGGTGTCAATCTGTTACTGCAGGATTTGCCAGATCCAACGTTCGGTACTGCCTTGGTGACCGATTCACTTGAGGTGGTTCCTCTATCGTTAGATCGCGATCTTAGAATCGAGCATCTCCTCAAAGATCGGTTTGCTTATGTTTGCGCATTTGACGAGCAACGCGATGGCATGTGGATTTTGCCTTTGAAAGATTTCCACGAGATCTATGTGAGTCGACAAAATAAAGAGATACAGGTTCGAGACGAGGAGCGAATTTTTGTCGGCGATACGAATGTCATGCAACCATTTTTACTCCGTTACGTCATAAAAAAAGCAGATGATCGTGCGAGCGATTCTCGTACTGCGGCGAGTCAGCGGCTGACCGAATAGGATCGATTTCGTAATCAGATTATGTCTGGATTGTGGTGGTAGAAAATGATGGGCTGGAGTGAAGAAAGAGAGAATATCGATGACGCTTAGTGTGACCACGAGGGCCGGTTTCTGTATGCTTTTCATTTCTCTGTTCGCTATCCATGTCAAGGCAGAGGAAGCGAAAGAGGCTGGACGACTAATGGCTTATGTAGGAACGTTCAGTTCCCCGCTAGGTGATGTGTTGCCAACGCAAGTCGACCTACCTCCCGGAAATGGAAAAGGTATCCACTACTTTGACGTTGATACTCATACCGGCGAGTTGATTCCCGTCGGTGTCTTTCCGATGGGAAATAGCCCAAGCTGTCTCGCTGTTAATGCCCAAGGTACTCGGCTTTATTCTGCCAACGAGACCGACCGTTGGAATGGCACCAAAGAAGGAACCGTTAGCGCGTTTGCCATTAGTGGGTCTGACGGAGCGTTAAGGGAATTAAATACTGTTCCCAGTGGTGGTGCTGGCCCAACCTATGTGAGTTTGCATCCAACCGAAAAGTACTTGTTTGTAGCAAATTATTTTGGTGGCTCCGTTTCCGTTTTGCCAGTTACCGAGAGCGGCGAATTAGGCGCTCCCGTATGTACCATCGAGGATCAAGGAGAGATTGGTCCCACCAAGGCAACGAATGCGCCACGCGGTTCCTATGCCTTCAGCGGACATGATCGAACTCATGCGCATATGATTCAGTCTGATCCAAATGGGAAGCGAGTCATTCATGTGGATCTAGCACTAGACAAGATTTTTGTTTGGAATTTTAACGTCAGCACCGGCCAACTCACCCCAACGAAGCAAGGTTTCGTAGCGTTGCCTCCCGGTGATGGGCCACGTCACTTTCACTTTCATCCAAATGGAAAGTGGTTCTATTCCGTTCAGGAGGAAGGTTCTACTGTGACCCTGTTCGATTATGATTCTGCTGACGGAAGTCTTCATCCTCGAGGTTCTTGGAGCACACTTCCAAAGGCTTTCGCGGGGAGTAATTTCTGTTCAGAGATCTTAGTCTCCGCTGATGGACGATATGTGTATGCAGGGAATCGACTCTACGACACGATCGCTATCTATCGGGTTCGGAGTGACGGATCACTTGAATATCAAGGTGAGGTATGGACTCGGGGGAATTACCCACGCAGTTTTCACTTTGACCCGTCTGGTGACTACCTCTATTGCTGTAATCAACGTGCAGACAATATCGCGGTGTTTAAAGTTGATCATCAAAGCGGAGATCTGGGTTTCACGGGCCATTTTGCGCCAGTAGGCAATCCTTCGCATATTGTGTTTGTCCAAATGACAAAGTGAATCTCAATGATTTCACTTTCACAGGAGTGGATTGAAATAGCGCGCCAAGAAGACCTGAAGGGCGGCAGAGACAGCAATGAAGCGACGCGGACGGGACTCGAACCCGCAACCTCCGGATCGACAGTCCGGGGCTCTAACCAATTGAGCTACCGCGCCGGAGGCATCGGTATCATTGCCGAGATGGCGTAGTATATCGACACTTCATGCCACTGCAAGACCGACATTCCAAGGCATTGGGATTTGTTTAATTAATTCAGGCTCTGGTTGTGGGGATTACGGGGGTTGTGGGACAGGTTCAGAGCGGATTGGAGCCTCGCATTGGCATGCTTGAAAAACCGAGAATGTCGATAAAAGAGCAAGATTTACACTGTTTTTCGCAAACCTGCTTGCTGTTCCTGACTGCGGATAGCAGTGAAGCCCTCAGCAGTGGTGGTTGTGAGGGCGTTCCGTTGTGAGATTGCCTTCTCTTGAAAGAGTCATATTCGGTTTAGCCACAGCGAGAAGGTCGCCTGGTGAATCGAGAGTATTCGCAATGGCAATTCGGTACGGCCGATCACGTCTGAGATCTCATCCTGTGATGAGGACCATTTTGAATGATGCCGCCAATCAAGATGCTCCTGTTCGACGTCGAGGATAAGAAGTCTTAACGTCCGATTAAGTCTGTTTGCGGCGACTTGTTGGCTCGTTATCATGACAACTACAGAATCGATTGTAGAAAAGATGTGCGTAGCAATTTGCGCACAACGACTGAATCAGGAGTGAATCCATGCCCCTGTTCGAGATTGAAACAGAAGCACACATCATTATCACATGGGCTGATGATGAGCGAGCTGCAAGAGCGGTCGTTGCAGACGCTTACCCTACTGACGAGATAGTGCGATTGACCAAGCGCCCTCGTGACTCTTGGGTGATTAGCAAGGGTGCCCTAGGCTTGATCCATTCCGATATGGATCCTTGTTCGATCGCTCGAGAATGTCTCAGTCGAACATCTGGAGATAAAGTCAATGCGATACGTCTTTATCGCATGGAGACAGGAAGTGATTTAGAACAGGCACGGAAGGTGATCGAGTCGAATATGGTGATGGGTTGGTGACTTGCCGTCCGGTTTTATCAACGACCGAAAGAATATCACCGCGTAGGGTACGCTTTCCATCATCATTTGTATTATTCGCACTGTTCTTGCCGCTTCTGGTTGGTTGCCGCGGGTGCCAGTCAAGCAATGCAGCTCGAGAATCAGAGACGAATCAAGCGATTAAAACGGATCCTTATTTATCCGAAACCATTCGCACCCTGCCCTCTTCTTTAGAGCAGCCGTTGGTGATCAAGCCATCGCATTGGTTGTCAGCAAGTCAACGTTTAAAAAGTACACAAGATGATGTGAGGGGTGAATTCTCTGCACAGCTTTCGACAATAGAGGAAAGCGGGAATCTTAACCTCAAGTCCACGCGTCCGATTGTGTTGCCGAGGGGACAGTGGCGAGAGATCAATTTTCGCTTACTCCCGAAGCAAGCGGCTCTTCAAGGTCGAACTTCTTTCCAGCTCAGTAGTCGAATTAGTGAGTCTGGTAAGGTACTTGAGTTTCCAAAGATGCAGCAAAGAATTCAGGCAAAGCAAGTATTGGATCCGCAAGAATATCTCTTTGTCATTTTGACAACTCGTCCTGAACGTTTCACAAGATTTAGGGCATCAGATTGGGTGGATTTCCGACCAGCTGAATTCCAATTTGACGACTCTAGGCCAAATTTTCGGATCGTCACAGTTTCTGACCAAGAAAGTGTTGCAGCGCTTCCCGAGACGATGATTGACTGGACGGCAACCGCAATTGTTCTCTGGGATGACTTGCCACCAGATCGTATTAATCCACAGCAACTCAAGGCGATGGAGGATTGGTTGCGATTCGGAGGAACCCTAATCCTTAATGGTGCGACACCTACCGAGAGTCTTTCGTTCACAACGCTGTCTCGATCGCTACCCATACGACTGGAGACAGCGGTTGAACTGGATATTGAAGATGCGAGTGAATTGCTGCGACAATGGAGTGTCTTGAGTGATACATCTTTAGAGAAGCAAATAGCTTTCGTCAATCAATCTGCTGGCATCTCTTTTGTTGGTAGGCAAAATTCTAATGCGAATGTTGTTGCTGGTAGCGCAGGTCTATTAGCCACCATGAGGGTTGGGCGTGGAAAAGTAGTGCAGACTCGGTTTGATTTGACCGGTGAGTGGATTTCGAACTGGGGATCGTATGACAGCTTTGTCAACAGTGTGATTTTGAGCCGCCCAAGGAGGCAAGTGCTCATCAGGGAAGATGAAATCGGTGACCGCTGGGCGAGTCAGCGATATCCTGATTATGAGCTCAAAACAGCAGATCCCGCCTTCAATACTCGTGTCCGCATCGCCAGCCGAGATTTCCATATGACGGGCCCAGTAGTTTCTACCAGCAACCAAGGGCACGGGCAAAGTTATTTGGATCCACTCACTGAGGTTGATCCGAAGTCTGGTATCGCTGGATGGCGAGAAGGAAGTCATTTCATTGAATTGGCATCTAAGGTACTTCGAAAGGAATCGGGGATTCGAATACCGAGATCACGTTTCGCGATGTTGGCGATCATGATCTATCTGATACTTCTGATCCCGATGAACTACGTGGTGTGCCGACTGCTGAGTCATTTAGAGTGGTTTTGGGCTGCAACCATTCTGATTTCACTCCTCGGTGCTATCGTCATAGCGCGCATGACTCAACTCGATATTGGTTTCGATCGGAGTCAAAATGAATTAGCCTTATTGGAGGTGCATTCTGATTATGAACGGGGGCATCTGACTCGGCTGCTGACCATTTATAACTCGTTATCAACGAGCTACCAAATTGAGTTTGATTCGCGTGATGTCGCGGTCGAGCCTTTTCAAGTGCAAGATCAGTTTCAAGACAGTGAGACTCCCTCTCTGGATTTGACGAGATCCGCGAACCCAACATTAAGCGGGTTTCATGTTCGCAGTAATCAATCTCGAATGTTGCGAGTTGAACAAATCGTTGAATTGGGCGGCTCAGTTTCCTTGTCACCAAAAAACGAAATCGATAATCAAACCTCGCTCACGTTTTCAGATGCCGTTGTGATTCGTAAAACGTTAGACGGGCGGTACGAGAAAGCTGATTTGGGGCTCTTGAAAACGGGTGAGCGTCGCGTAATACAGTTCGACGAAACAGATGATTTACAGCCGAATGCCAACTTAAGTATGGGGCTTTCTTCGGTGCTGGAGTCGTTGAAAGATTCCAATTTGATTCCACCTGGATCCGTCCGTATGGTTGCACTACACCAAGGTGTGATCGAGGGCTTAAAGGCAATGCCGGCCGTTGATCAAGCGATCGGGCATACTGTTGTTTTAGTTCATTTGCGGTACCCGTCCGAGCCGAAACCTCAGGCTGACATGAATCTGGTAAGCGATTTCCGGAAGACGCTCGGTAAAGATGATAATGCGGCTACCAAAGGCAATTCAGTAGACGGCTCAGTGGATAATGATTGAATTAAGAGCTTTCGGCAAAGATTACGGCGATTTTACGGCAGTGGATTCTATCGATTTGAAGATAGACGCTGGTGAAACATTTGGATTCATTGGTCCCAATGGTGCGGGGAAAAGCACCACGATACGATTTCTAGCCACTCTTCTCCATGCAACACGTGGTTCTGGTGAGGTTGCTGGGTGCGATGTAATGTCAGATCCAATTGGGGTTCGGCAGGCGATTGGGTACATGCCTGACCACTTTGGCGTTTACGACGGGATGAGGGTATGGGAGTTTCTTGATTTTTTTGCGGTCGCCTACCGAATCGGAAAAAGTCAACGCAAGTCGATCATTGCGAATGTTCTTGAGTTATTGGACTTAGGACATAAGCGCAATGACTTTGTTAACGGTTTGTCGCGTGGAATGAAGCAGCGTCTTTGTTTGGCTAAAACCCTAGTGCATGATCCACCGGTTTTGATTCTGGATGAACCGGCAAGCGGGCTGGATCCGCGAGCTCGGATTGAAGTGAAGGCTCTTCTGAAAGAATTGCGATCGATGGGTAAAACCATTTTGATCAGCAGTCATATCTTGACAGAATTAGCCGATTGCTGCACTTCGATCGGAATTATGGAGCGGGGTAAGTTGTTGGCTCACGGGCCGATTGCATCGGTCTATAAACAGGTGAGACGAAATCGAGTGATAGATATTCACTTCTTGAGTAATATCGACTTGGGTATCACCATCCTCCGGAGCTCTCCACAGCTAACCAGCTTAGACATCAATAGCGATCGAGTGACGGCAGAGTTGCAAATGCGTGACGACCAAGTCGCTGAACTATTGAAGCAATTTGTTTCCAACGATGTTCAAATTTTGTCGTTTCATGATAGAGAGCCAACCCTTGAAGATGTTTTCATGGCTGTCACTGAAGGTTTAGTGACATAGAGAAACGTTGAACAATGCCTTGAATAGCGTGAGTGTGCAAATCTCCCGTTAACATCATGCTGTATCGAATCAATGCAACAATCTTATCAAGTGATCAACAGTTTCATCAAATCGATGGCTCTCTGACATGCTGATCGATTGGATTTCTTGGAATGATCTGAACCATGTTTCTTGGCGACGTGCAAGCTGACGGGTATGCGCGGCGACTTCTTCGATCATCTGAGATAGACTTTGACCCGCGACTAATCCGTCGAGTATTTCTCGGTAGCCTACAGCTTGGCGAGCCGTTCGCGAGAGTTCGCCAAAGTGTTCTCTCAATCGTTTGACCTCGTCCACCAACCCCTCATGGAACATGTTTTCCACCCGTTGGTTGATGCGATAGTGAAGTTGATCGCGAGGCCATGCAAGCGTAAAAACGTTACACTCTTCCGCAGAGCAGGTGCTTTCAAATTGTGTTTGTTGGTGACTGATTGGGGATCCTGTCAATTTTGCAAACTCTAGAGCACGGATCATTCTTCGAGTATCCGAAAGATGAATTCGATGTGCCGCAAGCGGATCAACTTGCTGCAAGCGTGCTTTGAGCGCTTCGGATCCGAATTTCGCTAAGTCCTCTTCTACAGATTCCCGAAACTGCCAGTCAGCTGGAGGTCCTGGGTTAAAGCCTCGAAGTATTCCCTTGAGGAACATCGGTGTGCCACCAACAAAGATGGGTGTTTTCTTTCTGCTCTTGATGTCATCGACTGCGGCGTGCGCCTGCTGGAGGTAACAAGCGACGCTGTATTCCTCGTTCGGTTCTACTAGATTAATTAAGTGATGGGGGATACCCTGCTGCTCGTTTAGACTCGGTTTTGCCGTACCGATATCCATCTGGCGATAGACTGCGATTGAATCCAAGGAGAGGATCTCTCCATTGATTTTCTTTGCCAAGGCAACGGCTAGAGCTGATTTTCCCGAAGCCGTGGGTCCGGTCAAAACCACGACATCGTGAATCAGCGGTGGAAAGATAGATGAGCTATCTGCGGGTTTGTTCGGATTTTGGTCCGTGCACATGCAAGCTGAAACAGGAGGCTGTGTTCTAAGAAAAGATCTTCAGATAATGAAGGTGGATCATATCAAAACACAATCCTTACACTAAGTGGAGCAGCTAAGTTTTCCTCACTCTGACGGGCAATTTACTAACTTTTCAACCAACTGCAGGGTCCACTAAACCATACAGTATGTTTGGCTGAGCAACTGATAGAGGTTCACCACGGTACATACGAGTTAGATCGCGAACGGCATTGAACCCAAAACTCTCAGCCAACGATTCCGCTGTTTCATTTTCACTAAGAATATCCCAAAAGATGTCACGTTGTGTCAGGTCGATCAAGCTGTGAACAATCCGTTGCGCGGTGCCTTGGTCCGAAGCACAGACCGGACCTAGGTAATCAGCAAGATAGCCGCCTCGTATCATGCCGAATCCATTTGCGGCGGAGATGAAATGGCTATCGTTGATGACCTGATTTAACCACTCTTTCCGGTCGCAACCAAAAGCCCTTTGATCAAGTGTGAGGTGTCTGTCCAAAAACCTGTCGCGAACACGTGTGATCACACCGTCAGATAGTGGTTGCGACTCTTTACTCACTTCATGAGCCTTACGATGCCAACGTCGCAATTGGTATTCGGGCTGAAAGCCTAATTTCTTGTACAACGTATATCCCAGCGGTGTCGCATCAAGGCGGATGGTCTTAATGGACTGCTGTTTGAGGAATTCAATACAGGTTTCAAGTAGACTCTGACCGATGCCAAGCCGCCGGTACTGGGAACGCACCAGCATCATTCCAATCCATGCGAGTTGATTCCCGTAAAGAGTCGAAGTCACAGTGCCAACAAGTTTTTCGTCACTGATTGCGGCAAAGCATCCATCAGGCTGATACCGAAGTATTCTCATCCAGTCATCGTGCGTTTGGTTCCAGCCATTTTCCCGGCAAAGTTTTAGGGCCTCCGCAAGGTGCTTTTGTTCGAGCCGTTGGATGTGAAACATCTGTTTGTATTCTGCCGAGAAACGATTACCGAGTTGAACTTTGCTGTGGGAAGTTCTGGTCGGGGTTTCTTGAAATGGACGAGGGTTCTTTTGGGGGCTCCTCGGGTTGCTCACTTGGCTGGTTGCGATACTGATCGATCTTGTTGGGGATTGTCACCACGGCAGTTTTAAACGCCATGACCAATAACATGATAATCCCTAAGGTGGTAAGCGACCGGATTACAAAGCTCCATGAGTACGTTTCGAAAATGGCCTTCTTGCGAGAGAGCCAAACGATGACTATCGCGATGAGTGGAGATCCAACCACTGTGACTGCATTCGCCGCGATAATGGTTGGTGCTGGATCAAGTTTGAAAACCATCGCGGCAAGTGCGATGAACATTCCCACGAGCAAGGTGAGAGTCGTCAATAACCTTGGCCATTTACTTTGGGGGTCACAACCAAGAGAAAGCCCATCAGATAAGATGAAGCCTCCAATCATTGAATTAACCAGAAACGATGAGTATGCAGCCGAAAAAAGACCTAGGCAAAAGATGAACTTACCGGTTTGACCAAAGGTCGGTTCCAACGCTTTTGCAATTTCGACTGGATTTGAAAGGCTGACTGTGCTCCCTCCTTCTTGGTATAGACCCGCAGCAGCGGTGGCCATCAGCATCATGGTAATCAAGCCCATGATCGCGCCACCAATCCAGACGTCCACGGAACCAGATTCCACATCCTTTTGGGTCCATCCTTTTTGTCGAACCAAGTATGCCTGGTAAAAAGCGGCAGCCACGACAAAGGTCGTTCCAACCAACCCGAGGGTATTGATATCTAACAGATCGAGTCTCGGAATGAAGCCTTCAAGGATTTTCGTAGGTTCTGGCTTCAGAACGATCAAATTGATGGTAAAGCAAGCGAGCATCATGGCGACCAAAAACATCATCGTTCGTTCTACCAATTGATAGAGGTCGCGAAATGCGAATAGAAAAGCAATCGCGACCGCGTTGAATAAAATCACGCATGCGGGGGTAAGCCACGAGTCATTTAGTCCTTCGGATTCGAGTAGCGTTTGAAATACCGATGCCACTCCAACATTGTTACCTGACTGAAATGCTGCCGAGATAAAGAAGACACAGATTCCCACAGCGAGTGCTAACAAGGGCTTGCCTTCGGTTCGGAGCATATCTCCAATGGATTGTGAATCGATGCTGCCAAGACGACTGGCCAGTGTCATGAAAGTAATTTGCAAGCTTACAGCAAGTAGCACAATCCACAGCATCGAGTACCCATGGGTCGCACCGACAGTGGAGCTCGTCACAATACTCCCCGGTCCTATTACCACGCAGGCAGTAATCAGACCGGGGCCAATGCGACGATACCAAGGACGATGGTTTGATGTATTCATATGATTGTGAGAGTTGCGTGTAGAGTATTGTGTTCCGTGGTAGCAAGCGTGGATACTTGATGAGTCCTGACATCAAGCCATTGATGGATCGAATGTTTACTCAGACTTATATTCTGTATTGTATGACAACCGACGGTTGGTAATCCGGGAGAGACGCATAGTGAATGTCGCGAGTGATGACGGTGATGATTCGCCGATAAGTGCTATTAGGCTGGATGATTTTCTGAAGCGGCAAGGGCTTGTTGCTACTGGTGGTGAGGCGAAAGTTCGCATTCAGGCCGGGGAGGTCAAGCTTAATAACCAAGTTGAGACTCGTCGCAGGAAGCAGCTTTACGAAGGTGACCAAGTCCAGTTCGAAGGAGAAACCTATCAAGTGGATTTGGATGACTTGTAAACTTTAACGGTTATTTCGGAAGGGTGAGTCGGGGCGACTGGTAGAAAGTTCGGTATTTTGATGAGCCGATATCAGGTACGAAGCGAGGTGGTACGGACGGACAAGTGCCTCGATTGATTTGATAGACGAAGGGAATCGAAGGAATGAAATTTTCCGCTGAAGTGAGGCGAGTAGCCTTTGCACTTATCGTGTTTGGATTCCTTTCAAACATATCTTTTGCCGATTGGAAATCGTTTTGGCACGGCGTACACGTCGGCTTCCATCAAAACAACAATTGGCCCGCACCCTTTCAGCAAGCTGATGCTGAGGATGTGAGGAACCCGTTTGAGATCATGAAAGCGAATGGATGGCGGCTACATAACACGATCGGAAATGATCTGTTTAGGCCTGACGACGGGACGCTACTGAGTGCCGGCCAACGAAGGTTGCATTGGATTGCCACACAAGCTCCAGCTTCAAGGCGACAAGTGTTCATCGTTAAGGCGGAGACGGTGGAGGCAACCCAAGCACGGATTCTATCGGTCCAGGAAGCGATTTCTTCGTTCGGCTCGGATGGATTAGAGCCGGAGATCTTTATCACCGAGGTTTCTCCACCGACAGTCTCTGGCTCATGGGCAACCAAAATCAATCGTGAGTGGTTGGACCACATGGCCGCACCCAAGCTGCCAGATCAGAGCACCACCGGGCAGCCAGGCATCGGTTCCTCTTCCAATAGCCAATGATTAGCTAGCAAAGTCATCTATCTCGTTGGCCCGCTGTATTGCCCTGAGGGGAATCGCGAATATTCGGGTCTGCTAAAGATTGACGATTGCGAGTGCCGATACCACCACGGTGTAGTGAAGTTGTATTCAGGCGTTCATTCAATGGCCGAAGGGGCAATCGGTGAAACCTACAAAAACAGTTCGATCTCGATTTTGGATAGCATCCACAGTTGTCGTTTCGGCGATGGTGGCAGGAGGTTGCTCGACTACGGGGTCCACTTGGAGCAGCCTCAATCCTTTTTCTTCGAGTCAGACTCCGGAAATCTCGGAGCCTGCTGGGGCACCCGAGACTCGGATTGCATCATCTAGCGAATCGGCTGCTTCTGTCGAGCAAACAGGCGGGTTCACTGCTTCTGCGAAGCGAGCGTGGAATTCCACGACAAGTGCGGTGACGGGTCTATTCTCCGGAGGCCAAGACGATACGGCGGAAAAAAAACCAGATCCAAATGATCCGCTCAGTCTTTCGAGTCGTCCTGATCAGGTCAACTCCGAGGTCTATATTGCAAATGGGCAATTATGGGAGTCCACCGGTGACTTCAATAAGGCGATGGAGAGCTACACGAGAGCATTGGCGGCTGAGCCGAATCACGGCCCTGCTCTAGCGAGTATTGCTCGCTTGCATTTTCGTCAGAAAAATTATGCCGAGGCTGCTAAATATTTCCGTGCTGCTGCGGACGTGCAACCTGAAGAAGCTGGTTTACAAAACGATCTCGGTTTAACGCTCAGTAAGCAGGGCGAGATGGAGTTGGCCATCAAGCATTTAACGAGGGCTTTGAAGTTGAGCCCCGGAAACTCTCGATACGCGAATAATCTCGCTAGCGTATTGTTTGATCAAGGCCAAAGTGAAGCCGCGCTGCAGACACTTGTCGAAAACAACCAGCCAGCGGTAGCTCACTTCAACATGGCCTACCTTTGTTTCCAGTCAGGGAAACTATCGCAAGCTCGCGATCACTTCAGCGAGGTAATGAAGTATGAAGTGCTTTCCGAAGGGGATATCGCTACAAGAAGAGCTGTGGAAAGAACAAAGGAAATGTTGGCAGGTCTTGATCAATCAAGCCAATCGAACGCGATAGACAGAATTGCAACGCGACCATCCCGCTCGACACCTAGCCAAATGACCGGTGGTGCGGAGTTCAATTCAAATGTCGGTGCGCAAGAGTCGGTTCCATTCGCATTACCGACTGGGTATCGCATGGAATCGGAGTAGCGGTGCGGTTGCCATCTCAGGCTAGGACCGCCAATCACCTCGCGTTGATGATATAGATTTGATGAAACTGAATCGGTTTTGATTCAGTCATGCAACCTATCTTATTCGTCGCTTGGTTTTTTATCTTCAGAATAAGGAATCGACTCGCCCTGCAATTCTGCCAGTGCATTTGAAGCTGCTCTTTGTTCCGCTTCCTTTTTGTTGGTTCCCCATGCACCTTGAAATTGCTTGTCATTGATAACTGCGGTAATCAAAAAAGATTTGCAGTGGTCTGGGCCAGATTCTCGAAGCAATTTGTAGACCGGTGTGTGTCCAAGATCTCTTTGGGCTAGTTGTTGTAGCGAGGATTTGAAATTGCCTGCGCCCTGATTCGCAACGGCGTTAGCCACCTCAGCTTTAAGCCACGTTTTGAGCAGCACTCTGACAGTATCTAGTCCTCCGTCAAGGTAGATGGAGGCGATAATTGCCTCAAAGACGTCGCTAACCAGTGATCTTGGAAAGCTGCGGTTTCGGGTAACACCGCGACCCACGATAAGGCATTGATCGAGTCCTAGTGTGCGTGCGACGCGACCGCATGTGCGCCTACTCACCACGGCAGATTTAATCTTGGTTAAATCACCTTCGCTGTACTCGGGAAATTCTTCATAGAGCCAGTCACAGACGATCATCCCCAGGATTGCATCTCCGAGGAACTCAAGTCGCTCATTGTTCGCGAGTCGATGTGATGCACCTGAGGCGTGTGTTAACGCCGACTGTAGCAGTAAAAGATTGTCAAATTGGTAGCTGATGAGTTCTTGGCATTTCGTCAGTTTTTCTGACGTTTCCGAAGCCTTGGTGGTTTCGCTGCACGGCTCATTTGCGAGGGAGGATTCTGAGCTCACGTATGACTGGTTCCATGCCGAGAAGACTCGGCAACGAGTGCTATTCAAAAATGATGCGGTTTGCAGGCACGAATCGTGTACCGCCCATTGAAGAATTGAAGTGGATTTAGTGTGTCACACGCCGGTGGCCGGGATTTGCGACCGCGAGAGCGGCTTACAGATTTCCCGAACTCCGGTGGGTGACCGATCGATAGTTTAACTACGAGTGATCGTTCGTGCTAGATTTCAATCCAAGGATCCGTTATCCGGTTCGGGATCGCAGCGACTCAGTGGGTATTCGCCGTTGCAATGGCCTCAGGTTCGCGATTGATGAACAAGTGCCCGTGGTCAGCTGTGACAATGACAGCGGTATGGTCCCACGCTTCATTGTCATCGACCCAGTTCATCACCCGATCGAACGCTGCTTCACCACTGAAGACAGCGCCGATGCTGTTATCAATGTTGTTGGCGTGGTTTGCCCAGTCCACGTCACCTGCCTCAATCATCAGCCAAAACTTGTGATTATTTGCCGAGAGATGCTTCAGAGCCGCCTCGGTCATTTCTGCGAGAGTCGGATTTTCAAGGATGTCTTCTTTCGTGTATTCCTCCGTCACTTTTCCGTCAATCGTCGGATTAAAGTTGCCGTCTGCGGTTTGGAAAGGTAGGTGCCCGTCATACTTGGTTCCGAAGAAACCAAGGAGTCTTTTTTGCTCCTGAATGGCGCGATTGGTTGCTTCCTCAAGAATCGTGGCACCGTTCGCGTTACTGGTTCTCGTTGCAACAACATATCGTCCTTGGTTTTCAGTATTTGCAGCTTCAAGATCTGTCTGATGTAGATAGCGATTGCCCGGCAAAAAGTTAGCGCCTTGGGCTTTATCAGCGTCCTTATCAGGACTCCACCCTCCTCCAATGACAACGTCGAGCCCGCGCAATGGCTTGTTTTTGTGTGAGATCGATCGTAATCCGAGCAGGTCTCGGGAGATGTCTTGATAGTCACTTCGAGTGACGTTGTTTGCGTACGCTGCTGCGGGTGTGGCGTGAGAAATGGGGACGCTACTGACAATCCCCGTCTTGAAACCCATCGTCTCTAACTGACGAGCAATTGGGGTCACTTGTTCGCCGTCAACGCCGTAGTTGATGGATCCGTTATAGGTTTTAATTCCGACGGTAAGACTCGACGCCGAAGAGGCTGAGTCGGTGAACACATGCGGTTGCTCTCGGTCACGACCAATAAGATAGCTGGTCATTGGCTCAGCCCAAGGTGCGTGTCCACCTCGCACTGGATCAAATCCGCCAGTGCTCAGATCGCTTCCTATTGTTACTGTTTGGGCGTTAACATCGACACTTGTCTTGCCAAATCGTGGACTGGTGCAGACTAATGCATAATCCGTTTTCACTCGAGTGTCGTCCAAGAAACTTAATCCTTGACCTCTTCCGCTCGTGTACGGGACATGCCCTTGTTTGTACGAGGCCGCCGCATGAGTAGTTTGCCAATCCATACCGTCAAACACAATCAAGATGATGTTGCGATAGCCTTGCTTTATTGCAGCTTGTTGTAGGTGATAGATATCAGTCTGATCGTAATAATTAGCGTGCGGGTTAAGTGTTCCGTCCGGCACGGTTCCGTACAGCGATCTCAGCTTTGCAGCATCTCGGTATTTACTGCCCTCCTCTCTCCACTGGTTCAAGGTAATCCCGAAAGTGTAGACAGGAATGAGGCGGTTGGAATGATTGTTCCATTGATTGTATTGATGGGGTTGGTAACCCCAGTGTCCCCAAGACGCATTCTTATTACTGAATGCCTGATGTTGCATCGCCCTGATTTTATCAGTTGGCTCCGTTGTTTTTGAGACGGCATCGTCCTTGTTCTGCCCACAACCAAATTGCAAGGGAGTGATCACAAAACTGACGGTAGTAAAAAGACAAATTAGCGAATATTTCACAGGCATGGAGATTTGGTTGGTCGTGTGACCGGAAAGTAGGAGTGGGTGAATGATGCATACGGTAACCGAGCGACGCGTCACGTCAATCGTCAAGCTTTAACGCTTCACTAACGCAGCGGTCTCCCTTGAGTGATGCCGCCAGCGGCAACCAGATATTCTTGTCGTTCTTCACCAAATCCAACCGCCGTGCGGAAGTAAATATGATCGTTTAACGCGACGGGGCTTGCAAAGATGGACTGTCCACTAGGGTTTTCCGAAAGCAAGTCGAACCGATCCGGTGATGCCGCGATCACATAAATGGTTCCTTGTTCTGATGCGATATAGATTCGGTTCCCGATTAGAAGGGGAGAAGCGCTCACACGACCGGCAAATAGGCGTTGCCGCCACATGGTGATGCCGTCAAGTGTTCTCCAGCAATAAGCGACACCGTTATCTGCAATTGCGAACGCATAATTCTTGATAGTCAGCAGGGACTGCTCGTAGCACATGATATTGTTGTCCCAAAGTGGCGAAGCTTTTCCATCTCCCGATACACACCATGTGCCAGCGACTGGATTTCCGCCGCTAAAGAGGATTCGTCGGTCATCCCATGCGACCGTTCCGCATATTGCTTCGGTTCCAACATCTGCGCGCCAGCGAACAGTCCCCTTGATCGGATCATAGGAAACCAGTTGATCTGCGCCAGCGAGAAGAAGTTGTCGCTGCCCTGCGATCGATGCCACGATAGGCGTTGCAAAATTTAGGTTTTCTGGGCGGCGCAGCTTCCATACGGCGTCACCATTTTCAAGGGACAGGGCGTACAGGCCGCTCTCTTTACCATCGTATTCGGCGGCGACGATGAGTAGGTCTTCTTCGATTAGCGGACTCGCACCATATCCGAATTGAAAAGCGGCAGGCTTATAGCTGCTCACACGTTTTTTCCAAAGGATTTGACCATCGAACGTGAGAGCGGTGGCCCAAATCGCATCATCGGTGTAGAAGCACACATAAAGATGCGTCCCATCGGAGACCGGACTCGGGGATGCGTGGGAATTATTTGGATGAATGCGGGTGGGTAAGGTTCCTTGGTGAATTACCCACTGATCGATCAGCTTTCCGCTTTCACGATCAATCTTTAAAACAGATTGTGTCTGGTTTTTGGTTTCACTCGTGGTGAGGAAAATGCATTGGTCCACAAAAATGGGCGTTGAATGACCACGTCCAGGTAATGGCGTTCTCCAAGCAATATTGTGTCCGGTTTTGATATCCCAGTTAAGCGGCGCGTCTGTGTTTGCTGGTGCATGGTTGTTCCCACCGGGACCCCTCCAAGATCGCCATTCCTCCCCGAACAATGAATTGCATTTCATACAGCCGATGAAAATCATCATCAGTAGGAGAGTGGTGACGGCAGCAAGGTTAGAAGGTCTAGCCGTCGCGAATGTTGGAATTAATCGCGGGGGACTCAGTGAGTTTGTAATATTCTGGATCACGTGGGTCATTACTTTCCGATGAATCGTGATAGGGTGCGAATCTCAGAAGAATCGACTTTCTCAGTCATATTAATCGATCGCACAAGTGGGTTTAAGTCACCGCGCATCAAGATGGGGGAGGTTTGAAAATCAACATTCTATGGTTCTTCATTGATAAATCGCATGCTGTTGGGACTTGGAACATTTTCTCGCGTTTCATGGCACGCTACTTTCTTCTTAACGCAGAATTCACCATCATACTCAGTATCGAATATGCGATTGCCCTTAGATGGAGTGTTTAGATGCGTAGCGGAGTCGTCGGTGTTGGCTTTATGAGCTGGATTCATTATCTCGCTTATCAGCGCAGTGAATTCGCGGACATGGTGGCCTTTTGCAGTCGGGATATCGACAAAAGGTCAGGAAACTGGACTGGTATCCAAGGGAATTTTGGTCCGCCAGGTGAACAAATTGATATGACAGGCGTGACGGCGTTTGAGACGCTCGATCAGATGCTTGAGGATGACACCATTGATTTAATCGACATCTGCCTACCTCCGAGCTTGCATCCCGAAGCGATCCGGAAGTCGCTGCGAGCTGGAAAGCGAGTGTTGTGTGAGAAACCATTAGCTCTTGATGCGGAAACAGCTGAAGCTTTAGCGTCCGAAGCAGATCCGGGACAGCTAATGGTCGCACACATTTTGCCATTAATGCCTGAATTCAAGATTCTTGTAGATGCCAAGGAAGATCAGCGTTGGGGGCGGCCAATCGCCGGTCGTTTCAAACGAACCATCGGTCCGCCGGATTGGATTCCTGATTTCTATGACCGCAATAGCGTCGGAGGTCCCTTGGTCGATCTCCACGTTCACGACGCGCACCTGATCCGGCTTTTATTCGGGATGCCCAAGGCTGCTCATTCGGTGAGTCGGAAGAAAGGCGGAGAACCAATGTTCTATGAGACCGTTTTTGAATTTGAACAAGAGGATATTGCGGTAGCTGCCGGTGGTGGTGTGATCAATTCGCCAGCGCGGCCCTTCACCCATGGTTATGAGGTGAGTTTTGAGCAAGCGACGGTTCAGTTCGAATTTGCCGGCTATTCCGATGGTTCAAGTGCTTTGATCCCAGTCACTATTTTGCATGCAGACGGTCGCGTTGAGAAACCCGATTTTGGAGATGGAGATCCTGTTAATGCTTTTGTGCATGAAATTGACGAGGCCGCACGATGTGTGAAATCCGGAGAGGTGTCCCCAATCCTTGATGCACGTCTAGCTGCGGACGCTCTTAGGGTTTGCGAGATGCAGAGGTGAGACGCTGCAGATCGGTTGCCCGTTCGTCGCAGGTTAGTTGTAAAGAATCCGCAGCCGATTAATTCCCAAATAATTTATTGAGACTTCGATTGATTTGTTCTTCAATAAAACTCTCTGCGTTGTCCTGAATCACTTGAACACCGAGTTGGGTGATGATTGATTGCAGGTTGGATGCATCCAAGTAGGGACGCTCTAGTGTTCCCTTGATGGGTAGTTGGAGTGTTTGTCCTGATAGCCGCTGCAAGTCTTGTCCAAGCCATCTTGGGTCCAGTGGTAGCATCGCCGTCAATCCAAGGTTCCCATCAAAGTCAACTTGACCCGTGCTTAGCAACTGTGCCCGATCGATATTCAAACGAAGGCGTTCGTGTGCGGCAATTCGATTGGCTACCGTGAAGTCAACGGTTTGAGTAGGGATTTTGACAAGGGTACTCGAGTCAGCAGGGTTAGCCATTGGTCCAACGTTCTGGCCAGCCAACCTCAACCGTTCAGTGGTTTGAATCAGCTGATTCATGAGTGGCCCAGCGACCAGCCGCACTTCATCAAATTCTAATTGGCCGCGAATCCGTGTTTGCGTTGAGTCATTGATATTAATTCTTGCTTCGTTGACCTTGATTCCGAGCTGTCCGTTGATCTGTGTCGCATCGGCAAGTACGGGAGTGATGTACCTTAACCATTGCGATGACATTTCAGGTGAGATGTCAATCTTTTGCGCAACCGATGTGGGAGTTAAGTCAATCCAAGTCTGATTGTTGGCCTGATAAATCGAACCACCAATGGTCAAGCTCCCGTTTCCCGCTTGAAGGTTCGTTTCTAAAAAGCGGATTGTTTCTTGGCTCGCGACCAAAGGAATTGATGCTGAGTGTATTGCGATACCTGCGATTGATGCCGAATCCCACCCTAGGTCGGTCGTGACCGTCCAAGACGCAAGTTCGTTCTGAGTAACAACGCCATCGATGCTCACCGGTGAAGAATGTGTTCCATGTAGCTTCAGCTCAAATGGCAACAACGAAGCAAGTTGCTGAGATAGTGCTGAATGGTTCCACTCGTTTTGGCCACTCAGCTTCAGTGTTTCCTTTTGGTCTCGTTGATTGATGGATCCCTTGAGACTGGTTTTGATCCAATTCGTGGAGAGGTCTAGCTGGTCAATGGTGATGGATTGATCACGATCAGAAGTTCGAAGGATCGCTATGGCTCGCAATTGCGGTTCGGTCCAGATTCCCTCACCGCTTCGAGCCGTATCCATTATCGGGTTGGCTGATGGAGCTTGACGACTCGGATCTCCAAGATTCTGTTCTAGGCCCGATCTGTGGTAGGGAATTGCAAGGTCTTTGATTGTAAAATCAACTTCATACTGCGATGCATCGGGTTCATGTTTTGCGATCAAGCTTCCTTCTGCATCGCCGCGCATTAGAAACGTTTCTGAGATGGCAACGAACTGCCGTGTTGCGCTTGCGTTCTGGACGCGTGATGATGAAGTGGCATGCCAATTTGCATCATCACTGATACTGGCAAGAAGTCGGTCGATAAGGACTCGCCATTGGATTTCGTAGTCGACAACATTCTCCACTTTTTGGCCTGATGCTCGAGCGGACATACAGTGGCTTGATAACGTTAGATCATGAATGGTCCACCCTTGCGTTTTCCATGAGTAGCCACTTTTTAATTCGATTTGAATCAATGGTTGCCGAAAACAAATATTCTCAATGGTGATCAGAGCATCAGACACATTGATCGAGCATTTGGGAATGATGAGGTGTTCCCGCGAGAGGATTGCGTTTCCGTTAGCTTTGTATCTGCCTTCAACCGCATCGATGTCTGTCTCGGGATACATTTCCGCGAGGCCTTGGAGTGAAGTGACCTCCCCTTGAATCAACCAGGCAAGATCCAGCTCACTTTCTGACTTGCTCACAATAGTCGGTTCAGATAGGTCGCAGTGAAGCGACAAGTCATCGCATTGGTATCTGATGTCAAGAGTGTTGAGCTTTTCGATTCCTGCCGTGCTCCAGTATCCTGTTGCATGAGCTTCACCCAATGCTTGGGATTGATGAAATCTCGGCATGTTATCAATATCGATGATCACCTCTTTCGCGGAAAAAGATCCATCGAGTGACCATTCTTTTTCCTCGCTAACCGTCCATTCAAGTGAGCCTTGGGCTGTGCCTTGCAGTGAAGATTGTTGAAGATCGAAGACTTGATTCAGTCGCTGCGAGATCTTGCTCAAGCTGATCGAGAACTCAGCTTTTCCCTGATGGAGATCACCCGATCCCGTGGCAAAGCCAAATTCGCTTTCCCATTTCATGTCGCGGATGAGAAAACCTTCAGGGCCTCGCTTGAAGGTAACTTCGAATTCATTAGGATCAAAAGAAATGATTTCTCCAGACTTGGTAGTTGCCTCGGAATGATCCAGCAACCCATGCAAAATTAGAGTATTGCTGTCAGCGGTTCGAAGCGATTCAATCGTGCCATGAGCTCGTCCGGAATTTAGTTTTACGCCTGAGTTCAGTGGTAGAACGTCTGGCATCGACTGGTAGAACGAGGGTAGATCAACGTCGACTACCGCAGTTCCATTGATCTGGCTGATGTAGTCGCTCAGTGAGTGCTCAGGAGTAGTGGTGCTGAGAACAAGGGGGGCTTCGCCATCGAATACCGCGTTACCAAAATCTGTGGAGATTGAAAATTGTTTGGCGGTAAGGCGGTCAGCAAGAAACCAAAGGGAGCCGCTGGTCTCGGACAACTGTTGGCTCCATCGTTGGCCTGAAGGATTGCAGACTTCATACTGACGGAGTTGAAGATCTTGAAACGAGACCTCTGAGTTGCCCTGGGTGTGATGCGTGATCGTTAAGCGACCTGTGGCATCACCTGCGCAAAACTCTGGGATCTGGATGGTATCTTGGATTAGATGGGACGTTAAAAGATTCGCGAACGTGACAGGAAAACTGTCGAGTTCCAAGTCAACCGTCCAAGATGGGATCGGTGACTTCGCTTCCATCGTCTGATTCGATTGGGAAGTGTCGAAGTCAAGATTTAGGTTGAATGAGCCTGTCTGATCGTGAGGGTTCGATAGAACTCCTTCTAGGGATAAAGTGTATTGATCTTTCATGAAAGAGGCATCAGCGTTGGCTTTGTTGATGTCCCAATCTTGTTCAGTGCTTCGGTCATGAAGCATCAGATTGAGTTCTTCTATCTTGAGATTCCCAATGAACTCAGGTGACGACTTTTGGTCGGAACCGAGTCGATTGATTTCGCGAATCAACGTTACTTCGCCATCTTCTATCGTGGTAGTCAGTGACGCTTGTCTCGCGTAAATCGTGACGGGTCGATCAGCGTCCCAAGTGAGATACGAAAAAAGAGAGAGATCACATGTCAACTCTCCAATAAGTACTTGATCTCCGGCAACTGACTTAACAGAAAGTTCAGAGACTTTTGTCGGATGGCCCCAACCCACTTCGAGCGAACTTACTTGCACCACAAAACGGTGATTTGAGAGAGAATTCGAGAGCAGCTTGGCGGCAAGCCCGCTACGTGACAGAACCGTTGGGGCGACTACGCAGAGCATCAAAAGAACAATAGTCAACAAGAAAGCGAAGGTGCGCTTGGGAGGTAACCGTAGATGTTTGCGAGGTTGGTTCAATCTCTCGCGCTCCGTGGAATCAAGCTGATTGCAGTGATGCTGGAAGTTATCTCGTTCCGTTCGCACTCACTTGCTCAAACGCTTCAGTTTAGCTTTTGCTTCAAAAGGAACCCAAGACATCTTTTTATCCCACCTGCACGATGGTGCGGGTGCAAGTAGTTTTGAAAGTTCCAGGAGACAATAAAACGTGTCTGTTTTGCGAGAATGCCTAAATAATTCGCTCTTCGAGTCAAAGAATGGGTGATGCAAGGCGGTGTGGGAGCTTGCCGGAGTGTTGTGTGCATGGCGTGTTTTCATCTGAGAAATCAACGGCGATATGGATTTTTTTTTGGGCGAATCATCGCCCTTACGGCTAGATAGCAAGTCGCAAATGCCGTTTTCCCATGCGCAAAGGTGCTTTCAGCACCACAGGGGGGCGAGCGAAGCACGGTTTGGGAATTGACAATTTTGGGTTGTGTGGACAAACCTGTTGACCCGATTCGTAATCGAGGAAATCGAATGATCTCGAATCACGCTCCTGACCCGAACCGATAGATACTGCATGGCGACTGCTGCACTCGAGGCGATTCGATCCGGATCGCCAGCGATCTTACCGAGTTTTTTACGTTGTGATTTTGGTGATCTGAAAGGGGAGCTCAGTCGCCTCACTGATGCGGGTGTGAAAGGTCTGCACCTAGATGTCATGGACGGGCATTTCGTTCCCAATCTGACTTACGGAATGCCAATCGTTGAAGGGTTGAGACGGCATACTGATTTGCCGCTGGATGTTCACTTGATGATTCGTGATCCCCTTGCCTACGCGAAGCCTATGGTTGAGGCAGGTGCGGACCTTCTTACTTTTCACATTGAGGCATTAAGACCCGACGAGGCGCCTGACGTGGCTGCAGCCGTCAAAGAAATGGGGGTTGGCGTGGGTGTTGCTTTGAATCCAGAGACACCTCTTTCAACCGTGACAAGCTGCCTCGAGCTCGTTGATATGGTATTGATCATGAGTGTCGAAGCTGGGTTTGGAGGTCAAGCGTTCAACGCCACCGTGCTCGACAAATTACGTTCGCTTCGTGTTTCTCACCCTAGTTTGCTGCTCCAAATTGATGGCGGAATTGACCTTCAGACGATTAAGCCTGCTCGTGATGCAGGGTGTGATCTCTTTGTGGTGGGCTCTGCCATTTTCAAGCAAGATGATTACGCGTCTGCACTGCGAGGATTAGAAGCAGCAATGCAAGCCGAGGGCGGTTCGATCGATCTTGGTGAGAATTCGAGCGGGAATCTGAATAGCGATCAGGGAAGCAATATCTGATGATCACAAGATCAAAATCCGTTGCTCGAGTGCTGCTCGTTCGACCCGGTGCCACGGACTTGGACGAGCAGGGACGAATGAAAGGCTCATTGGACATGCCGATGAGCGACAAGGGTCGGCAGCAAGCGGATCATCTTGCAGAGCAGTTGTGCCAATTTGATTTGCACACGATCTACACTGCTCCTTGCGAATCAGCGCGTGAGACGGCTGAACGCTTGGTTCGAGATCGTGATGAAGCGAAGATCCGAGTTGTGGACGCGCTGCGAAATGTGGACCATGGTTTGTGGCATGGCAAGCTGATCGCCGAAGTACAAAAGAATCTGCCGAGGGTCTACAAGCAGGGGCAGGACACACCGAATGATATTTGTCCTCCTGGTGGCGAATCGATGCGCGAGGCAAAGGGTCGAGTGATGAAGGCTATCCAGAAGATTCTCCGCAAGAGTAGTGAGGATGTTGTTACGATCGTGATTCCCGAGCCGCTTGCTTCGGTGGTGCATGGTCTTCTCAACGGGGAAGAAGTTGTTGATTTTTGGACGGCAGAGACCGATTCAGGGCGTTGGGAACTGATCGAGTCGGTGACGACCGTTGGCAGCTAGGCGGATCGGTTTTCCCCGAAAGCGATTCGGTGATTCCACTGCACCGCTTCCGTGTGCATTTTCACCACATGCTTGACGGCCCTTCAGGGGGGGTGGGGTGTAGGTGTTGGGACGATAGCGATCATTCGCTTTAGATAGGACGGGAATCGTGAAACGTTCGGGCTTTCTGTGGCGAGTTTTACTCGAATACAATGAAAAGCCGACATACAATTGAGTACGTCTCGATACTGAGAGCGTTTCTCTCCGTGGAAGCGATTCCAACTCCCTTTTCTTGATTTCTTCAGCCCAAGGACGCTACGCAATGAGCCGATTTACTTTGATCGCTCTTGTCGCATTTCTTCCTCTATCCTCACCTGCTGCGGATTCATCGCAACCTTCACAGGTCGCGATGATCGATCAGATGATTGAACAGGGGTGGGAGAATTTTGAGATCAAACCAGCGGCAGTTGCGGAGGATGAGCAGTGGTGCCGCCGTGCCTTCCTCGACATCATCGGTCGAATTCCGACTGGTGCTGAATTGGAAGAATTTCTGGAGGGATCCCGTCATGATAGGCGTCGCGAACTCGTCGAAAGACTCCTGCATGATGACCGTTATACCGAGGAGTACGCAGGACATTGGGCAACCACTTGGACCAACATTCTGATCGGTCGAAGCGGCGGTAATGATCGTCGGTCAATGATTTCGCGTGACGGCATGCAGAAGTATCTACGCGATTCGTTTGCCCGCAATAAGCCCTACGACACCATCGTCCGCGAGTTGGTCACTGCAACTGGCTCCACCAAACCAGGTACTGAAAACTTCAATGGCGCGGTGAATTTCTTGGTGGATAAGGTCAACGAAGAAAAAGCGGTTTTGGCAACGAGCAGCACCTCGAGAATTTTTCTCGGCCAGCAGGTTCAGTGTACTCAGTGCCACAATCATCCATTCAACCAGTGGAAGCAGCAGATGTTTTGGGAGTTCAATTCCTTCTTCCGGCAGACACGTTCTCTCCGCCGATTTGTTGATGGAACTCGAGACATCGATCATGCCGAGTTGATCGATCAGGATTTTGCAGGGGAAGCCAATCAGGCGGACGATGCATTGATCTTCTATGAACTCCGTAATGGTCTGACGAAGGTGGCGTATCCTGTTTTCACCGATGGAACCGAAATCCCAAAGAGTGGGTTTGTTAGTGACGTCAATCGACGCGAAGAGCTCGCACGTTTGATGCTCGACAGTGAGTATCTCGACAAAATGGTTGTGAATCGGATGTGGTCGATGTTCATGGGCTACGGCTTCACCAAACCGGTCGATGACTTGGGGCCACACAACCCTGCGTCCCATCCGGAATTGCTTGAAGAGTTAGGTAAGGCGTTCCGTGGAAGTAGTTATGACTTGAAGCAATTAATCACTTGGATCACGCTTAGCCGACCCTATGGCTTGGCTCCCGTCCTTGGGAGCGCCAATGAAATCGATGATCCTTCCATTGGTGAGATGCCAAAATTTTCTCGCTTCTATTTGCGTCAAATGAGTGCAGAGCAACTGTACCAGTCGATGCTTACAGCAACGGATGCTGCATCTAGCGGCTCCTATGAGGAGCAGGAGCAAGAACGGCGTCGATGGTTGAGTCAGTTCGTTGTTGCCTTCGGTACGGATGAAGGTGACGAAGCGACGACGTTCAACGGATCCATTCCCCAAGCGCTGATGCTTTTCAATGGTGATTTGACAAAGAAAGCAACTGATTCAGGTCGAGGAACTTACATTGATCGCTTGGCATCGTCTGGAAAGAGTCCTGTTGATCGACTGAATTACCTCTTCATGAATGGCCTCGCAAGGCGACCAAGTGTGAACGAGAAGAAGGTGGCATCCGCCCTCCTGCGTTCTCGTGGTGGCGATGAAAAAGAAATGCTGCAGGATATGTGGTGGGCAATCCTGAACAGTAATGAGTTCATCATGCAGCACTAAGACATCAATACAGAGTGACCCTGAATCAAGATCTACTAAAACAGAAACAACGGCAAACCACGCCACTCCAAACCTGAAGGTTCGAAAATGACAATGAATTGGCAAACTCCCGCAGGAATGACTCGTCGGCACTTCATGCAACACCTAGCGGGATCTTCCGCTGCGGTGACGGCGTCAATGACCATGGGTAACGCGATATACGCAAACGCGGAAGAGCTAAAGAAGAATCACAAGTCCGCTATTTTGCTTTGGATGGGTGGTGGTCCCGCGACCATTGATATTTGGGATCTCAAGCCGGGGGCAGCTACCGGTGGACCATTCCGTCCAATTTCCACCAGCGGAGATTTGCAGATTTGCGAGCACATGCCAATGGTTGCACAGCAAATGCACAATCTCTCCGTGGTGAGAAGTATGTCGACGCGTGAAGCGGACCATAATCGCGGTCGTTATTACATGCACACCGGCTACGTTCCAAATCCAAACATTGAGCATCCAAGTTATGGTTCAGTGATTGCTCATGAAACACTTGAGCAGCGACCAGAGCTTGAGATTCCGCCATTCGTTTCGATTGGTGGCGCAAGTGCAGGCCCAGGGTTCTTAGGGATGGCTTGGGCACCGTTTTCTGTGACCAGTAACGGTCGAATTAGGAACCTTGAGATGAAACTTGAGGATAGCCGACTCCGCGAGAGAATGTACGCGCTGGAAATGATTGAGACTGGCTTTGCGAAGCGGACACGCGACGTGCCGGCTTACGAACACGCGAAGGTTCTGAAGAAGACATTCGATCTCATGACAAGCTCACAGATGGAAGCCTTCCGCGTTGAGAAAGAACCAGAAGAGGTTAAGGAGCGTTACGGAACGGATGGTTTTGGCCAAGGTTGCTTGCTCGCGAGGCGATTGGTCGAAGCTGGAGTGCCATTTGTTGAAGTTGATCTTGGCGGGTGGGATAACCACAACGGCATTCACACAATACTCAAAGATAACAAGCTGCCACAACTTGACCGTGCCATGAGCGCTTTGGTTGAGGATCTCGAGCAACGTGAATTGCTCAAGGATACCGTGGTAATTTGGATGGGCGAATTCGGCCGCACACCTCGAATTAATCAAAACGCCGGACGTGACCACTTTGCGCGTGCTTGGTCGTGTGTTGTTGGTGGTGGAGATTTGAAGGGTGGATTGGCTGTTGGTGCGACCAATAGTGATGGTACCGCTGTCGATACCGAGCCCTTCAGTAGTGAAGATCTAATGACAACGGTTTGTAAGGGTTTAGGAATCTCAACTGAGAAAACCTTCACCAGCAAGAATGGTCGACCTATGAAGATCGCCGGTGGCGGAAAAATCATCAGCGAACTCGTTTGAGATCTTGAGCGATACTTCCTCGGACCGCGACGGATTGAGTGGTAACACAAGGCACCACGGCAAACCACTGGGTGGTTCTGCCGTGGAGGCAGATTTGGTGTTGTCGCCCTCCGAGCTTATCGTCAAGCACCAGCATGGAGTTTGGCGTTACTTGCGGATGCTTGGTTGCGACACTGCTACTGCAGACGACTTGACGCAGGAAACCTTTTTAAAGGTGTTGCGTAGTCGAGATTTTCAGCAGGTCAGCGATGCAGCAACATCAAGTTATTTGCGTAGAACCGCATATCATCTGCTGGTGTCATTTCACAGGAAAATGGGGCGGGTCAAGATGGTCCCAGATGCTCAGACGATCGAGCAAGTCTGGGATCGCTGGGCCGGAAAGGATCTCAGCGGTGATAAAGCCATTGATGCTTTGCGTCAGTGCCTCAATGAATTGACAGAGCGTGCGCGCTTGTCATTGAGGATGAGATTTGGGCGTAATTCCAGCCGTGCTGAAATTGCGGAAGCGTTAAGCATTAGTGAGCACGGTGCAAGGAATCTAATGCAGAGAGCAAAACAACAACTTCGAGAGTGTGTGGAAGAGACATTGAAGTGGGACCGTCATGAAAAATGAGTCCAAACCAATCGATGAGCAAGCTTTTGATACTCTGCTTGCTGAGACGCTCGGTGGTCTTAATCCGCCCGATCTCAGCGGTGTTGTGATGGATCGTTTGGAGTCAGGTAGGAATACCCCAGTCTTCGAGGAGACTGGGTCTGGGTTCTCAATCGAAACGACGGCCAAAATAGAACGTTCGGAAAGTCGTGTCGGCAAGTATTTGCAGAAGCTCGGCATGGTGGCGGCGGTGGCAGCCACCCTTTTGTGGTTATTCTCTAACCGTTCGCATGATGATGCAGCCACAGAGACAAGGATAGCGCACGATCCAGTTGCAACGGAAACGATCGAGGTAGTCAAGACTGTTCCGGAGAAGCGTGAGAAGCCTAATCGCACTCAGTTGAATCCTGAACGTCCGCTACGCGGGATACCACTGCTGGTCGATGATGATATTGACGAGAGCCAGCGGAATCCAAGTCGGGAACGTGGCGTAGAGAATTCTGTTGCAGTCGTAATGCCGGAGGTTCGTTTTGTTTCAAGCAATCTCAATGAGGAATTGACGGAATACTGGGACGCAGTTGGTGTTGAGCCTACGGCGGAAGTGCCTCTAGACGTGGCAGCCGAGCGATTATTTAGTCGGCTTGACTTAGAAATCCCTGCGGAATTACTCATCGAGCCAGAACGCTTGCAGTCTTACTTAGCTAAGAGATCCAGCGCCAAGCCATTGGCAACCGCTTGGTTTCGTCAGATGACCAACGGTGGATCACGCAGACTATCAGATGGTGATCTCCTCGGTCTTACGGATGAACTTGCTCAGTGTATTGAGGGCGAGCGATCACTCGACCGCACTTTGCTCAGCTGGATCGAGGGTCAGAATCCACGATCGGCAGCGTTCCATCAAGCGATCGGTTCAGTTGGGCGAGCTTCAACGGTCAACCACCTGGCAAAGCTCACAATGAATGTGGATCTTCGATGCATTCGCTGCCATGATTCGAAGATCGAGGGGACGGGAAAGCAAGCTGATTATTGGAGTTTTGCTGCCTTGCTCAAAGTGAGTTCTGCCACCCAATCTGCCGCACAGGCTTTAGTAACAACCAAGATTGATCCGTCTAAGCCTCTCTTCTACGAGTTACTGGACGGACGACAGCGTGTTGCGGATCCGCTGGTTTCTGGCCATTGGTTGGGAGTGGCTGATGGTCAGCCAATTCGATCCGTGAAGGAATGGGCTGATGCTTTGTCAGGCTCAAAATCGCTTGCAGATGGAGTGGTGAATTCGATTTGGGAGTTGGTCTATGGGATGCCGTTGGATGGTAGGGTTGTTGACCCTGTGACGGCACCTCACGATGCGATCCTTGAGGGGATCCAAGATCGACTCGCGACGGATCTAATGGTTTCTGATTTCAATATCGCTCGGTTGCTGGCGTTGGTAATTAGTACGCCTGTATCTAGACGAGCCATACCCGACGCTTTCAATGACGACGGACAATTGCTTGCCTCCTCAACCTCACGGGCTGAAGCGGTTCAAGCTGTTAATGCGTTTGCCGCCTCCGCACCGATCAAAAAACGGCTGTCGGTGACGCAGCGTGTGGATCAGGTCACAAGAGCGATGGGAACCACCATTAATCCAGCTAATCCATCCTTCGTAGCACAGGCCTACGATTCAACAGGGACGCCCGCGAAATCTAATCGTAATGTAACCGCGACGTTGCTAAGCGATGATTTTCCCATCGCCAGTGACACTCTCCCCGTGCAATGGTTACGTTTGATCAAGAGTCAAGATAGTCAAGTTGATCATCTTGCGTATTTAGCCGATCTTCCAGAGTTACCAAAAGAAGTCGCGAACGTTGTTCGGATGATGGAACAAGGAACAGTTGAAGATCAAAATCTTTTGTTGCAACGAGTTTGGTGGATGCTGAAACCCTAGCAGGAGCTGTTCTGAGTGTTGTGAAGCACACATCAGGTTTCACCCTCCAATGGCATACATCGGTCGCTCGGGTTGCCGGAAAGCCTCGTCGCTGATTCCATGCGACTTCTCTTTGGTTACAACGCACTCTTGGAACAGTTCAAGAAGTTCACTGTCCGTTGCTCCATTTCTAATGTGAGTTTTCAGACTCACCTCTTTGTCCGAAAATAAGCAATTTCTTACCGCTCCGTCTGCTGTGATTCGCAAACGGTTGCACCGGCCGCAGAATGGTTTGGTTACAGAACGTATGATCCCGACTCGGTGCGGACCAACATGAAAATCCTCTGCTGGTTGCGATAAGTCGGCCCTGGGAATTTCTTTCACTTCGCCAAAGTGATTGCTGAGGATCGCTAAAAGTTCATCTCCATCGAGTACGTCTCGGCGCTGCCAATTTCGATCTGAATCAAGCGGCATGTATTCGATGAATCGAATCATAAGTCCATTGGAGGAAGCGTATTCGACAAGGCGACAGACTTCATCCTCCGTGATCCCGCGGATCGCCAATGCATTTAGCTTAATGTTTTGGAAGCCTGACTGGATCGCGGACTCAATTCCTTCTAAGGTGTTCTTTAGTCCTGTTCGTCTTGTGAGGTTTTTGAAGACATCTTCGGAGAGTGTATCAAGGCTGATGTTGATTCGTTTTAAACCTGCTTTCATCAAGTGATGCGCATGATTCTTCAACAGCAGGCCGTTCGTGGTGAGTGACAGATCTTTCAGCTTGGGGATGTCCGCTAAGCGTTCAATCAGTCGATGCAGGTCTTTTCTAACTAACGGTTCTCCGCCAGTGATTCGAATATCTGTGATACCACATTGATCGACCAACAAACTCGATAATCGAGTGATTTCTTCGAAAGTCAGGAGTTCGGATTTCGGAAAGAAAGCGGGTTCAAGTTCAGGCATGCAGTAGGTGCAGCGAATGTTACAGCGATCGGTCACGCTGATTCTTAAACTTGTGTGGATGCGTCCAAAGCGATCAATTAATGGATAGCTTGGTGGCGATAAATGATCTTCCTCGTGATGTACCATAGTGGTATTGCTATTTCGCTTCAGTATGTGGAAGCGTTGCTGCTTCAGTTGTTATCAAAATGTGGACGTGGTTGAATTTACGTCGCCACGTGTGACATAGGCAAGGTCTTTGTTTACCCAGATGTTACCCGATCAATTGCTGAATCACTTTGCCATGCACGTCGGTAAGTCTAAAGTTTCTACCGGTGTGACGGAATAAGAGCCTTTCATGGTCAATGCCAAGTTGATGAAGAATCGTGGCTTGCAGATCATGGACATGGACCGCATCTTCAACTGGGTGAAAGCCAAGTTCGTCGGTTTTACCAAAGGTTTGTCCAGTTTTGATTCCTCCGCCAGCGAACCACATTGAAAAAGCTTGGGGGTGATGATCCCTGCCGTTGTTACGGCCCAGTGCGGCGCTCGCTTCCACCATTGGGGTTCTGCCAAATTCTCCACCCCAAACGACAAGAGTATCTTTCAGCATGCCGCGTTGTTTCAAATCGTTGAGGAGAGCTGCGCAGGCTTGATCAGTCTGTTGGCATTGACGTTTAATTCCCTGTTGGACATTACTGTGGTGGTCCCAACCTGAGTGGTAGACCTGAACGAATCTTACACCGCCTTCGGCTAAGCGCCGCGCTAATAGGCAGTTCTTTGCAAAGGATCCACCATCGCCTGCTTGAATACCGTATTGTTTGAGAGTTTGTTTATTCTCGGTCGATAAATCCATCAGTTCCGGTGCGCGGCTCTGCATGCGATAAGCCATCTCGTAGGATTCAATTCTGGTTTGAACTGACAGCAAGCCGGACGATTGTTGTTGGTGGCGATTCATTTCATTGATGAAGTCAATCGACCGTCTTTGTTCATCTGTACTGATGCCACTGGGTGTCTTAACGTGCAATATCGGTTCACCGTTGCTTCGAAATGGTACACCTTGATATTCCCCAGGTAAGAAACCATTACTCCACATCGCCGAACCACCAGACAGGCTGCCGCCGCTCTTCAACACTACAAAAGCGGGTAAATCTTTTGTTTCGCTGCCAAGACCATAGCTCAACCAGGATCCCATCGATGGTCGGCCGGGAATTCCACTTCCTGTGTTGATAAAAAGCTGTGCAGGTGAATGATTAAATTGATCGGTGTGCACTGCTTTTACGATTGCGATGTCATCGACTACCTTCGCGAGATGAGGTAGCGCGCTAGAAATCTCTGCGCCGGATTGTCCGTGTTGCTGGAAGTCGAACTGTGGTGCGAGGACGGCTGCATCAGGCTGAATGAAGGCATATCGTTGACCATCAATCACTGAAGGGGGAATGGGGCGACCTTCGAGCTGTTTAAGCTTCGGTTTGTAGTCGAATAAGTCGAGCTGACTTGGTGCACCAGCCATGAAAAGATAGATTACCCGCTTGGCGCGAGCAGGATGATGGAGCCCAGTGGTTCCAGTTTCGCCGTTCACTTTCTCATTGGAAAATGCCTGATTAGCTAGAAGGCTGGATAAGGCAATCTTTCCAATCCCGATCCCACAATCCTGAAATAGCTGACGTCGGGTGCGATCGATAGATGATTTTGCTTCGCGTCGCGGATCCATGTTTGTTGCGATCTTTCTTACGATGTCCCGATCTGTAATCTAGTCCTTCTCTGACATTGTCCGTCAGTTTAGTCTACCAGTTCACCGCGTAGATTACGGCATTCAGCGATCGCTGCCTGTTTTCAAGGCTCCGAACGCTGGACAAGCGCCAGAATAGATCCGCAGCATGCCTAAAAAACGGGTGTAAATCCATTTCGGTATGTGAACATTAACCAAATCAAAGATAGGGAACTTGGAACTGGTAACCACTTTTTGAGAGGTTAAAATGCCACCTCCATCAAGCGTCACTTCTAACGTTCTTTCGTCGTTATGCGGATATCGCGTGTGGGTCTGCTGGAATGGTAAATGATGACTTCTTCTGAGCAACACCAATAGACGTAAGCAATCGATGACAAAGCGTAAGAAAAAAAAGCAAACTCTCGCAGAGAAAGCGGACAAGTTTTCTTGTTACCAGAAGTCTGTACAAACGCCTGAGCACGAGGTCGAGTTTTTTGAGCAGGCCTACCGTGAGGCAAATGGTCAAAAACTTCCGTTGTCGTTGCGGGAAGATTTTTGTGGGACTTTTGCTGTATGTTGTGAGTGGGTTCAGTCGAAATCTTCGAAAACTGCTCTTGGTGTGGATCTTTGTGAAGAGACTCTGCAGTGGGGACGCGAGCACAACTTGGCCAAGTTAAGCGAAGAAGAACAATCTCGGATTCGCTTGCTCAAGCAGGATGTTCGGAAGCGGAATCGACCCACGGTAGATGTTCTAGCAGCACAGAATTTTTCGTTCTGGCTTTTTAAAACCAGATCAGAACTACTCGATTATTTCAAGATTGCTAGAGGCAATTTGAAAGCGGGCGGTGTGATGGTTATGGACATGATGGGCGGCGGTGATTGTTATCAAGAGGAATCTGTTGATAAGCGAACCATCAAGAAAGGCAAGAAAGGATTCCAGTATTGGTGGGAGCAAGCATCGTTTAACCCAGTTAATGCAGATGCGAGTTTTTACATCAGCTTCAAGTTCGCCGATGGCAGTAAAATGAAACGTGCCTTTGAGTATCACTGGCGATTTTGGACCATTCCGGAGGTCCGCGAACTTCTCGAGGAGGCGGGATTCAGTGAGAGTCACGTCTATTGGGAAAATGATGATGAAGAGAGTGACGCCTATGGAACTTGGTCTCGCGGCACTGACGCACCAAGTAATCCCAGCTGGATCTGTTACATCGTCGCAGTCAAATAAGAAACTCACGGAGAATGTGATGTTGCGGTTTAGGACGCAGTTGTGTTGTTTCACCATGCTGTTAGTACCGGCGATCTGCATCAATGTACAGAGCGACTGTTTAGGTCAGGATGGAATTGATCAACCAAAACACCAAGTCAAGACTCTCTATGGCAAAGAGAACTTGGTTGCGTGGTGTATCGTGCCATTTGATGCCAAAAAACGTGGTCCCGCCGCGAGAGCGGAGATGGTCCAGCAATTAGGCCTCGGGAAAGTCGCTTATGATTGGCGAGCGGAGCACGTTCCTACCTTTGAGCAGGAAATCCTAGAGTACAAAAAGCGAGAGATTGAGTTCTTTGCATTCTGGAGTTGGCATGATGAGTTGGAACCCTTGATCAAGAAGCATGGTATTCGGCCGCAAATTTGGGTGACGCTAAGTTCGCCCCAAGGAGAGACGGAATCCGAGCGTGTCAGGCGAGCAAGCGATGCTCTACTTCCATTGGTTAAGAAAACCAAAGACTTAGGTTTGCAGATTGGTCTCTATAATCACGGCGGTTGGGGTGGGCAGCCCAGTAACCTTCTCACTGTATGCAAACAGTTGCGAAGAGATACACAATCCGATCACATCGGGATTGTTTATAATTTTCATCATGCACACGAAGACATGGATGAGTTTGCCCGCGTGTTACCCGACATGGCTCCTTTTCTTTTATGTCTCAATATCAACGGCATGGTCAGTCCAGAAGAGATGGTCGCTAATAATCAGAAGATCATTCCGGTGGGTTCCGGCAAGTATGAGAAAGCAATGATGCAGGCCATTCTCAAAAGTCCCTATCGGGGACCCATCGGAATTCTCGATCATCGGGGAGAAGTCGATGCTCGTGAATCTTTGCAGCAGAACCTTGACGGTCTGCAGCGGATAGTTGAACAGTGGTGATACCACCCCTCTTGCCTCTCTCAATTCATTTTACGGAAAATCGATGTATCAACGATTCGTTGCGCTCGCGAGCACTTTTGTTGTTCACCTAATTGTTCTGTTTGGAGTGCTTTCAGGACAGGAGCAAAAGAATTTGGATCCTAGGACGAAGCCGTTGAAAAACCTGAACGGTTACTTTCCATTTCAATCCATTGATACAGTCGACGATTGGGCAGAGCGAAAGCAGGAAATCAAGAGGCGAATTTTAGTGTCCCAGGGCCTTTGGCCGTTGCCTACCAAAACAGATTTGAATGCTGTTGTTCATGGCTCTGTTGAGCGGGACGACTACACCGTTGAACGAGTGTTCTTCGAATCAGCTCCGGGTCATTTCGTCACGGGAAGCCTTTACCGACCAAAGAACCGCAAAGGGCCTTTTCCAGCAGTGCTTTCGCCTCACGGGCATTGGAGTCGAGGCCGCTTCTATGACGCAGGAGAGAATCTGATTGAACAAGAAGTGCAAGCAGGTGCTGAAGTCGATGAAATTGGCGGTCGTTACCCATTACAAGCTCGCGCTGTCCAGCTAGCTCGCATGGGATGCATTGTTTTCTTTTATGACATGACGGGCAATGCTGACTCGATTCAAATTGCTCACCGTCCTGAACGATGGAATCATCTCGATCGTTCCGAGGACTGGGGATTCATGAGCGTTCAGGCGGACTTGCGTCTGCAAAATATGATGGGTTTGCAAACTTGGAATTCGATTCGAGCATTGGATTTCTTGTGCAACCTAGATGATGTTGATCCAAGTCGGATCGGTGTTACTGGTGCCAGTGGTGGTGGTACACAAACCATGATTTTATCGGCCATCGATGATCGTATTTCAGCGTCGATGCCTTGCGTGATGGTTTCCACTGCGATGCAGGGCGGCTGCACTTGTGAGAACGCTCCTCTGCTTCGCATCGGTCAAGGTAACATCGATATTGCCGCCGCCTTTGCACCCAAACCATTAGCGTTGACTGCGGCTGATGATTGGACAATCGAGCTCCGCGAGAAAGGGTTTCCCGATTTGATCAAACTATATGAGATGCTCGAAATGCCAGCGAACTTGACAGGTGTTTTTAGGACCGAATTCAAGCACAACTACAATCTTGTAAACCGTACCGAAATGTATCGGTTTTTTAATCGCCATTTTGATCTTGGTTATGGAGAACCAATCGAGGAGCGATATTACGAACCACTCAATGAGCAAGAATCCACCGTATGGAGCGGTGATTACCCTGCACCGAAAGGTGATCAGGTGGGGGATTCACATGAGGTCAGGCTACTTCGTTTAGCAACGGAGGATAGCGATGATCAGATGATGCAAGTGATACAGTCAAGTGGTGGCGATAAAGCAAGGTTCAACAACGTCTTAGTTGGTGCATGGTCTACCATCATTGGCAGGTCCATTAATGAAGTGGGCGACATTACGACGGATATTAAGTCAGTCAAACATAACAATCTTACGACAGCTACTGGACGAGTCACACGACAGAAAAATGGTGAGCAAGTTGTGTTTAAAAAATGGTCCACCGACCAACCGAGTAGCGGTGTGGCTTTAATGATTACAGACCGAGGAATTCATGATGTTGATGCCTTGGATGACCGAGCGATCTCAAAGATTAAAAATGAATGTCTTAATGAGAATATGGATGTGATTGCCTGCGATCTCTTTTTGCAAAGTGATGGCGAGATCGACTCGCAGCCAATGTGGTATCAGCCCAATGGCGATCAGGGATGGAAGAGGTTTTCCGGTTATACCTATGGATACAACCACTGCTTGTTCGTGAAGCGTGTTCACGATGTGTTGACTCTAGTGAAGTATGCCCAGCAGATATCGAACCAGCCAATTCATCTAGTGGGTATCGGGGCAATTGCAGGTCCGATAGCAGCGGCGGCACGCAGTCAACTCGGAAATTCAATTGATAAAACTTTGATTGATACACGTGGTTTTAAATTTCGTGAACTTAAGACCCATGACGACCCCATGTTTGTTCCAGGTGCTGTCAAGTACTTGGGTGTGGATGGCCTCCTCGCGGTATGCTCGCCTCATTCTGTCGCGTGTGTGAGCGACGGCGCCAATTCTTTTTCGGTTGCGTCGGATGTTTACGAGAGAACTGGGGCGAAAGACCGGTTCAGTGTGGTCACGAATCTAGAAGGTGTGGCTGATTACTTGTCAGCTAGCACGAACTAGTTGCTCGCTCTGTGCGTTAGACACATGATTGAGGGCTGACTTTCGAGCTTCACACCTTGCAAGGATTAACCGTTGTTCAAGAAGATTTGAGGAGCCCCACTTAGCAATTTCCGCGAGACTTCGGAAACATCCGGCACAAGTATTTTGCTCATTGAGTTTGCAAATACCGGTACACGGCGATTCGAGTTTTGGGGCTTTGTCGTCCATGACTGTAATGAATTGAGATTGCTAGCGGCTCGGTCCTGACCGGCTAGATCATAATCAACCGAGTTAGTGCTCGGCTACACCATCGCTAATACATTTTTCCTCTTTACCAAACTGCTATGAGCACCAAATCCATGCACCACCGGATTCCCCTGATTGCCTTGTGCTTTATTTCTGCGATCTGTCATTTTCAGCCAAAGATTTGGGCAGATGAGGAGGGTGATTGGCTTCAATTCTTGGGGAATGATGGCCGTGGAGTAGCGATGGGAACCGCACCAGTGAGCTGGTCGCACGACGAGAATGTGAAGTGGCGAACGGAGTTGCCTGGCCGTGGTTGGTCATCACCGGTGATCGCAGGCGGGCGGATTTACCTCACGGCAGCGGTCCCCATCGAACCAGTCGATGGCGAACTCGATCGTGATGGAGCTGATGGTGAGACGATAGAAAAGGAGCCTCGTGAATTTGATCTATGTATGTTGATCGTTGATTTAGGCACCGGGCGCCTTCTTAAACATGTTTCTGTCATGCCACAGAATGACGAGCGGCCATCTCGTATGCATGGCAAGAATAGTCATGCGAGTCCAACACCGATTATTGATGGAGAACGGATCTTTGTTCACTTTGGTTATCAGGGAACCGCTTGTTTGACACTCGACGGTAAACTGCTGTGGATTAACCGAGATTTGTATTTTCCTCCCACTCATGGAAATGGTGGTAGTCCGATCTTGGTTGGCGGTAAATTGATCTTCACTTGTGACGGTGGGACAGAACCGAAAGTGATAGCGATCGATGCGGCTACGGGCGAAGTGGCATGGCAGGTTGACCGTGAGGTTGAAGCGAGAAAGACATTTTCTTTTTGCACACCCTCAGTCATTAAAGTCCAAAATCGAGACTTGGTTGTCGTTCCGGGTAGTGATGTGGTGCATGCGTTGGATCCGGCAACGGGCGAGGTGGTGTGGTACCTTCGTTACACCGGTTATTCTGTGGTGCCCAAACCGGTTTCCGTCGCAGGTCTTGTTGTATTTTCAACCGGTTTTGACCAGGCTGCGATGTTGGCGATCGACCCAACCGGATCGGGTGACGTCACGGATACGAAATTAGTTTGGGAAATTGATCGAAACATCCCGAAGACACCATCACTGATTGCTCATCAAGGATTGATCTACACAATCAGTGACGATGGGATTGCTTTGTGTATTGATGGTGCTAGCGGCGATTTGCATTATCGAGAGCGAATCGGTGGTAACTTTTCATCATCACCAATTATTGCTGGCAACAATATTTATTTCACCAGTGAAACCGGGAAAACAACCGTCGTTCGGACCGGTGTTGATTTCGAGGTAGTGGCGGAGAGTGACCTTGAAGAGAGGACACTTTCAACGATGGCATTTTCGGATGGTGCAATTATTCTCCGCACTGACGAAGCGTTGTATTGTGTCAGTCCTTAGCTTGACGATTTCCTTCCCGATACTCCAATGGAGTCATCCTGCATTGACGTTTGAATTGTCGATAGAACGTTGATAGATCATTAAAGCCACACTCGAATGCAATTGAGGTTACGGGCAAATCGGTATGTCGTAGACGTCGTTTGGCATATTCCACGGCCAGATAACGGATGTGGTTAAGCCAGGTTCTTTCGGTTAACTGCTGGAAATACTTGGTGAACGTACGGCGTGAGACTCCGAGAGCATGGCAGGTCTGATCGAGTGATTGTTCTTCAAAGAACTTAGCTGGCAGATCTTCAACATAGCGCTTGATGATTGAGCGATCAGATCCCTCGCTGCTTTGGGTGCTTCGGCTCTGGCCATTGCGTTGAACTAGGATTTCCAGGATTCGTAGTGCATCGGACACAATAGAAATTGGTCGCTGTGGGGTTTCGAGGGGTTGCTGGTGAATTATCCGGCGCATTGCGGATGCGATTCTGTAGGTGAATTGCAGATCGCTGTGCCGTGGTGTAGCGGTCGCATGCTCAGCGATTTGTGAATCAAAGCTCCATATCCGCTCAGCGATGCAGCAAACGTAGAGGCTTGAAGCGACCTGCGGACTATCTTCGATTCGGTTCTTCACGTGAGGCGGCACCACGATAACGTCGCCTGATTTAAAGTGGAGTGTTTGCCCGCCTAGAAAAAAATTTCCTCTCCCGTGAAGCACATAAATCACCTTCATAAAATCATGAATCCGCCAATCCATTGTAAATCGTTCGCTATGGTGGCTTTCTAGTAGTAGAACGCCCCAGTTTGGAAGGGTTTCACTCAGCGCGCGGTCAGTTCGTGGAAGAAGGCGGTTCATGATGTGCCCGATTTGCAAGTTCCGGATTCGTGTCGAATTGCAAAGATTTATCGGTCTTTATTCATATACTGTGAGGTAATGCAAGTCGTTTTGCCTCATTTCGATCTAAAAGAAACCTCACGGGATTTGTTGAGACCAACCCTTTGGAGAAAGAATTGTGATTGAGCCAAGACATCTCATTGTTCCCAATCGCGAAATACATGGAATTTCTGCCATTTTGTTGCCAGTGCAGAATCAGTCAGTGGATTGGAGCGGGTTTGATCGACATGTCGAGCGCACCTTCGCAGCGGGATTAGAGCCCGCCGTGAATATGGATACCGGTTATGCAAATTTGATTGACGACAACACGCGAATTGAGGTGTTGAATCGAACCAAAGAAATCGCTGCCGGTCGGCGTTTCGTCGCTGGTGTTTTCGTGAAAGACGAGCCAGATGCTGAATTTGATCGGGAGTCTTACCTGCGAGGTATTGCGGATATTGAGCAGGCTGGCGGAACGCCCATATTCTTCCAGTCATATGGGCTCATTTCTCAAGGTGATCAGGAACTGGTTAAGTGCTATCAGAACTTATCTAGCTCTTGTGATTCATTCCTTTTTTTTGAGCTTGCAACGGTATTCGCTCCATTCGGGAAAATCTATGACCTCGATGTCTATTCGCAGTTGATGCAAATTCCCAATGCTATTGGCGCGAAACATTCTTCGCTTCAAAGATTGCCCGAGTGGGAGCGTTTGCAACTGCGAAATGACAAGCGACCAGAATTTCGAGTCTTCACGGGAAACGATTTAGCAATCGATATGGTGATGTACGGCAGCGACTACCTGCTTGGGTTGAGCACCTTCGCACCAGATGCATTCGCTCTTCGTGATGCGTACTGGCGCTCGGGAGATAGTCGATTTTATGAACTCAATGATTTATTGCAGTACTTAGGTTGTTATACGTTTCGTGCACCGACACCCGCTTACAAGCATTCTGCCGCGATGTTCCTGAAAGTACGGGGTTGGTTGAATTCTGATGAGACTTATATCGGAGCACCCACTCGCAATCGTTCAGATATCGAGGTACTGAAACAGATTGCAGAGGACCTTGAGAAATCAATGGGTGGAGATCTCGAATGAGCTATTCTCGGGTCGCAAGTTACAAAACAGTCGAGCGATTTGGTGACCGCTTGCGGGAGCTTGACGCGCAGATTCCTCTCGACGCTGAGATGGAGAAGGGTTCTGATTCTCCATTGCAGCAATCGCTGGCTTGGGAAGGACGCAACATTGGCAACCGCTTTTGCATTTTGCCGATGGAGGGGTGGGATGGAACGCTAGACGGTAAGCCAAGCGATTTGACGTTTCGCCGTTGGAGAAGTTTTGGAGCTAGCGGTGCAAAGCTAATTTGGGGTGGAGAAGCCGTAGCAGTGCGACAGGATGGCAGAGCGAACCCTAATCAATTGCTGATAAATCAACAGACCCTCAAGGAGCTGGAGTCTCTGAGATCAGTATTAATCGAGGAGCATGAAAAATCGGTCGGGTCAATCAATGATTTAGTGATTGGATTGCAGCTTACGCATTCGGGCCGTTACGCGCGACCCCAAGCAGGAGCGGGGCCATTACCGCTGCCCGTGCGGCGTCATGCGATTCTGGACCGGCGATTGGGAATCATCGATGACAGTCCAATCTTGTCAGATGATGACTTAAAAAGATTGATTGATGATTTTATCGCAGCGGCCAAGCTAGCAGAGCAAGTGGGCTTTGACTTCATCGATATCAAGCATTGTCACGGCTACCTTGGGCACGAATTATTATCAAGTTATGATCGGCCAGGCGAATTTGGTGGCAGTTTCGAGAATCGTACAAGGTTCCTTCGAGATATTGTGCAAGGAGTTCGCGCGTCAACCAATCGCTTAGGGCTGGCGGTCAGGCTGAGTATCTTTGATTTTGTTCCTTACCATCGTGGATCAGATGGAGTGGGTGTTCCCGAGGAAACACCGAGTCCAATTCTTTGTTTTGGAGGGGATCCATCTGGTGTGGGAATTGATCTCTCAGAACCGAATCAATTTATGGATCTTCTTCGCTCATTGAAGATCTCGCTGGTTTGTACCACTGCCGGAAGCCCCTACTACAATCCTCACATTCAGCGTCCGGCCATTTTCCCTCCAAGCGATGGTTATCAACCGCCAGAAGATCCGCTTGTTGGTGTGGCAAGGCAGATTCGAGCCACGCAACAACTCAAGGAAGCTAACGCAGATATGTTATTCGTTGGATCTGGGTACAGTTATCTTCAGGACTGGCTTCCTAATGTTGCTCAAGGTGTGGTGCGTCAAAGGTGGGTTGATTCAGTTGGTTTAGGGCGAATGGTGCTGTCGTATCCGGAATTGCCTCGCGATGTTTTAAGTGGTGAGTCCGTGAGAAGAAAAAAGGTTTGTCGGACGTTCAGTGACTGCACCACTGCCCCGCGAAATGGCATGGTTAGTGGCTGCTTTCCGCTGGATGATTTTTATCGTTCAAGGCCAGAGCGAGAAAAACTTAAGAGCCTTTAGGCGTCCTATATCGCTCACCTGTGGTACGCTACTGTATCGTAATTCCGGTGAGTTAAAGGGTAAGGCCTTTGTCCTGACGATAGGACTTCACTTGCGGATTGAACAGGCACGTATGCGAACCAATCGCGTGCGGATCGTTTAATGCAGAGCACATTTCGCTCACTAAATACACAGGTTCGGTATGAGTGACTCGGTTGAATCCATGCAGCGCGAGGCTGAGACTTTTCGTCAGCGTTACCAGTCCGTGCGCGAAATGATAGGTCGTGTAATTGTTGGCCATGATGAGATCATTCATGGCGTGTTGACCGCGGTTTTATGTGGTGGACACTGCTTGATAGAAGGTGTGCCAGGGCTCGGGAAGACGATGCTTGTTAAGACGCTTTCTCGCGTACTTGATCTTGAATTCAATCGTATTCAGTTCACGCCCGATCTGATGCCCGCTGACATTTTGGGTACGAATATGATCGTTGAAAAAGATAGCGGAAAACGTCAATTTGAATTCCAACGTGGGCCAGTGTTCACGCAGATTCTGTTGGCCGATGAAATCAATCGCGCGACTCCCAAGACGCAATCCGCCATGCTTGAAACCATGCAGGAGGGAACGGTTAGCGTAGGTGGAGAAATTTACCAACTTCAGCAACCATTTTTTGTCCTCGCAACTCAAAATCCGATTGAGCAAGAAGGCACCTACCCCTTGCCCGAAGCGCAATTGGACCGATTTCTTTTTAAATTAGTTGTGGGTTATAGTAGCCGCGAAGAATTGAATGAGATTGTTCATCGAACCACTACAAATGATTCACCCACCATCGAGCAAGTGATGGATGGATCAGAAATCCTGAAGTGGCAATCAATGATTAGGCGAATCGTGATCGCGCCTCATGTGCAGGATTATCTCGTTCGATTAACGCTCGCCACTCATCCAGATGGACCGCACAGTGCCCCGATAACCAATCAATATGTGAGATGGGGATCGAGTCCGCGTGGTGCACAGACACTAGCGCTCACCGCGAAAGTACGGGCACTTCTCGACGGCAGATTCAATGTCAGTTTCGAGGATATTCGAAGGGTCTTCTTACCGGCAATGAGGCATCGCGTTTTAATGAACTTTGAAGCACAAGCGGAGGGCGTGACATCAGATCAAGTGTTGCTGGATATTCTCGAGTTCGTTCCCGAGAAAGGCGAATAAGGCAAATCTCACTTTGGCATCGAGCTGCCAAAGTGAGCGCAGATGCTTGATAGATTGATGTGTTCCCCGCGAATGAACCGAATCATATGAATCTGTTTGATGCATAAAATGCAACGTAGATTTTATCTTTTATTTTTGGGGTCTAAGTTCTCATCGATGTCCCCTTCCTTGAGAGTTGAAACAACTCCATTTTCCGGAATTGGGCACTTTGCGATCCAGAGCATCGCGTTGAGAACCACCTTGCGAAACGATTCGTCTTCCCAGTTGTCGTGAAAGTGACCACCAGTGAATCCAAAACCTCGGCCTCCACTAGGACGTTCGACGGTCCACATCATTGCTTCCGCACGGCCTTTCGAAGCTTGAATGTGTGGATACGGGCCTTTTGGGTAAACGTAAGGTCCGTTTCGCACTTGGTCAGATGGCGCGGCTACCAAGATCGGGGCGAATTTTACGCCTTCGGTCGTCGCTTCCTGATTTCCGTTGATGTCCGCAACAAAACGCATATTGAAATACCATTCATCCTTGATTTGAAACGGCTTTACACCATTGCAGATCGGATGATTGGGCATCGTTGTGAATACAGGTTCCCAGATAGGATTGCAGGAGTGCATGTGTTCATAATGCCCACCAATCCACTTCTTGAATTCACTTCCAGCCTGCTCCGGAACGATTTCCACTCCATAGTGCATGAAACCTAAGCCAACACCTTTGTCCGCCAATTGGTCGATTATTTTTAATCGGCGACCATCTTCTTGGACAACTTCATGGCGTCCGCCACCGTCCATGTAAAAAACGATTGCGTCTGCCTCGTTCAAGATGGACTCATCCGTTGGCCACCCATTTAGGCAGTACTTGACGTCAATCTCTGTGTCTTGTTTGAGGCATCTTGTCAGTAGTTGAACACCGGCATTGAATTCGTGCATGCGTGGTGGGTGCGATGGCTTTCCAGCAATAAGAACCAGTTTTTTATTCTCAGCTTGGGAATTCGATCCGCAGAGAATGTACATCAGGGTGAGCAATGCAGTGGTGCATAATCGCATGTAAATACCTTGTACCGGTGGTGATTTTTCGGGTGATTGCTACGGTCAGCGATGATCGACTGATGGGCGTATCCGTTGTCGGAAGTTTACCAGTTTTTCTCGGGCAAGAATCCTAAGAGTGTTTCGAATAATTAACACTTTCGTTTTCAGATTGGCTGTTTTGATTTCGGTAAATGATCAGTGTGCGCCGACCAGCAACGCCGCGAATGGTCGGGGGTCCACGGATGGCGTATTTGGAGCTTCTCAAGTTCAATTACAAAGTCCTCGACGGACTGGAATCGCTCTTCAGGATTCTTCGCCATGCACTTGATGATTAGATTGGCGACATCTTTCGGCACGGGTTCCCCTCTGCGAGTGGTGGGGTCAATCGGTTGTTGATTGGTGATCAGTGTGAAGAGGGATTCAGTATCCGATTCGAAGAATGGAGTGGAGCCAGTGATAAGGAAATACGCAACGCAGCCCAGTGAATAGATATCCGCACGCTGATCGATTTGATCAAGGTGGTGAAATCGCTCCGGCGCCATGTACATCGGCGTTCCCGACCACCTCGCAAGAGGCGAACGGTAATACTCGATGGTGGGTGTAATAGGTTTTGAAAGTCCGTAATCAAATAGGACCGCCCAGTCTCCGACAGCTTGATCCAACGACAGCATGATATTTTGTGGTTTGATATCGAGGTGAAGGAGACGTTTCTGATGTGCTTCAGTGACTGCCTCGCACACTTGTCGAATGATAAATAGCACCCGACCAATTGGCTGATGCCCGCTGCGATCAACCACTTCTTGGAGTGTGAGGCCGCGGAGGAATTCCATCACACAATAGGATTCACCGTCTTCCGAACGACCGTAGTCATAAATAGTGACGCTGTGAGGATTACTCAGAGAAGCGGCTAATCGTGCTTCACGATCAAAACGTAGTTGATCTTCTTTGCGCTGGGTTCCACCGATCATCACCTTCAGTGCGGTCTCTCGTCCAAGTTGACGATGTTTCGCTCGAAAAACCATTCCCATTCCACCGGTTCCAACTTCTTCGACGACCTCGTATCGGCTAAGCGGGTGGACGGCAGCACGTTCTGCGGCAGTTGCTCGGGCGAGGAAGGTTGCGGCAGTTGTGACCGAGAGAAACAATAGTGTGCCCAGGCCAATGAAGCTTGCCTGAACGATTTTAACTGTAGCGAACGCTTGACTCGCGGGTCGCTCCACAATGATGCCGATTTTTGAATCTCCATTCCAACGCCAAGAACCGACAACCTCGATCCCTGCATAGTTCCTGTAGGGTGTGATATCGACGGCGCTTTGTCCGCTTGAGACACTTCGTGCTGCTTTGGTTAGCGGGAAGTTGCTTCGAGAAGGCAACTTTTTATCTGATGGGTTGATGGGTTGCCCCGGATCAGCCACCCTCAATGAAGCCGCAATTCCTTCCACGGTAACATCAAGACGTTTTGATGATGCGAGTGTTGCGGCACGCGGGCTTTCGGTTAACATCGTGCCTGTTTCATCGATCGCATACGCGTCCAAGTTACCCGCATTGGCGATGTCGAAAAACATTCTGCTGAATTCTTGGTGCATCCCAATTCTAGTTACCAAGATGGTCGCCAAGACAACTTCGTTATCATCTCGAACCGCTGTCAAGATTCCCATTTCGGTAGGTCTCGATAGGCCTTGTTCAGGCCCCGAAAACTTCATCGGCCCAAAGATGACCATCTCACCCTTTTCTGCTTGGTTGAGCCACAATTGGATATCACGTTCGTCCTGTAGCGTTTTGCTAACGCTTACTGGGAAATTGGTACAGAGAAACTCATGATCGGATCCCCAAATGCAAAAGTGGACATCGTTCATTCCAGACAAGCGGTCCAACTGAAGTCCAATCAATTCAACAAGTTCTGTCTTGCGAAATTGTTTACCTCCCGGTTCGGCATTCGGTGCTACCAGTTCTTGCACGGCCAATTGAATAGCCGGTTCGCGAGTCCATGATTCTACTAGATGTGACTTGTCGGATAAAAATCTCCTTGCTGCGTGCGCGACACTGTCCGACACTCCTCGCATTTCATCTCGTACAGCCTGCTTCATGGTGTTGTTGACTTGATAGTAAGTCATCAAGCCAATCAGCGCTGTTGGTAATAACGCCGTAATCCATAGCCACGTGTTATTTCTTCTTCTTGTTTTTTTCGCTTGAGATTTAACGAGGAAAGAACTGGCGACGCGATCCTCGGCAGGTTGAGGTAAACCGAGGGTTTGCTTTTTTCCTTGTTCGGGGATCTTTGTGCCATAGCGATCGGATTCAGACTCGGTGTTCAACGTCTCTGATTTTGTTCCGTTTGGATCGGCGATTACATATCGAAAAGTTTTTGGGTTGGATCCTTCTTCCTGGGCATTTTTCGGATCGTGCTCTGCTAATAAAGATGTGACCTCGACGTAGATTTCTTCTGGCTGTTCCACCCGTACTTTAGCCAGATACTCTTTCTGTGCTTTTTCGTCCAGATTAGCGGCGAGAAGGAACAGCTCCCGAACGATGTCAAATTGTTCAGGTCTCATGGTGGTCATCAGTTTTGGATTTGGGTTGGTCGGGTTGTGTGGAGCCTTCGATGGAACCATTTAACTCCTTTTTCAATTCCCTTCGAATCCACGCTCGAGCCATGGACCAGTCTTGCTCAATTGTCCGAAGACCCAAGCCGAGTTCTGATGCAATCTCGGTCATGGTGAGACCACCAAAGAAACGCAATTCAACAATCTTCGCTTGCCGCTCGTTCAATGTCGCAAGTAGATTCAGCAGTTCGTCCAATGCGACAATTTCCCGATCTTCATTGAGTCGAAAAGTTAACTCATCATCGAGTGATCTTTGTTGCCAAGCCCCGCCGCGTTTCAGCGATTGAACCTTCCTTGCGTGGTCAACCAAGATTCGCCTCATCACCGTTGCGCCCACCGCAAAAAAGTGCGTTTTTCCTTTCCATGTTATCTTGGATTGGTCGACCATTCGGACATAGGCTTGATGCACGAGCGATGCCGAACTCAGGCGGGAGCGTGCTGGTTCGTTTTGTAAGTATTTGGATGCGAGTCGGCAAAGGTCGTCGTACAAGTGGATGAATAATCGATCGGTCTGGCGATCCTTATCTCCGTCGCTACCTGCCAGTAGATTACCAATCGATTTCATTTCACTTGATCGTGACGGTTAGGTTGAAAAATATTCGGTCGACTTTGCATCAGCACCGCCTATTGATTCGCAAGTTCTTTTTCGATGCCAGCGGTTGGCATCGGACGTCAGCTCTTCCAAGCTTTTTATTTTAAGGTAAAGAAAGCGAGTCAGAGAAAGAACGGTCCATGTGATACGTTGGAAAACATCACGGTTTTCAACTGCATTATCGATCTATAAACGAATCTTGATGCTGGACACATAGTTGGCCAAGTGTTCGACCCGCTCTCGTTAGTCGTGATCTAGCAGCGATTTGATCTGCATGGATGGCCTATTGACCGTTGTCGGGATCATTTTGGGTCGTTGCTCGAGTCTGCTCTAATTCGCTTTCCTCTAGAGACTCGGTTGAGTCAGTGACAGGGTCTGGTGTACTTGCTTCGGTTTCGGATGTCTCCTCATTTGAATTCAGGATCGAATCCAGTGCGTCTTCGGCGGGATCCTTGCCATTGGTGGACTGTTCAGGCGGCTGATTAAATCGGAGTGGTGTACCGCGGAGTGTCCCTTGTTCGTTGGAAGGAGGAAGGGGAGCAGCCGACCTTCGTGAAGAAGGCTCATTTCCAAGAAATGGCCAGAATCCAAGGTCAGGTGCCTTACCCAAAGCGAGAAGAATTAGCCCCGCTAGGGGAAGTGAAAGGAGACCACCGAGAATGATCCCAATGAAGGAGCCAATACCAGATGATTTGCGATTGGCTTGTGTGTGATGTCGGGAAAATTCTGGCGGTGTTTCGGGGTTGGACTGTGAATCTTCCCAACCATTCGATGTGTGGTCACCGCTGTCTGACGTTTGATAAGTCTCGATGCTTGGGTTACCAAGATTGGTATCGTCTGGATCAAGGCCGACATGTTCACTCAGGCCAGAGAAATCGAAACTTGCTGACTCGGGACTTGGATTAGATGGTGTGTCAAATGGATTGAGTGATCCTTCAACCGCTGCAGTTCCTGTGTTGGAAAGGACAATTAGCTCAGGCGGTAGACGTTGAACTACCTCTATGAATAGAAATTGTTCAGAGCACCACGGACATTGCACGGTGGCATCGTTTGGAACCTCGGTGTTCGACACCAGATATTGCTCGCCGCAATGTGGGCACGAAGAGATAGTCATGGTAAAGGATGATGATGGGTGTGGTGGAGCAGTTCTAGTCTTTTGGCCGGCGGTGCTGTGAGTTTAAGTTTAACCGAAAGTTCCTAGCCGGTTAGAGTTCGTAGAGACTCTCCAGTTTTTCACGGAGATATTGCACGAGGTATTCTGGTGAGAGAAGCATTCCAGTGGATTTCTGCACGATCTGCTCGCTATTCAAGCTGCGACCATGTTGGTGAACGGTGTCACGCGTCCACTGGAGGAGTTCGTCAAAAGAACCTTCACTGATCTTCTGATCTAAGGCTGGGATGGTTTCTTGCGCGGAATAAAAGAGTTGGGCGGCAATGAGGTTCCCAATCGTATAGGTCGGGAAATAGCCAAACAGCCCTGCACTCCAGTGCACATCTTGAAGTACACCGTTCCGCTCATGATCAACCTCTACACCGAGGTCGGCATGGTATCGTGCGTTCCATTCATCTTGCACTTCGTTTACGTCGAGACTGCCTTCGATTAGTTTTTTCTCAATGTCATAACGGATGATGATATGCAGGTTGTAGGTCGCTTCATCTGCCTCCACACGGATCAGGCTGGGGTAAACATCGTTGGCGGCAAAGTAGAGTTCTTCCGCCGTCGCTTGAGCGTATTGATCAGGAAACAAATCCTTCAGTTTTGGTGTGATCCACTTCCAGAACGACTGGCTACGCCCCACTTGGTTTTCCCACATTCTGGATTGTGATTCATGAATCCCCAGCGAACAGTAAGATCCAGCCGGCAGACCAAATGCCTCCGTGTTAAGACCTTGCTCGTACATTCCATGACCTGCTTCATGCATCGTCCCGAATAATCCAGTGCCGAGATCTTGGGGATCGTAACGCGTTAAGATGCGGCAGTCATGCGGCCCCAGTGTGGTGCAGAATGGGTGAGAGGTCTCGTCTAATCGACCGCGATTAAAATCAAAGCCGATCGCGACCGCTACGTCACGACTGAGTTGTCTTTGAATCGACACGGGCAACGCCTGTTGAAACAACTCCCGTTTCGGTCGGTTCCCAGAGGCTTGCACTTCTTTAATGAGAGCGACTAAGGGACGACGTAATTGACTGAAAAGTTCATCGATCTGTTTGACCGTTGCTTCTGGTTCATATTCATCGATCAACGCTTCGTATCGTGTCCGTTCGGTTTCTTCCCGCAGTCGATCACCGATTTCGCGTTTCAGGGATACGATCTCGGACAAGATCGATTTAAAGTGGTCGAAGCAATTATTTTTGCGAGCGGTGTCCCAAACCTGTTGACCTTTGACCGTTAGCTTTGCGGACCTTTCGACTAGAGCTGTTGACAGCTTAATGTCTCGCTGCAGGTCTCTGTGCAGTTGCATGATAGTAATCGAGGTGTGATCCTGCTCCTTCACCGGATCGATCTTTTGAAAAAGTTCCTCGAGGTAATCGCGGTACTTTTGTTCGGTCCGCCTTTGATGTGCTAGGCCACGAAGATATGACACTTGGTCAGCGCGGTAATCACCGGCAGAGACCGGCATATTTGTCCGCTCGTCCCACTCAAGGGCGTCAGCCGAAGAATGAAGCAGCGCAGCTTGCTGGGCGTTTTGGCAAACGTAAGTAAATGCTGAGTGATCCGTCATAGCGAGCTAAATCGATTGGTTGACTGTGGTGCGGTCTCAATGGAAAAGTTTCAGTGAGAATATCTAGGTGATTATCTTTTTTGCAGGCAAGTCTTATCTAAAAAATAAGTTGTGATGGCTGACTGCAATACTGTTCCCATTCACGACGCGACTCCCTTAGGCCGAAGGCACAAAGTTCGTATTGTTGGCTTAAGCAGTGAAGAACTTGCTCACTCGGCTGCAGTGCCGACGGTTTCATTTCTGATGCGAGGGCATAACACTTCTTACCCTGGCGCGTGAAATTGTGGATCCAGTTTGTGGTTTGACGTGTTTGCCGTTTATTTAGGCTCTCGGGGTAAACACCTACCCAAAACAAAGTGTAGTCTCCGATCGCTTGATATATATCGCGCCGCTTTGGAGCCCTGCTTGTTTCTGCCACATCGAGCATTTCAATGATTTTTCTGGCCGTGTGATCGGTCTTTCCATTAGGGATCAGAATCGCATCGGCGCGAATGAACTGAATGAGCAAACCATTGAGATAATTTACTAGTTCGATGTTGGCGATGCCGAGCTTGGTGAGAAATACGGATTCATTAATTCCGGTTAGAAAACGACCTAACACTGATGACGAACTTGAATCGTTCGGTTGATTAATCATCGACATCATCTCCAAAGAGCGGAACCGGCATCCTTATTTTTGCAATCGCTGAAAGTGGAGAACAGGCGAATGTTTCCTTTTTGCAACACTTTCGCCAAATTGGAGATCATCTGGTCTTGAGCAGAGAATTCTGTTCGTGTTGGAAGGTTTCAAAAATCGTTTGTGGGTTTTTCGCCGACTGTGAAGAACTTGGATTATGCTATTTCGAGGAATATTCTTTCAATCGACAGTGAGTGATAAACGTGCGTGTAGCTTTTGCCCTTTTTGTGTTTTCGTGCATCACCGCATTGACGTGTCCGGCGCAAGGTCATGCTCAGAGTCTCGACACTCAGCCTGTTACTGGGCTCCGCGATATTCGTCCGGGTGCCTATGCGTTGACCGGAGCCACGGTTGTCGTTCGGCCGGGAGAAATTCTTACTTCTGCGACGGTATTGATTTTGGATCAGCAGATTCAGGGGGTGGGTGAGAAGATCTTCATCCCTGATTTTTACCAGCAGATTGATTGCTCCGGAAAGCATATTTATGCGGGATTTGTTGATGCATGGAGCGAGCAAGAGATTGAATTTCCCGATACAGCTACTGGCTATTGGAATCAAAATATTTCTCCGCAAAGAAATGTTGCAGAAACCGTCTCCCAGTCGACTGATGCCGAGAAACTGCGAAAGCAAGGGTTTGCAGCGAGATTAGTAGCTCCCAGAGGAGGCATCATCAAAGGTGCCAGCCAAGTCTATTTGCTTGGTGGTGAAAAACGATCACATCAAGCACTCAAGAGTTCCCGTTGGCAGCATGCTCAATTGACGGTGCCAAGGTCAGGTCCTCGGGTTGAGTATCCCAATTCGCCCATGGGGGCAGTCGCGTTACTTCGGCAAGCTTTTTACGACGCACAATGGTACACCGAGGCATGGAAGTCGCATCATGCCGATGCGACACAAGCTGCTCCGGAGTTCAATGGCTCGCTCGAAATATTATCCAAAGATATGGAGGTAAGTCGGTTTGTCTTTGATGCTCCCAATGAGCGGATGGCCTTACGGGCAGATCAACTCGCTCGCGAATTCGCACTGCAGATCGCGATCAGGGGATCTGGCCGCGAATACCGCGATATCAAAGCGATTGCAGCAATGAACCGACCGCTGCTCATCCCACTAGATTTTCCTGACGCACCGAGTGTTCAAGATGCTCAGTCGCGTGAAACAGTATCGCTACAAGACTTAATGCATTGGGATCTCGCGCCGACAAACCCTGGGGTTCTGCAACAAGCCGACGTAACTTTCTGTATCACCACTGACGGCTTGGATGACCTGTCGGCTTTCTTGAAAAATCTTAGACGTGCGATCGTTTGCGGATTGAATCCGGATCATGCGTTGGCGTCTCTGACCACAGTTCCAACAAAGCTGTTAGGTCTTGAGAATCAACTTGGCACGGTCGAGAAAGGAAAGATTGCCAACTTGGCAATCTTTGATGGTGAGTTCTCTTCACAGCAATCTAGCGTGTGCGAATGCTGGGTTGCAGGTTCTCGTTATCAGTTGACAGACGATGGCCAAACCAGCAGCGGATCACTTTGGTCAGGGAATTGGGAGATGGATCTGCCAATAGGAAACAAAAACCATAGTTTTAGGCTCAAAATTGACTCAGCCGATGGGAAGCTGACAGGATTGCTCGAACCGCTTCCGGAGAAGGCAGCGAAAGAGGGCGATGCTGCTGCTAAAGAGGGTAGCAAGAAAAGGAAACAACAACGAAAAAACAAAGACCCTATCGAACTCAAATCCATTCAACTGGAGAGGGATCGTTTGAGTGCAACTTGCGATCTGAGTTCTCTTCAACCTGAATCCGAATCTGGTGTGTGGTTGATCACCATCGTTCAAGCGGACCGATCGGGTGAACTCAATTCCGCGGCGAATCGCAAACACACTGCTTTGTTGAGTCTGCAGACCCCGAGTGGTGACGAGCAAACGGTTCGGCTTGTGCGTTTAGTTGGAGACAAAAGTGATGAACAGAGAGAGGATCGTGATTCCAGCAACTTGAATTCAGACGACAGCGAGGGTACCAACGAATCCATCTCTCAAAGCTACCAGCCAACTGATACACCTATTTTGCTGCCACTGGGTGCCTATGGTTTGGAGGATCCCGTTCGAAAGCAAGATCCAGTCGTGTTGCGAAATGCCGAGTTATGGACTTGTGGTCCACAGGGCATTGTTCATCAAGCTGACGTCTATATCAAAGATGGACTCATCGCTGCGATTGGTCGGAACTTGATCGTACCCAAAGGAACCGAAGTCATCGATTTAAAGGGTAAACATGTCACTCCGGGATTGATTGATTGCCACTCTCACATGGGAACCGATGGCGGCGTCAACGAATCTGGGCAAGTGGTGACTTCTGAGGTTCGAATCGGTGATTTCATTGACAACAGTGACATCAATATCTATCGGCAATTAGCCGGCGGATTAACGGTCGCAAATATCTTGCATGGTTCAGCAAATCCCATTGGTGGCCAAAATCAGGTGATCAAATTGAGGTGGGGTGACTCAATGGAGGGTCTCAAGATGGATCAGGCTCCACCTGGGATTAAGTTCGCGCTCGGCGAAAATGTCAAAAGAAATCAGGGCCGTTACCCAAATACGAGGATGGGCGTCGAGCAGATCCTGAGGGATCAACTACTTGCGGCCAGAGAATACGAATCTCGCTGGCGTGCATGGCGGTCGGGAGATCGGCAGGGGTTGCCACCGCGGGTGGACTTACAGTTGCAGGCTCTTTCGGAAGTGCAACGCGGCGAACGATGGATCCACTGTCACAGCTACCGGCAAGACGAGATCGTTGCAACGCTGGGAGTGCTTGAGGAATTCGGTATTCGCATCGGTACGCTTCAGCACATTCTTGAAGGCTACAAGGTTGCGGATCGCATCAAGCAGCACGGAGCAATGGCTTCGGCGTTCTCGGATTGGTGGGCTTATAAATTCGAGGTCTTCGACGCGATTCCTTACAACGGTTCCATCATGCATGAACAGGGAGTGGTGGTTTCGTTCAATAGTGATGATCGTGAACTAGCTCGTCATTTGAACACTGAAGCAGCTAAGGCAACCAAGTACGGTGGAGTTCCGGAGGAAGAAGCGTTGAAGTTTGTAACCCTCAATCCGGCTAAGCAGCTGCGGATTGAGAATCTGGTTGGATCAATCGAAGTTGGCAAGCATGCTGATTTTGTTGTCTGGAGTGGAAGACCGCTATCGACGTTAACGCGTTGTGAGCAGACGTGGATCGATGGGAAGAAGTATTTCGATATCAATCATGACCAAGAGTTACGCGAGCGAGATCGAGCCCTTAGATCACGTTTGATTCAGAAAGCAATGAAAAGCGATCCGGCTGGTAGCGTTGCCGTAAAACGGGTTTCCGAGGAGGATCGCTGGGTAAGGAAAGATATTTATTGTGCGGTCCATGGCGGCCTTCGACACGAAACGACTGTTCAGGGAGCGCAAGAATGAGACGATCAAATCAAATGTTAGACGTTAAGAATCATCACAATTCTCTGCAGGTTAATCTTGGTTGGAGTTCCAACCACTGGGCCAGTAGAAGCAAGCGACTCGGACAGGCGATCATCGTCTTTGCGCTGTTGATCAACAATTACGTAATTGCCCATGATCAAATCCCCGGTCAGCCGCAAACGCGTCCGATCGCAATCCGCAACGCAACGATCCATCGCATCGACAAGCCAATCTTAGAAAATGGCACGATTGTGTTTGATGAGGGAAAAATTGTTGCTGTTGGACAGAAGGTAAAATTGCCCAAAAATGTTTTGGAGATTCAGGCAGAAGGTAAGCATGTCTATCCTGGTCTAATCGATTCTTTGACGGACTTAGGGCTTCGAGAAATCTTGGCGGTGGAGGAAACAGATGATCGAAGAGAGTTTGGTCGTGAAAATCCAAATGCGAGATCATGGATAGCCGTCAATCCTGATAGTGAATTGATACCGGTAGCGAGAGCTGGAGGTGTGTTGGTTGCGATGACAGCTCCTACGGGGCCTTTCATTCGAGGGCAATCTGCGGTCATTCAATTGGATGGATGGACCGTTCAGGAGATGATGTTGAGTGGGCCCGCCGGTCTCTTTGTGGATTGGTCCTCCGTCCACCCAAGAGACAGTAATGATTCAAAGCGACGTCAAGAACGTGAGCGTCGACTAGGAGAATTGGATGAACTGTTGAGCGAAGTCAGGCTTTATGCAAAGAGTCGTCAGCAATCATCCGAGGACTTTGTCACAAACGTCCGACTGGAGGGTCTTATTCCTCTCGTTGAACGAGAAATGCCACTGATTGCACATGCGGATCTCCAGTCCGAGATTGAATCGGCTGTCACCTATGCGGTTTCTCAGAGTCTCGATTTGATTATTTACGGAGGTTACGACGCAGAGAGATGCTCCGAATTGTTAAAGCTACATCGAGTGCCGGTGATTGTTGCATCGACTTATCGACTGCCGCTGCGACGAGACGATCCCTACGATCACGCTTACACGCTGCCATCAAGGTTGAACCTCGCAGGAGTGACCTTTTCGATTGGAGGACCGGGCTTAAGCGGCCCTGGTGGTTCGGCGAGTGCTCGGAATTTGCCTTATCACGCTGCAGTTGCCTCAGCTTATGGCTTGAGTGAGGAACAAGCGGTTGAGGCGATTACACTCTCGGCTGCAAAGATATTGAATCTTGAAGATAGAATCGGATCCATCACTCCGCAGAAAGATGCGACCTTGATTATTGCGGACGGGAATATTCTCGAGACGGAGACGAACGTCGTCGATGCGTACATTCAAGGACGAAAAGTTGATCTCGGCAGTCGCCATAAGATGCTTAATGAGAAATACCTTAAAAAGTATTCGAGTCGTTAGGACGTGAGCAAACGCGGGATGATCTGTCATTGGCTAGATGATGATTGCTTGCCGCGATTTCGTCTCAGCTGACCACAGGCAGCATCGATTTCACTACCCTTTCGTTGTCGAAACTGCACATTGACTCCACCACGTTCTAGGATCTGACGGAAATCGGCGATCGATTTTTTGGTTGGGGTGATGTACGGTAAGCCCTGAACGGGGTTGTAGGGAATGACGTTTAGCAGCACATTTCGTTTACGAAGCAAATGAACCAGCTCGCGTGCTTCATCATCTGAGTCGTTGACGCCTCCCAGCAGTACGTATTCAAACGTAAGTCTGCGTCCACTGCTTTCGAAGTAACGGTCGGCAGCGTCGAGCACGGCATTAATTCCGATCTTCCTGTTCACCGGTACCAATTGGCTTCGAAGTGTATCGTTGGGAGCGTGTAAGCTCACCGCTAGGTTGTAAGGAATGCTGCTCTCACGCAATCGATCAATCGCAGGCGGTAATCCCACTGTACTGATCGTGATGCGGCGCGGGCTTATTCCTAAACCCTTCGGGTCTTTGGCAACTGATAGTGCAGCCAAGACACGATCTAGATTCGCAAGTGGTTCGCCCATTCCCATCATCACAATGTGGCTCAGGCGTTCTTGTTCTGGAAGTCTGTCCTGCAGTAACAACATCTGCTCAAGGATTTCACCCTGCGTCAGATTTCGATCCACTCCATCAAGACCGCTTGCGCAAAACACGCAGCCCATTGCGCATCCGACTTGGCTGCTGACGCAAATGCTTCGCCGATTTCCGTCCCTCAATAACACGCACTCCACTTCCCCACCATCCGGGAGTCGTACCAGTAGTTTGTCGGTTCCATCAGGCGATGTGACTGTGGCTTCAGACTGGGTCACGTAAATATGGAAGTGTTCTTCCAGTTCTTCTCGTAGCGACTTCGGAAGGTCGCTCATTTCTGAAAAAGCGTGGACTCTCCGTTGGAAGACCCAGTGGAGGATCTGCCCGCTGCGAAACTTTGGGTGTCCTTTGGATACCAGCCAGTTGGTTAAATCCTCACCGGATAGGTTGAGCAGGTGCTGCTTCTGAGGATCTGACGTTTGCGTCTCCGAGGAAACCGCTTTTTGGATCGTTGGTAAGTTCAAGGGAGAAAACGTTCAATGAGAAGATTATATGGTGCGTTCCCAGCACAGAATTTGACCACGGGGTGTCGCCAACGATGCCGAGATTTGAATACGATGGGTATCAAGCAGGATCATTTACTAACCACCGCTTACTGAGTTTAACAATGAACAAGACAGAAGTAGAGACTCAATCATCCTTGAATCGTTTCATCGCACTCACAGCGATTCCCGGTAGCAGTGGTAATGAATCTGACGTTGCTGCAGAGATTGTCAATCAATTGATCGCTGCGGGAGTGGATTCGTCACAAATTGAATATGACGGTGCGGGCGAGCGAACTCGGCGAAAAGGGAATTGCGGCAATCTGGTCGTCACATTACCAGGAAGTGGTAGCGGTCCACGGACTCTCCTTTCTGCTCATATGGACACGGTACCAATCTGTGTCGGCAGTCAGCCAGTGATCGACGGTGATTGTGTACGCAGTGCCGTGGATACTGGATTGGGAGCCGATGATCGTTCCGGATGCGCTGCGATTCTGACAGCTGTTGTCGAACGCTTGAAGCGAGGTGATGAGAAATTTCCACCCGCTGTGATTACCTTCCTCATTCAAGAAGAAGTAGGCCTCGAAGGTGCGCGTCATCTCGATGTGGCTAAGGTCGGATCGGTGGATCGAGCGTTTAATTTCGATGGAGGGACTGTTGAGAAATTGACCACGGGGGCCATTGGTGGGGAAAGGATTAAAATTAGACTCCACGGCGTTCCGGCACATGCAGGTGTTGCTCCTGAAAAAGGAGCGAGCACGATCGTGATGGCTGCACGCGCCATCGCGGAACTCGATGCTAATGGCTGGCTTGGAAAAGTTGAAAAAGATGGCCGTTTCGGAACATCCAATGTTGGTGTACTACAAGCAGGTGACGCGACGAACGTGATCACCCCACTTGCGGATCTCGCAGCAGAAGCAAGAAGCCATGATCCTGAAATGCGCACGGAAATTGTGTCTGCGATCAGAAGTGCTTTCGAGCGTGCAGCATCTGAGGTGAAAAACGATGAAGGTGTTGCCGGGACCGTTGAGTTTGAGTCGCATGTTGATTACGAATCCTTCTGTCTGCCGAGTGATCATCCATCCATTGAGAAGGCTTCGGAGGCGGTGCGGATGGTTGGCCGCGAACCGTTTCAAGAAATTTCAAATGGTGGATTAGATGCCAACTGGCTTTTCCTGCACGGGATCTCTGCGGTCACGATTGGTTGTGGGCAGAGAAATATTCATACCGCCGACGAAACACTTGATATCGCTGACTACCTTGATGCATGTCGTATTGCGACTTGGTTGATTACCGATGGAGCAAATCAGTAGTGCGGAGAATCGACGATGAATGAAGATCAGGAGCTATGCCTCTGTTTCCACGTATCTCGGCGCAAAGTCATGCAGTTCATCCGTGTGAATCGACCGAAGTACGCAAGTCAATTATCAGAGTGCTATGGTGCAGGTACCGGTTGTGGATGGTGTCGACCCTACCTGCGAAAACTGATGGAACAGGCCAATCCCGAAACGGCAGAAATACCTGACGCGGAAGAATATGCTTCTCAGCGTGCAGCGTATCGACTGAAGAAAAAAGATGCTTAGCAGTGATTGAGTTTTACCAAGCCAAAGAGCTCGGGAAATACCGCTGAATCAAAGATTCGTAATAGGGTTTCAACTTGGCGACGTCAGGACGCTGATCACTTTTTGAATACAAGTCATATTCATTGAATCGGCGCACCCACGGGAAATAGTGTTCGTCCTGTTTATCGAAGAAGCGTTGATATTCATTCTCTCGGTGAGCGGCATAAAATGAGTGATACCGAATCATGTAGAGTGCTTCGGTCGGTAGGTGATTCTTCACGACGTGATACAAATACTCATCGTGACCCCAAGACATGATGATTTGATCGAGTCCGATTTTTTCTTGGTAGACGCCTAGTTTGGTTGAATAAACCGGGTGATCCCAGTCAGGGTTCTGTTTAAAGAAGTCGTGGTAAACAATGCTTTTTGCATACTGACAGCCGACTGGGAATGTGTCACCCACCACCGCCCATTGAGGTTCTCCCATCAGACACAGTATTTTTCCTAGGTCATGAATTAGCCCAGTTAAAACGAACCACTCGGGGTGCCCGTCGGCGCGGATTGATTCAGCGGTTTGAAGTAGGTGTTCAATTTGCGAGAGTTCAGTATCAGGATCACTATCGTCCACCAGTGTGTTTAGGTATTCCATTGCTTCCCAGATACCCATTCGACGCTGAGTAAGACTCAGGTACTGGTGACGTTTCTGCTGAACAAAATCATACGTTTGAAATTGATGGTTGAGTCGATAGAACTCTTTGACTGAGGATCGAGCTTCGGCATCGTACTTCCGAAAATCTTCTCTCGCCTTGTTCGATTCGCCTTCGTGTTTTTGGCATTCGGTAATCTCGTGTTCAACCGCACTCGGTGCCGGTTTAGGGTAGCGAGATTTTAGATCCGATTCCCAGTCATCTAGATGTTTCATTGGGTCTTCCGGTGACCGGTGACTCGGTTGATTTTGGTCGTTGATCATTTGGTTATCCCGTTCAAGCACCGGCCACTTCGGTTGCCTTGTAGATCACCTCGGCTCTCTTGAAGCCGATGCGTTCGTAGAGTCTGATTGCAGCAGTGTTATCCGTGGTCACTTCAAGATGCATCCGGCGGAGTCCGACACTTTTGAAACCTCTCGCAGCATGCTCAATCAACAGCGATCCAAGGCCATGACCGCGATGTGTGGGTGAGATGCCGATGTTCTGAATGGATCCCCATCCATCAATTTCCAGGCCTTGAATCGTCCCAATTGCCAAAGGAAGTTTACTGACTGGCTCACGGTATCGGCAAAGCCATGTGGCTTCGGGGACGAAATTCGCACGTGATGTGATTTCCCTCATCAGTCTTAGGCAGCCATCTCGTCGACCCAAGCAGGGGAAGAGGTTGACATCCATCTCATTCTTGAAGCTTTCGTGCTTGGCCGAGGCGTGTTCGCCAATCAGGTCGCTTGAGAACGGGATCATTTCAAAGCCGGGCGGGATGCTCGAGACCTGAAGGCGGGATTGATCAAAATTGAGTTCCATTCGGAATCGTTTGAAATAGGTTAGACCCAAGTCTTTAGTCTCCACTCCAAGTCCGCGGTTGAATTGCAATGCTTAGGTGTTAGATCAGTTGGTCGATTTGCAATGGCAAGGTGCCAGATGCTGCCCAAATCCTTGCTCTAGAAGGAGTAACCGTTGCCTCGACAAGTGTAGCATGCTGTGTGTACGGGAGCCTTGAAAGTAGCAAAACCGTCTCGAGAAAGGGTCTGTCTATCACCCCGAGTCGCAGCCGTGGCACAACTTGTTGATCAATCGGCGAGCCTAGGTGGGTAAAAGAGGCCAATAAAATCGTTTTTACCGAGTAAAAGATAAGCGGAAACAGAAGCATGGAGCGGGAACTACCCGTGGACAAGTTGGCGATCCTTACTAAAATTCAACCAGACGCATCCGTAGCTCAACTGGATAGAGCATCGGTCTTCGGAACCGAGGGTTGGGGGTTCGAATCCCTCCGGGTGTACTCCCCCATCTACTCAGATAGGGAAACAACGCTTTTTACGGTCTTTTGCGAGATTGGCTTCCGCCAATAACCAGCCAAAACCTCTCCTGACCGTAGAGTCTCGCCAACATACCGCCAATGAAAGTGGCGGCTCATTCTTTGGGCAGAACGATAGCCTTGTTGCGGTTTCCACCTACAGTTTCGTAGTCGCACAGGATGCCCAAGAAGAAATTGGTAATGCTGCGGGTTTTGATTTTGTACGTCTCAGCGAGCGTGTTCTTCACCTCTGTGTAGGACACGGTTTTGGCCTCTGGATTAGCCCCTCGATAGTCGGCCAATATCTTCCTGAACAAGAGACGCTTCTTGTCTTTGGTGACATAGCCCGTTTCCTCCAGTGTCAGAGCCGTATCTGGAACTGGCGACGTGCTGAAAAGTTCTGCGACCTCGCCAAGCTCCGCGAATTCGTCCGTCAAACGCTGCTGAATCTCAGCCGCCTCTTCTTCTGCGTGGCGCTGCTGACGCTCCAGCTTGGCCATCTGTTCATCCATTTCGGACTTCCAGCCCTCAATCTGCTTGAGCCGCTTAGAAAGCCGCTGGAACTCTTGAAGCTGCTCGATGGTGAACGATTTGGTCTTGGCCACTGGCTGATCCCGACTAACAGACTACCCATTTTATCATTTTCTAATAATGTAAATATATCATGTTTTCAAGAGTATACAAACCACTTTTTATCAATATTTATATCTCCATGACCTTGACAAAACAAGATGCTTAGTGTATAATCGACGTTATCAAAAAAGGAAACAAAACCAAGTAAAAACGGGATCAAAGACCGTTTATATCACTTTC
>CALIBL010000010.1 GCA_938045805.1 uncultured Rubripirellula sp. | reverse complement strand
GCCGGGCTTCACGAATTGCATGTCCGTCATGAGGTAAGGTTCGCCATCGATTTGAACCTTGAGTCCTTTGCGGAAGTCGCTTGTGTTATAAGTAGCCATGTAGGGATGGCTCCGTGTTGAGGATCTGTCTGTTAATTATTCCAAAAAAGTGATTGTCGACTCGCATGACACACCACGAGACAATGAATCAATCGGACGAGATTCTAGCGAGAAGCACCGAGTTTGTCCCGACCGCTTTAGACCGGTTTCGCGAGGAAAATTGCGGATCTGTCGTGGATTGGCGGATTGCAATGAAACGGGCGATTCGGTCCAGTGACGAGTTGCGATCAATTTTGGGGCTCAGTGGCGATGGGTTAACCTCTGAGGAGAGTGAATTGTCGGGGATCGCTGGAGGATCAGAAAAGGCATTTGATTGCTCGGTGACGGCGGAAAAAGCGTTTCCCACGTTTGTACCACTGGAGTATCTGTCCCGAATACGCCCCGGGGACCCGTCCGATCCACTTCTGCGGCAGGTCTTACCCGATCCCAGAGAGGATGTTGAGGCTCAGGGGTTTGTTCCAGATCCAGTTGGGGACCTTCGCGTGATGCCTGCTCCGGCCATTCTTCACAAGTACCAAGGGCGGGCGCTGGTGGTGACGACCGGAGCCTGCGGTGTGCATTGTCGGTACTGTTTTCGGCGAGAGTTTCCTTATTCGGAGGCGTCAGCCGGAGGTCAATCTCTCGAGCCTACTTTGGCGTATTTAGGTCAGCACCGAGAAGTTGAGGAAGTTTTACTAAGCGGTGGGGATCCTTTAACCCTCGTGGATCGGAACCTCGACACAATGGTTCAGGCGATTTCACAATTTGAGCATGTAAAGCGGCTTCGAGTGCACACCAGAATGCCGATCGTGATCCCGCAAAGAGTGACCGCGGAGCTGATTGAAATATTCACGAGGTCTCCGCTAGCCGTCTGGTTTGTGGTCCACGTGAATCATCCCAGTGAGCTTGACGCTCACGTTTTAGAGCGTCTTGCCATGTTGATCGACGCAGGGATACCCGTACTCAATCAGGCGGTCTTGCTGAAGGGTGTGAACGACAATGTCGAGACCTTGCAGCAATTATGCGGCCTGTTGGTCAGTCACCGAATTCAGCCATATTACCTTCATCAGCTTGATCGTGTTCGCGGTGCGGCGCATTTTGAGGTGCCCGTTGAAAAGGGATTGGAAATCATGCGTGAGCTGAGAAAGCGTCTCCCCGGATATGCGATGCCGGAGTACGTGATTGAGGAATCCGGAGAGGCTTCCAAGACACCCATTGTGTCGACTGCGAAGTCTTGACCTATAATCTCTTGAGGTTGTGTGCGAGTCCCGTCCACTGAGTCGTCAGTCGTTCTCTCCATGCTCTCTTTATTCAACCGGATTCGTTGCTCCGTGATGAATCTACTGCCCAGCCGAGTTGAGTTGGTGTTCGTCTTTAGAGGTGGTCATGTACCTTCGCGAAAATCCAGTTTTACAGCGGGAGTTACTGGTCAATCTAAGGAAACATCGCTCCTTCGTCCTCCTAGCGATTTACCAGTTGGCGTTAGCTTGCATCGTCTTGCTCGCATGGCCGCAAGACTTGACGATGGATTTAACCTCGCCGCCAGCGTCTGCGCAAAACCTTTCTAATCTTTTCTTTGTCGGTCAATATTTGATCGCATCGTTAATGGCGCCGAGTTTCGCAGCTGGAGCCATCAGTGGTGAGAAGGAGCGCAGCACTTACGAAATGTTGCTCGCGAGTCCTTTGCGACCTGGTGCAATTATCTTGGGTAAGATGATCGCATCATTGACGCATCTGTTATTGTTCGCCGTCGCTTCGATTCCAATCATCGTGCTGTGCTTGCCGCTAGGCGGGATCAGCTTTTACGAAGTGCTCGCCGCGTATCTGGGACTGATCGTCTCGATCGTGCTGTTTGGAGCCATCAGTGTCTTTTGCAGTAGCTACTTTTCTAAAACAAGCCATTCGCTTGTGGTGAGCTATCTGGTCATCCTACCGCTGGCGCTGGGTGCAATTCTTTTTTGGCAAGGTTTCGAGGGAGACGGTGAATTTCGCTTGAAGATGACCACTCTCGTACTTCCCCCGATTGCTCTGGTCGTTGTGGTCGCGACAGGGGCCGCTGCGGCACGCCGCCTTCTGTATCCACCTGATCTGGGAAGCGAGGGGCATGAGGTGGTTGATTTGGAAATGGAGTCGGAACGTGCAATGGGACTTGTGATTCAGTCAGATCAATTTCCTGATCGATTATTTGCTCCACCCCGAAAACGCGATCTGATGCCTGATGGCTGCAACCCAGTTTATGACAAAGAACTCCACGGTGAGATTTTTAGTCAGGGAACCCTGATGCTGAGGTTAGCCATTCAGATCAGTATGTTGCTCGCGATTCCTCTGATGGGAGTTTTTCTTTTTTGGAAAATCGAATCGTGTGTGTGGTTTCCGATTTATGTGATCGTTTTCAACCTCCTGGTTGGCCCCGTTTTTCTCGCTGGTAGCATGACGAGCGAACGAGAAAGGCAGACGCTGGGTTTGTTGTTGACCACCAATTTGACGCCATGGCAGATCCTGCTTGGGAAGTTTGTTGTTGGTTTCCGCGTTTCGGGAGTGCTCACCAGCTTTTTGGTTTGGCCTCTCTTCTTGGGCTTCGCCCTGAACATGAGTTTTTGGAGTAATTGGTACGCAATGCTGCAGATGTTGGTTGTGATCGTGCTCGTCTGTTTTGCCAACTCGGTGCTCGCATTGTTGGCTTCATTATTCAGCCGACGGACTCCAATCGCTCTGGTTAGTACTTACGCACTCCTCATGATTCTTTACGTTGTGCCACCAGCGATCAGCTACATGGCACGCCTACTCGGTTTCTCGGTTGCAGCGAGTCATTCGGTGGATTTTTTCGGTGTGATGAGTCCTTTTTCCGCGTTGTTTGCAATCCCCTTGGATGCAAACTTGAAAGAGGTTTATGACGAAACACCAGCGAATCTTGGTGATCCAACAATCGTCTATGGGTACATGGTGTTTACGATTGCCATTCTGGTCTCCGCTGTGTTGTTGATGTATGTCAGATTGCGATCTCGTCGAGGCTTGGCGTTGTAGGCATAAAAAAGTCGCACCCGTTGAAGGTGCGACTGATGCTTGGCGTAATCGATGCGGTTATCAACCTATTCAGGCTTTTCTGCAGCTGGCTCTTCATTGGGTGGTGAACCCTCAGAAGCGGTCTCCGCATCTGCCGGCTCGTCCGCGGTTTCGGAAGCTGGCTTGGATTCGCTTTCTGGATTTGCAGCAGGTACTGAATCCCCTTCTGCAGTTTCATCCCCTGGTGCTTCATCAGGAGTGGTCGGTGCGTCAACAGGGGCAGGAGGCTGCGCGGCAGGACTTGGAGGTGCGAGACCTCCGAGGTCGGCAGGGTTCACTCCAGCATTTTGCATGATTGCTTCACTTAGACCTTCTAGTCCGGGAGGTGCGTTCAGCCCTGCTGTGCCGCCTTCAGCTTCGGCATCATCAGCAGCCTTGGGTTCAACGATGTTTTCTCGCTCAAGTGAAAGCTTGTCGTAGCTATCTCCTGGTATCACGTAGTACCAAAGCGCGAAGCGGCGATTAAGATCATCAGCCTTTTCTTTACCGTCCTCAATCTTCTGCTGGTACTCTTCGTAGGCAGTAAGTTGCGTTTGATAAGCGGTTTGAGCTGCAGCAAATTCTTCTTGCAAACGAGCCAGTTTTTGCTCATCCGTCTCTTCTGCTTCTGCATTGTCATCGCCGGCCGCTTCTGGTTCATTCTCCTGCGGTTTTTCCTCGGTATCGTCGGTCTGCTCTTTTGCAGCAGCCACTTTCTCCTGCAGTGTTTTGATCTCTGCAGGTTCCTGAGGTTCTTCTGGCTGCGCGATAACTTCACCCAGAAGAGCAGGATCGAAATTCACTCGCACAAAGACGTAACGTCCAGGCTTTCCGCTAGTGGTTTCTTCCTGCTCATCGTCTTGATCGCTCTCGGACTCTTCACCTTCGGACTCGGCTTCGTCTGAAGCCTTTTGCTCGCTTTCGTCTGAAGATGAGCCATCGCTCGATGACATACCGAACTCAAGATCCTCGTTGGATCCCGTAAATGCGCGACCAAAGTAGAGGCGATAGAGCAAACCGTCTGCGGCTCCGACAAACATTTCACCCTCTCGTGCGATCAACTCAAGAAGTTGTTGATCTTCGCGATTTGGCTGCAAGATGAACCCTCGCGAAAGTAGATCTTGACTCAGTTGGTCGAGGTCACGTTGTGATTTTAGGGCCGATCGATCGATTTGCAGATCAGCGGTTAGTCCTGGTTGCTTGGGTCGTACCCCGGCGAATTCCATGTTCGATAAGGCACTGAGCGTGTCGGTCACCGCACTCGTTTTAACTTGCTCAGTCTCTTCGTTCAGCCCGGCAAGCGTCCAGTCATCGGTTGAGGTGGGGCGTTCCAAGACGGACTGAATGTTTCCGGTGATGGTGCCTTGAAGCTCATCAAATGAATAATCGTTGAGGTCGAGTCGAAGGATATCGCTGTTGTTGATATCTAGCAGATCGGTATTCACCCAATCAGTGAATTTTGTACTGAGGTTAATGTCGAGTTCAGCGATGTAGGTTTCATCTTCGTCTGGATGGCGAACGTAGTACTGGTTGTTTGAATCGTCAAACTTCTTGCCGACGATGTAGCTTGCGAGCGTGGAGTCGTCTGGGCCGCCAACGGTGATCCGCTTGCCGATCCCTTCCACTTCATCAATGCTCACTGAATCGGTGACCGGATCGACGACGCCATACTTGGCATGGTCCGAAGCCCAGCGAGAGATCATTGCGCCTCTCGTGATGCCGATAATGCTGCTAGCGGTTTGAGCGAGTTGATCCTCCGCATCGGCTGGGTAATTGTGGTGAGAGGGGATTACCCACTGTCCGTTGGAGGCCTGCTTCACGCTGAACTCCATCGGTTTGACTTCTTCGGTATCAATCACCGAAACTTGGAGCGAGGTTGCAGAGGTAGGGTCGGTGAACTCAGGATAAAATTCCTGACCCATCTTGCCGTACTCTTCAATACTCGCCGGCTGGTTCATCATTTTGAAAACGGCGGTGATGGCGACGCAGCCCATGGCTACTAACGCGAAGGTCATGGTGCGACCGGTTTGGGATGACGCCGAATCTTGCGGTTTCGTAGACATCTCGATCTTCCTGGATATTTTTAACGGATTTTGATTTTGAAAAATGAATGGATCAGGTCTCGTGTGGTGACGTCTAGTCACGACGACGTTTGACACTGACCTGCTTTTTCTCGTCGGCAATTTTTGTCATGAAAACAACGAGGCCGACTAGCAATGCCGGGAAGGCAGGAGCCCAGACCGCCCAGAGACGGGTGCGAGATTCAAGCGATTGAATCTGAGCGTTTGTCTTGGCTCGAATCTTCCTGACGACATCATTTTTGTTTTGCTCGATCTTGGCTTCGGCAAGACTTAGACGCTGCTGTTCGGCTTCCTGTGCTTGCCGAAGCATTTGGCTTTTCGCGATTGGGTCGAGGTTAGAGTCTTCCTCAATCTCTTTGACCCTTTCCTGAAGTTGCTCACGCCGCGCTTCGAGTTCTTTTTTGGCTGCCTTATCGGATTCCACTTCCGCGGAATTTGCTTCCTCAAGGAACTCTCGCTTGTTTTTTTCGATCCGAGCGAGAGTGCGATGTTTCGGACGACGACTTCTCAATTCAATGAATGACTCATCCCCAGCTAGGGTATCAACCGCATTGAGAACGAAGGTGACGTTGTCGAACGAGATGTTGAGATTGCCTAGATTGCGCTCATCGAAAAAGAAGTCAGAGATCATGTCAATGTCTGACACGAAAATGGCATTCACTGGAGAATCTCCTGACTCGCTTTTCACTCGAGCGGCGAGGGTGTATTCACTGTTATCAATACGTCGTAGGGGATCACGTTTAGGATTCGCGGTGGATTGCATCGAAAAGAAGTTGAATCCACCCTGATCCACGAACTCCTCCCAAGCTAAGCGACCGGATTCGGTACCCGTTTGGAGTAGCGGAGTGAATTCAACATTGCTTGCAGAAGATTTGTTGATACTTCCCGAGTAGAGCATGATCATTTCTTGCAAGCCGGAAGTGATATTTGATTCCGAATTGAAGGAGTCGGGATTGCTGCTGCCACGGGTTACAAACACGTACTCTGCAGGAAGAAGTGCAAATTCTGGGTGTGGGTTGCTGACATCAAAAACCACGCTGTCATGTCCCCATTGAACACCTAACGCCCTCATTAGAGAGCTCGCTTGGCCGTTATCCGCTTTTGGTTCCGGAGGTGGGCTTCCACCACCCATCATGCCTCCTCCGCCTTGCGAAGGCTTAGGTTGTCGAGGTGCTCCGGTCACACCAAATCCGGTGTTGAATGAGAGCGGGAACGGGTCGTCAAAAACGAGCAGCGGGCTGCCGGTTTTCGCGTAGTTGACGAGGTTTTCCATCTCGGGTTGGGTCAGCGAAGATGGCATGGCAGCAAGCAGAACATCAAAGCCACTTGCATCAATCGCTGCTGCGGGGGAAACCGTTTCGACGTTGTATTGCTTTTTCAGCTCCGTAATGATCCGCCATTCCCGTTGCCCCATCAGGTCGGCATCGGTCTGGAGGACGCCAACGGTGTAGCGTGTGTCATCGGCGACCGTCTGAACCGAGCGTGTCAGTTCGTATTCAATGGGAAGGCCTTTTCCGAAGAAGGGCACCACAACTTTGTCGTAGCTGCTGATGACCACCGCACCAAGATAGACTTCCTGTTCGCCCCGACGGCCATCCTCATCGGTGGCTACACGGACGGCGTCGATTCCAAATCGTTCGGCTTCCTCGGCTTGCGTGGTGAACGGTTCAACGTCCACGTATCGAACCTCGAGGTTGTCACCGCCAAGCTTGTCGAACTGTCGGAGCAAACCCACCAGACGCTTCCGAGTTTCAACGTAATCCGCCGGTGTGGTGTCTTGTGGAGATAAGAATGCCTGAATCTCAATCGGACGCTCGGATTCAAGGCTGTTGAGGATGCTGCGGGTTGAAGTGGACAGCGAGTAGAGTTTCTCGCTGGTCATGTCGAACCGACTTCCGGTGTAGCCTGCCCACGCAGTCACGCAGGTGGCAATGATCCCGATGCTCAACGCACGAATGGAGTACTGTCCCGCGATGTTGCCTGATTGACCACTCTTCCAATGTCTTCGCGACATCATTACCAAGTTGAGGTAGAGCATCACAACGGTGCAGCCAACGAAATAAATCAGGCTGGTTAACGGAACGATTCCCATTCCAAGGTCTTTGAATTGTTCCTCGAGGCTAAAACCATCAAGTTGGCTTCCCAAGCCTAGAAACCTCGCTACCTGTCCGATGAACACTGGAATCGCACTCACCACCATCCCAAGCACAAATGCGCCGGTCATGTTGTTGGTGAATTGAGAGGCGAGCATCCCCGCACTGAGTAGTGCTGAGCCGGCAATCCAATAGCCGAAGTAGGTGGTTGTGATCAAACCGAGATCAGGATTACCGAGAAATAGCAAGACGACAACGTGAGCCATCGAGAACAGCAGTGCAACGGTATAGACCGCGACCACCGAGAGGTATTTCCCCAGCAGTATCTCTGGATCGGTTGCCGGCATGGTGAACAGCAGTTCGTCAGTCCCTGTTTTTCGTTCCTCGGCCCATACGCCCATCGCGATGGCAGGGATGAAAAACAGCATCAGCATCGGATAATTGATCGAGAGCTGATCGAGGTTTGGTTCGTTTGCCGTGAAGAATCTTCCATCAAACGCGTACCAACCGCACGCGACGACGAAAACAATGATGAACAGATAGCCTAGTATCCCGGAAAAGTAGGCCGAGAAATTACGCTGAAAGATCGCAGCGATGACTTGTCTTCTGAGCTTCATGGTGAGTTGATGTCAAAAAGAGTCAAAAGGTGGGGTTTGATGATCCGGCCCAGATCGATTCACCGAGCCAGTTATTGGTTTGCCTGTTCCAGTCGCGGAAGGTCAGCAGCCGAAACGCGGATGTTGCGTGGCTTCTTCGATTAAGCCTTGGCCGCGGTGAGGTCTCGGAATTTTTCTTCCATCGAATCACTCTCGGTGCCCAGCGAGTCGGTTGACCCGTCAAACACCAAGCGTCCTTCGTTGATCAGCACGACGCGACTGCATACCGCATGGACCTCTTGAAGGATGTGCGTCGAAAGAAGAACTGTTTTGGTTTTGCCCAGTTCGATGATCAGTTTGCGGAGACCGTGAACCTGGTTGGGGTCAAGGCCGCTGGTGGGTTCATCAAGAATCAAGACTTTTGGATCGTGCAAAAGAGCCTGCGCCATCCCGACTCGTTGCCGGAAACCGCGTGAGAGCTTCCCGATCGCTTTGCCCCAAACATCACCCAAGTCGCACTGATCGGCGACGTACTCCATTCTTTCAGCCAATTGGCTCGCCGACATCATCCTTGCTTTTCCAACGTATCGCAGAAAACTTTGAGGAGTCATCTCAGGGTAAAGCGGGCCATTCTCCGGCAAGTAACCAAGAAGTTCTGCAGCTTGGAGACGGTCGGTTTGTGTGTCGAAACCACCAATTTTCGCTTGGCCCTCAGTGGGCGATAGGAAACCGGTGAGCATCTTCATGGTTGTGGACTTTCCGGCACCATTTGGTCCTAGAAAGGCACAGACTTCACCTGCCGGAACCGAAAAGGTGACGTTTTGTACCGCAGCAAACTCTCCATAGAATTTGCTCAGTGCATTCGCTTCCACCATCGTCATTTCGTTTTCTCCTGAAAACACATGATCAAAATTGCTGATCCCCGTGCGGGCCGCCAAATCACAAGCTGTCTTGCATCAGGCGTTGGCGAGGAGATCTTACTCCTTCGAGGCCGAGGCGGACCAAGATTTCCCAAAAAGGAATTTCCCACTGGTTAGACCGCTGACAACGTACCGGCTGTCAACCCACCGGCGGTGTATCGCTCTGGCGGGTCGCCAAATCACAAGCGACGCTGATCTAATCTTAAATCGGTCGCGGTGACTTCAACAACGCCCGCTAGGTTCGCTGCTCTTCCCCGATTTACGCACTATTACGCTCGGATTCACGATTGGTTTGATCCCAACCGCAGTATTTTTTTCGTCGCTATATGATGAGCGATTTGTTTCAAAAGTCTAGTGGTCTAGACCGATCGCGAAGGGGGCGGATGGGAGGTTTGAGGCGGGTTTACCGTCCCTCTTGGCCTGCAATGACGCTATCTTAATGATTTGACCGGTGACGTGACGCCTAGGGGCCGTGAAGTTGAGAGGCGAGCAGCATTTCTCTTCCTTCTTGGTCACCCCGTGGTCGTTTGGTCGGTCGACTCATCGAGATCAGCAAATGCTCTCAATCACCACCGCTTTTCCCTCAATTCTGTCTGACACAAGTTGTGAACCACACTCAGTCTGACCGACTTCGCGCCGATCGCCCTTACCTCGTTTTGCGAGAACAGGAACTGGAACGTCGGGGTGTTGTCCGCGAGTGCTTGACCGTGTTCCTGACTGCATCGACTTGCCCTATTGGATGCAAAATGTGTGATTTGCATCACAATACCTTTCCCGGTCCAACACCACTCGGCGCGATTCCTCATCAGATTGATCACGCTCTGCAATCTCAGGAGGCAGATGGAAAGACGGCGGATTGGATCAAGTTGTACAACAGTGGCAATTTTTTTGATCCTCGGAGTATTCCGCCGGCAGACTACGACGCGATTGTTTCACGGATCGGAACCTATCAACGTGTGATCATCGAAAATCATCCCAGATTTGGGCAGCGGCGGCTCGAGGAATTTCAATCTCGACTTGATTCTAGGCTTGAGGTTGCTGTTGGGCTCGAGACCGTGCAGCCGAGATGGCTTGAGCGGCTCGGGAAACAGATGACGCGCGACCAATTTGATTCTTACGCTCGTCTGCTTCGAGAGCGGTCAATCGATCTACGAGTGTTCATCATTGTGGGTGCTCCGGGTGTGACCCGCAGAGAAGCGGTACGATGGGCGGCTCTATCGGTACGCCATGCAGCTCTGCAGGGAGCTAGGCACATTAGCCTCATTCCTGCTCGAGGAACTAGCTCGGCCTTGTCGCCCTCTTCGCCTTCCCTGACGCCATCAGCCCAGAGTGCCCACAAGCCTGAATCGGATCGTCGTTTTGCAATGGATAATGATTCGTGGGGCACCAAACTTGGGCCAATTCCTGCGATCCACGCTGCAGACCTTTTGGAGTTGCAGCAACAATCCATTCGCTGGTCATCGAGCGAAGTTGTGATTACGGTTGACCCTTGGGACCTCGGTGAGAACGATGACGCGGTTGAAGTCATCAAGCGATTGAACGTTTCGCAAGTGGTTTGAGTGATCAGTCACGGTAATTGGATTAGCGGTCGACAAGGAGTGCTGCAGTGAAAGTGGACGTGACAGTGATCGGGTCGGGTTTTGCTGGGTCGATACTCGCATGGATTCTCGCTGCAAGTGGACGATCCGTTATTCTTCTGGATCGAAGTAAACATCCTCGTTTTGCCATTGGCGAGTCGTCGACACCCATTGCCGATACGATCCTCAAACGGCTTGGTCAGAAATACGGTCTAAAGCCACTTGAGGATCTGTCCTGCTGGGGGACTTGGCAACAAACAAACCCCGAGTTGCCATGTGGTCGCAAGCGAGGGTTCAGCTATTTAGCACATCGAACCGGAGAACGATTTCAGGAAACCGAGCTTGGCGAGCGAAGTCTTTTGGTGGCGGCGAGTCCCACCGATTTCCGATCCGATACCCACTGGCATCGTTCCACCCTTGATCAGTTCCTCTGCAGTAATGCAGTCCAAGCCGGTGTCATTGACCGGACCGGATACGAAATTACCGAAATAAGTCAGTGCGAGCTCGACGTGGTTCATACCGGCAGTGCTTATAAGATCCGCTGTGCTGCAGTTCAGGGTGTATTCAATGATGCGGTCCATGGGTCAGCTACACCAACTGGTGAAATGGATGTTGGTATGGAATCCACACATCACGATGCCGCTGCGGAAATTTCTCATAAAGGGTCAATCGAGGATGTCTTTGAATTTCAGACTACTTGGATTGTGGATGCGTCGGGTGCATCAGGCAGTCTTGCGAAATTTTTTTCCGTTCAAGATCTAACTTGCCAACTCAAGACTCGAACGCACGCATGGTTTGCGCACTTTAAGGGTGTGAAACCTTGGGCCGAAATAGTGAATGCTTCTCGAAGAGTCGATTTTGAAAACCCTTTCTCAGCCGATGACGCAGCCCAACATCATCTGCTTCATGACGGATGGATGTGGATGTTGCGATTCAATCAGGGCGTAACGAGCGTGGGGTACACCACGACGGTGGACATGCCGCTGGTTGATCTCAATGTTTTGAAGACGCGATATCCATCGCTCGGTGACCTCTTTGGGGCGGCTGAGTGTGTAGCACCCACCTCAGGCATTGTGCGGACAAAGCGATTGCAGAAGTGGTTGGCACCGGTAGTCTCTCCTCGGTGCGTGATGCTTCCAACTGCTTCACTAACTCTTGACCCGCTACACAGCACCGGTATCGCACATGCTTTGGCTGGAGTGGAACGTTTGGCGCCTCTGATTCTTAGTTCAAATGATTGCGCTGAGGAGATCGCTCGATACGGTGAAGTTTTGCGTAAGGAAGCGAGGTTTCTGGATCAATTAGTGCAGATGGCTTACCGAAACCTGTCGCGATTTGACCACTTTACTGTCGCTTGCATGGTCTATTTTGCAGCAGCCATTCGATGCGAAGAAACCTACCAATCCGGATTGACACCCTCACACCTCTGGAACGCGTGTGACGACGATTTTTGCGATTTTGTTCACTGGGTCGACACCGTTTTAGATCGGGCTGATCAGGTGATGTTCGATGAGATTCGCCACCGCATGGAGCGATGGAATACCGCTGGATTGATGGATTCGGGCGTCAGTAATCGGTATGCATACACCGCGACGAAATAAGGTCTGGGAGTCAATAAGTTTGGTGCTTTGGGGGGACTGGGGTCTGGTTTCGTGTGGTCGTCGTGATCGTGAGCGGGGAGTTTTTCTGCATTTCGGGCAAAAATTATTCAAGTTTTCGGTGTTTGCTCAGATGTCTCTATCGCTTGAAGTCTTCGATTTGCTAACGAAGAGTTGAAGAAGGAACGTTTCCTTAGCCATTCCCCAAGTATCAAACTTCGGAAGTCACGATGATGCTTTCTCTGACTCATAGACCCATCTTTGTCTTCGTTGCCATTCTGATTCTCAGTGAGGCGGTTCACGCCGATACCAACACGATTTTGAAGATGTTTGGTCGTGAAACCACAGCAAAGCCCATCAATTCAGAGTCCTTGGAGTTGACCGAAGCGGAGGGGCCTTGGTTGATTCTTGCATCCAATTTTGTCGGCGTGGGTTCCCGTGAACGGGCGGAACGACTTGCCAACGAGATTCGCCAGCAGTTGGAGCTTCCGGCTTACATCTACAAGGAAAAATTTGATTTCACTGGGACGATCGCACAGGACCCAACGAGCTCAAAACGCCTTCGCTATGCCAATCGATACCAGTACGACGCGTACGCGGTCCTGGTGGGTGAATACGATAGCGTGGGGCGACCCGAGGTGGAGAGAGATTTGGAGCGAATTCGCACAGCCGTGCTTCCCATCTTCACCGATCAGACAGAAGTTCGTGCTGAGACCAACGAGAGTAATCCTGTCACTACCGTGAAATCAATCACTGCAAAATTGTTTGGTCAGACCGCCTCCGCAAAGAAGACCCTTGGTCCGATGAGCCAAGCGTTCGTGACTCGAAACCCGATTCTGCCCGAAGAGTTTTTCTCAGCTCCCAAAGTTGATGCGTTTGTGCACCAAATGAACGAAGGGTTGCATCACAGTTTGCTTGAGTGTGATGGGCGTTACACCGTTGTGGTCAAAACCTTCGAAGGTTTGGGAACGATCGTGGATGGTAGTAAGGTCAACCGAGACTTCGCCCCGAGTGAAGATCGGCTCAATCAGTACGCGATGGATGCCGAGAAAATGGCTTCTGAACTGCGTGCACAGGGCGTTGAGGCTTATCAGTTCCACGACCGTTACCGTTCGCTAGTGACGGTTGGAAGCTTTGAAGAATTGGGACGTGAGTTGCCTGACGGGCGATTCGAGTACACACCGGAGATTCGAGCGGTGATGAAAAAATACAGTGCTTTCAATGTCGATCCTTCGGCCGCGAGGCAAGTTCCTAGCGGATCTCGAGGTGTGTTGGGTAACGGGGTCGCCAAGATTCCTTATGATGTAAAGCCGACTCCGATTGCCGTCCCAAAAATCTCAAAGCGCAGCATCTACGGTGCTGCCTTTGGAATGCGATAAAACCATGTTCGATTTAGTTCTCGGTACGAATAACGCAAAGAAACTCATTGAATTGCGGATGTTACTGCCCGAGGATCAAATCCAACTGACCTCGCTTTCAGAAATACCTGGTTCCATCGATGTTGATGAAACCGGTGAAACGTTCCAAGAGAATGCCGCCTTGAAGGCATCAGAACAAGCCAGGCATCTCGAAAGATGGGTGTTGGCTGAAGATAGCGGATTGAGCGTCGATGCGCTTCAGGGGCGGCCGGGCGTTTACTCGGCGCGGTACGCTGGGGTTCACGGGGAAGACGAGGCGAATAACGATAAGGTACTTGATGAACTTCGGGGTGTACCACCTGAGCGTCGTGGAGCGCAGTTCAATTGTTACCTCTGTCTCGCAGATCCTCGCGGTGAGATCGTGCTAGAGGATTTTGGAATCTGTCGCGGCCGGATTGCTGAAGAGCGAAGTGGCAAAGGCGGATTTGGGTACGACCCATTGTTCATCATCCCTGAGTATCACCGAACATTTGGGGAACTCGATCTTGCGGTGAAGCGGGCGATCAGTCATCGCTCGCGAGCGCTGCGGCGATTTATTCCCAAGTTAATGAAGGTGGTTGCCGCTCACTCGGTGTAGCGTTTTATCTTCAAGCTAACGTTCGGTCGCTTTTGATCGTTCACGGCTGAAGCCCCACGAGGCAGCCAGTGCGTCTGCCGCTTCTTCTCGATCCGTGATGTTGCCCCAATGGCCGTTTCGGAGGTAGGCGTGCGCGAGTTCGTGTGCGATCACGTAACGGCAGAACGATGCATGGTCTTTCTCAAGCTTTCGTTTCAATGTGACACATCGACTGCCTCGACCGTCCTTTCCGGGAAGGCTTAGGAAGGTCAATGATGAGGGGGCAGCGGTTTCCGACGTCCGCCTTGTGATACCGAAAACTGAACGCTTTTCGATCGGGTGAATGTGTAAGGTTGGTTCTTGCAGGAAGTCTGCAATGACTTCAACGGGTAGAGTTTTGAGTACCTCAATCAGTCTAACTCGTAGTGGATCAGACGTGCTGAACGCTTCAAGGAGCGGAGTCAGTCGTTGATCATGATGAGGTGGTTGAGTTGTCATGGCGGGATTGTGATGCCAAGCGGTAGTGATCGTTTCTTGTTGTTCCGCGGCAGGCTCCGCGGCCATATCGTGATGTATTCACCAAGCGATGGGGTTTGGGTGACACTTATGGATTCACTGATCGACTAGGTGAATTAGTTGCCGCTTTTTTCTTCAGATTTGAAAAACCGATCCATACCGAGCAAAGGAAAAGACTACAGGTAACGGTCATTGCAACAATCGGTGGAACAGGCGAGACCGATTCCGGTGCGAGTGGTTCAGGCGTTCGAGATAGATTCAGCGACACCCATACCAGCCCAGAAACAGTGCCTATCAGCGCGATTCCGGATGCAATGATCATCGCTTGCCGACGTCGGTGAGGATTCAGAGCTACGATCCCGCAGAAGAACGTTGGGATCCCAAACATCATGGAGTAAAACTGGCTAGGCGCTTTTTGGGGTGTCTGCAGCATCGCTGCAATGCTGATCCCGAAGAGGAGCAGTCCAAAGATAATACCCAGTCTTGCCATTTGATCTGCTTGGTTGTCGGTGTTAGGGCTAATCGAGAACAGAGTCAGAGTTGTTTTCGATCCGATGTTGAACGGTTTTGTGGATGGATTAATGGAAGACTGACGAGGTCAAAGGCCTATTGATCCTGCAACTTCAAGACAGGGAGTCTGCCACGTTGCTCAATATGAGACCGGATCTGCTCCGGCGTGATGTCTGGTGGGATAGGTCGAGCGGACGGCTGGACACTAGGCGGTGTCCAGCAACTGCCCTGAATGGTTCCACGACGTCTGAATTCGTTTTCAATATCGAGTCGCAGTTCCGACTTTCGGAGGCACCATTTCGGAGCGATCAGGAAGTCTGGCGGTGCATCGCCGCTGATCCGTTCGACAATCACGTGCGGTGGAATGCGTTCCAAGAAGTCAACCAGAGTATGAAGGTAGGTTTGATATTCCATCATCTCTACCTTGCCTTCAAGAACCTCGGTGCCGAGCGGAGTTCCTTTGACTGCATAGAGATTGTGTAGCTTGATAGCATCGAAACCGAGTCGGCTGATCTCTTCAGCCGTTTCCATCATCATCCCGTGAGTCTCGCTGGGAATCCCTAGAATCACGTGCGCGCAGGTTTCAAATTTTCTTCCTCGACTACGATCGATCGCGTTGATCATGTGTTCGTGTCGGTGAGCACGATTCATCCATCGAAGCGAATCGTCGTGAATCGACTGCATCCCGTATTCAATGGAAACCTCATGAGTCGCCGCAAGCTTCTCGATGAGCGAGAGAACGGATTCGGGAACGCAATCGGGTCGTGTCCCAATCGCTAAGCCAACAATTTCTGGGTGAATGGAAAGGGCGAGTTCAAAGATTTCCGCTAACTGCTCCACAGGGGCGTAGGTGTTGGTCGCCGGTTGGAAGTAGGCGATGAAGCCCGAAACTTTGGAGTACCGTCGACGAACGGTCTGGATTCCTGTTTCAAGTTGCTCAGCTACTTTTTGCAGCCGGACGCGGCGGGACGGGCTAAAAGATCGGTTGTCGCAGAAGTTGCATCCGCCGCGGGCGACCGCCCCATCGACATTTGGGCAGGTGAAGCCCGCATCAATGCTGACTCGTTGAATGCGTCCCCCGTGTCGCCTCTTGAGAAAAGCACCAAATGAATTCATCACCTGGCCTTCTTGCTGCCACGCAAGGCGATTTTCAATGTCTGGTGACAAATAACTTTTCACGGGCCGGTTGCCGGATGCGGAGTTCTTGAAAGAATGACTGCATGCAGAGGTATCTGATGTGATTTTAGCGGGAACGGAGATCAATACAGCCCCAAACCTGAGTCAGTGAAGGGGTTGAGTCAGATTATCCGGCCCTCTTCGTTACGTTCTTGCGATCTATTACCTGTCGGTGTACCTCGTTGGATTACTTTTTGATTAAACTAGGAGGCGGGGTAGCGGAACGGCCATCATGGCGTTGGTCGGCCGAGTGGATAAGCGATAACAAACGACGAATTCTCTGCGTGATTTGGGCGTGATAGCGGCATGCTGCAATAACGATTCAAATCCTGCAGTTTGGAAACAACGAGTCATTTGGTTTTTGGCGGCAAATCGTGAGCGACATAGAAAAAACTTATGCTGGTCCCTACGGGCAATTGACACCCACTGGCGGTGGAGATCCGATTCCACTGGTGAAGGAAAGGTTGACGATTGGTCGCCGAGGCGAGTGTGATATAGCCCTGAAATTTAAGAACGTCTCGACTCAGCATTGCCGTTTGACGCTGGAACAGGGCTATTGGTTCATTCGCGATTTGAACAGTCGCAATGGTACCAAGGTGGCGGGACGAACGGTTATCCGAAAACGAGTGGATCCCGGTACCCTCCTGGCCATCGCTCGCCACGAATACACTCTCGATTACGATCCGCTTCAATTGGGTGCTTACGGACCTCCGCCGGCAGATGACGATTACGTCGAAGAGATGATGCGTCAATCCTTGATGGATCGTGCTGGGATTCGTAAACGTCGAGAAAACTCAGGGTCTCGACGACAGTCGATCGATTGATCAAGATTCTGCTCGCTTGTGAGCGACATGCATATTTCGGTGATTAACGGCTCGATCCGTTACAATTCCGCTTTGGTGTTCGATTGCTCCAAAGATTGGTGATCCAAATTGTCTCGCTTCATGCTTCCGCTCTTGCTCAGTTCCTTCCCTGATTCTGCCGAACCGCACACGCCTAACTTTCTGCCCTGTCGTACTCTCCCTTCGGGGCGTCACGTCTTGTTCGGTGACAAGTTAAAGGAAGGCCGAGTGTCATCAGGCGTCGTGGGTCTATTGTTTGCAGTGCTCCTTGGTTCATCCTCGGCGATTTTTAATGCTCGGGGCTACCTCGCGATTCTTTTATTCGTTTGTTTCGGGGCTTTCGCGACATCGGCGGAGCGTCGCCCCAACATCATCTTTTTACTTGCTGACGATCAATGCACCTATTCGATGGGATGTTATGGAACGCCGCGTGTCAAAACGCCCCATTTAGATCGGCTCGCCAAGGATGGCATGGTGTTCGATAAACACTATGACACGACTGCGATTTGCATGGCGAGTCGTGTGAACATCATGACGGGCAAATACGAGTACAAGGCAGGGTGTAATTTTGAGCATGGCCCGTTACTCGAAGAGCATTGGCTTGCCGCTTACCCCGTGTTGATGCGGGAGGCAGGGTATCGAACCGCCTTTGCCGGCAAGTTTGGGTTTGAGGTTGCAACGGTCCCAGATGGTAAAGGCAAATTACCGATCGACGATTTTGACGTTTGGGGAGGAGGCCCAGGGCAGACCCACTACCAAACTGTCCGAAACGAATCGATGAAAAAGTACGCGAAGGAGTATCCACATTCGACACTCTCCTACGGCGCATTCGGTCGCGATTTTATTCTTGAGGCGGCGGAGAAAAAAAAGCCCTTTTGCCTTTCTATCAGCTTTAAAGCTCCCCATCATCCAACGACTCCTGACCCTCGATTTGATCATATTTATCGCGACCAAACCTTTGTGAAGCCCCCAAACTTTGGACGTGAATACGGAAGGCACTTTTCACCTCAGAGCCGTCTGGGGCGACAGTACGAGCGGTTTCACAGTTGGCACTACAGCGATCAGTACGATTCGGTAATGGCTACCTATTACCAGCAGATTTATGCGATCGATGTCGCAGTGGGGATGATACGTGAGGCAGTCAAGCAGGCGGGGGTGGGTGATAACACGGTTGTGATTTACACCTCTGATAATGGATTCATGTGTGGATCGCATGGGTACGGTTCGAAGGTCCTGCCCTATGAAGAGTCATCACGGGTTCCATTGATCATGTATGATCCCAGGGTGGATCCAATCGATGGCCAAAATGTCGATACAGATGCAGCGGTTTCTGATGATTCCACGGAGTACCGCCGCTGTGCCGCATTGACGGGTAACGTGGATGTTGCCCCAACGCTTTGTGCTCTCGCAGGGATCAATATTCCCGAGGGGATTGATGGAAAAGATCTAACACCTCTTTATTCCAATCCTGCTCAGAAACATCACGAATGGTTGCCGCTAATCAACGTGTGGGGCCCAAGTGCGGTCCATAGTCTCGGGGTGGTTACCGAAGATTGGAAATTCATTCGTTGGCCATCCACTGCTGAGGGAATGACTCCGAGAGAAGAACTCTATAACTTGGAAGCCGATCCCATCGAGATCACCAACTTGATCGATGTTCGCGAATATAGTGCTCAGAGGATCGAGATGCAGTCCATTTATGATCAAGTGGTTGAGCATTGGCTTCGTGACGGCGTTAAGTATCACAATTACGAACAGCCCGGTATGCTGTTTGCTAGGTGATCTTACTGAAAATCACTCGCAAAACGAGGAATCAAAGGGTGCGAAAACATGGACCCGTGTGGATGGAGCGACTGCTGTGGAATCTGATCGTGAATCCAATTGTCGTATTAGTTTTGCTGGTGCAATCCGAATTCGCACTGTTTCAACCGGCACTGGCTCAGTCCGCATTGCCCCAATCTACTGTGCGTCAATCAGCAGGAGCGGACGCTGCTGCCGCTGAATCGCGACCAAATATCATCGTGATTTATACTGATGATCAAGGCTGCGGAGACGTCAGTTGCTTGAATCCGAAGGCTAAGTTTCAAACTCCAAATTTGGATCGACTGGCGGCCGAAGGAATCGTCTTCAGCGATGCTCACTGCAGTGATACGGTTTGCACACCGAGTCGGTACGGATTGCTTACGGGACGATATTGTTGGCGAACTGAGCTCAAGCGTAGCGTTCTTGGTTCGGAACGCGCTTGCTTGATTGAGGATGGTCGAATGACCCTCGCCTCACTCTGCAGTCAAAACGGGTACTCAACCGCGATGGTGGGTAAGTGGCATTTGGGAATGGAATTCCCGGGTAGCCGACAGAGTCGAGATTGGACTCAACCGGTATTGGATATGCCGCTGGATAAAGGGTTTGACTACTTCTACGGAATTCCTGCTTCATTGAATTACGGCATTTTGGCATGGTTCGAGGGACGCTATGCCAAAAAACCTCCGGTGATGTACACCCAGAAAAAAAAGAACTCGATTGCGATCGACGACTACCGCATCAAGCCTCCCTACGATGCAGTGGCGAAAACACTGGGGGGGACAAACCAATGGGGCATAGTTCAGGGGCAACTTGAGATTGCACCCGACTTTGTCGACTCAGAATGTTTGACTCGATTTACCGACCAAGCGATCGCGTGGGTCGAGAAGCATCGGCGCGGGGGTGGTGCGAACCGGCCTTTTTTTCTCTACCTACCCTACACTTCGCCCCACAAACCGGTGATTCCAATTGACCGTTTCCGAGGCAAAAGCGCTGCCGGAGCATACGGTGACTTCATGATGGAGACGGACTGGCAGATTGGGCGTCTACTGGAATCACTTGATCGATTAGGAATCAGCGATGAAACCATGGTGATTTTTTCGAGTGATAACGGTCCAGAAAATACTTGGAAGAAGAGGGCTGAGCAATTCAATCACCAAAGCAATTTGATTTATCGTGAGGGGAAACGCTCCATCTACGAAGGAGGGCATCGTGTTCCTTTTTTTATTCGATGGCCTGAGAAAATTCAGGGCGGGAGCACCACCTCACGGGCAATTTGCCAAACCGATTTACTCGCTACCCTAGCAGACCTTTTTGACGCTCCATTGCCAGCTGATGCGGGCGAAGACAGTGTGAGTTTTCTCAGTGAGCTAACGAGGACATCCGACGATGATTCGTTGGGGGATCGATTGCCAATCATTCATCACAGTATCAGTGGGGGTTTTGCCATTCGCGCGGGGCGTTGGAAGCTGATTATGGAGCACCGGAAGCAACCGATGGAGCTTTATGATCTTTCGGCCGATCCATCCGAGGATAATAACTTGATCAAGATGCATCCGGACTTAGTTCGGTCGTTAACGATACAGCTGACAAAGATTGTTCAGAATGGACGTAGTACCTCCGGTCCTGTTCAAGCCAATGATCGAAGCTGGTGGGATGATCTCACGTGGATCACTCCGCCTGAGAACCAATAGTTATTTCAGTCATTGTTCTTAAGGCTTCTCAGTGAGAAGGTTTGATCATTGAATTGGGCCACCGATGATTTGGCCGAGTTGGGCGTCATGTGAAGGATCAACCCATCGGAGATCCAAGTAGAGATACTCATCATCGCAGGTAGTGAGGATCAGAGGGTGCTCCTCTGCTAGTTGGTTCGACCACTGCTTGGCTTGAAGGGTTTTGTGGCGAAGACGCAGGCTTTGCGAAGGGATTTTCCAAGGAGCCCCAGACGAGACAGATGCCTCGCTATCCATGATTTGGCATTCAGCGATTTTTTCGTTCGCTCCAATTCGAGTGGCGATTCGTTCGGAGCGCGATCGAATGTTGTCCAAGCTGGTCTTCAGTAACCCAATGATTGGGATCGCGTCAGGCTGGGATGACTCCATTTCCAAAGTCATTAACATCATCAGCAAGGTGTTTTCCTTTGCTTCAACGGAAGACCATATCGGGTGACATTGAAGCTTCTCCACGTCAGGTTTCGGTCCGACAACAACCCCGCAAGGCGGGCCTCCGAAAAGTCCATTTCCCGGTACGATCAACCAGTCAAAACCGTATTGGAGCAAGGTTTGGCAGTTGGGGATTTGATGACCCAGGGCAACGGAAAACATACAGGTGTTAGCAATCAAGATCCGCTGGTGATCGTCGACTGGGTCACGTTCCAGTTTTTCCTCGCATCCATCCTGAATCACCAATTCAAAGGAAGAGGCATCCAACGGTTGTCGGTTTGAGGCAGTTGGATCGTCTTCAAGGATTTCTACCTTCACGAGAGAATCAAGTTGATGTTGAAGTGATTGGCCAAGATCATGGTTTTCTATCTGCGATCGACGGAGATAGAACGTCGCATTTGGGTTTAGCATTGCGATCGAAGTGATGGCAGCAGCGGAGCTGGCAGCGATACAGATGGCATGAGAGTGATCTTTGGACGCTATCAGTCGCTGTAATCGCTGATCGAATACTCGACGGTTGATGACCTGTTGATTGATATCACCACCGATTACTTCTTCACCAAGTTCAATGACTTGACTAGCCATCGTCACCCCAGTTCCTTTGGGGTTAAGCAGGGTGCCGCTGGCGTTGATAATGGGGCTGCTGTCGTGCGTTTGCCTCTTCGTCCATTTCTCAACGCTCTTTCTCCCGCTCTCCGTTTTTTTAATGACCGCGTCGATCCCTTTTGCCGCTGCTTCAGGTAGATCTTGCAGCAGTTCACTCGCCTGCTGCTTGATTCTTTCAACCGCATCCGTATCGTGTGCGCGGCGGGCGACATCAGCGATGCCGCGGCGTAACAGTTCGTAGGTCCAAGGGGGAATTGCCATGATGGTCGACCACTTCAAAAATGCTTGGGATGAGTGTTTGACCGTCATTGCCCAAAAATAGTCCATCACAATCGATGGGCTCAACGCAATCAATGACTCAGCAGAACCAAAGGACACAGATCGATCAAACAGGCTCAGATGATTGAGTGATCATCGCTGCTGAGGCGTTTGATCGCAAGCCGGTGCTGGGCGGAAGATATTTTCGTCTCGCTCTTTGTTGACTTTCTCGACGAACATGTTGATTTCTTGAATCGTTTCCAAGATTTCTTTTTCTTGTTCGTCCTGTATCGCCTTCTCACATTGGATAGCGAGGTTGGTTAATTGTGGCAGGCCGACAGTTCCACCGGACCCCTTCATCCAGTGCGCCAGTCTTGCGACTTCGGTCAGGTCGCCCGTCTCATAAGCGTTGATCAATTGAGGGAGTTCGTCGGTGACTCGATCGATCAGCTCACACGCAAATTCACGAAGCCAATTTTTGGGTAGTAACTCGGAGTCAGAGCGAGGTAAAGCGGGGAGCGAGACGGTGCTTTGGTTGACAGAAACCGGTGTCGATACCGGATCGATGGTTGGTCCCTCCTTGTGATTTTGATTATCAGTCCGTGTTGTCTTGTGCTCGCAACAGGACTGAATCATCAGGAGGAGTTGATTGAGATCAAGTGGCTTGGGTAGGTAGTTGGAGCAGCCAGCTTGTTTGCATTTTTGATCGTCACCGCGCATGGCGTTCGCAGTCATCGCAATAATTGGTTTTTCAAAACCTTTCTTTCTTAGACTCCGCGCAGCGGTGTAGCCGTCAACTAGAGGCATTTGCATGTCCAACAAGATCACGTCAGGCTGGCAGGTCGGATCCAAGCCCAGCTGAATCGCTTGCTGGCCATCACTAGCCGTCGTGACCTGTGCGCCGGCATCCGAGAGTAAAAGCTCCAGTAAGTCTCGATTCGTTGGTTGATCGTCAACGACAAGGACGTGAATTGTTTTCAGGTCGACTTTGGTGAATTCTTGAACTTGTGATTCAAACGCACTCTCTCTCGCTTTCCTTGCAGTAAGTGTTTTTGATTGAGTTGGTAGGGAAACCGGCAGCGTGAGCGTAATTTGAGTTCCTCGATCAAGTTCACTCTCTAACTCAAGGGACCCGCCCAATCGTTCCGCGAGCCCTTTGCTGATGGAAAGCCCCAATCCCGTTCCGCCGTATTTTCGAGTGGTGGAAGTGTCTGCTTGCGTAAACGGTTCAAAGATCTTTGCCATCTGCTCAGGGGACATTCCAATCCCCGTGTCGCGAACCGTGATCCGAACACTCGCTGTCTTTTCATCAAGGAACTTCGATTCCAAATCCACCGAGACTTTGCCTGAGTCGGTGAACTTAATGGCATTGCCAATCAGGTTGGTGGTGATCTGTCGGATTCGAGTGGGATCACTCAGAATCGTCTCGGGCACCGAGCTGAGTGCATCAAACTCGAGGCCAATCGACTTCGCGTATGCTTGTGATTGGAATGAAGCAATGACCTCACCGATAAGACCAGAGGGGGAACAGGCAACACTTTCAATTTCCACTTGGTCAGCTTCAATCTTGGACAGATCGAGGATTTCATTGAGTAGGTGAAGTAGATGTTTGCCATTGGAATGAATCGTTTCCAAATGGCGATTCTGTTCTTTGGGATCTTGGATCAACCCACGGAGTAGTAGTTCGGTAAATCCGAGAACCGCTGCGATTGGCGTGCGGATTTCATGACTCATTCTCGCTAAGAAACTGCTTTTCGCTTCGTTGGCTGCTTCGGCAGCATTTTTTGCAATCTCGAGTTTTTCTTGTGCTGCGGTGAGTTGAATTGCGGTCTGCTCGAGTTCCTGCGAGCGTTCCACGACTGCGGCGGTTCGGTCTTCAACTTTCTTTTCGAGATTGAGGTTGAGGTCACGTAGTTGAACGAAGCCTTCAGCCTTTTCAAGTGCAGCGCCCGTTGCGGTGGTGATGTAGTTGGCAATCCGCAGTTCGTCTTCTCCGAAGATACCGCGAAACCTCGTGTTGGTGAGGTAGAGATAAGAGGTGATTCTGCCACCGACAATGATGGGGCTGCAAAGAAAGCTGCCGTGCCGCTCTACGCTAATGCCGTACCTTGTGTGACATGCCTGTTCAGCGATTACGGTCCTATTTTGGTGAGCGGTATCGTTGATGATTGCTGGGTCAAATGCTGAGTCACTCGGAAAGGTACTGATAGCTTCGCCATCGGGATCCACGTTGACCAAGCAAACTTCCTCTACCCTCAAGATTCGCTGTGCCGCCTCACAGGCAGTACGGTGGATCTCATCGGGCAGGATGCTGGTTGAAATTTCACGCCCAACTTCCAGAAGTGATCCGAAGCGATCAAGGAGCGAGATGGATTTGGTCGGGTCGTGATTGGAGACGGCAAGCTGGACTCGAGACACATAGTCATTAGCTTGCTTGATTTCGTTTGGATCGGTCTTCCAGTCAAGTTCCATCGCAAACTGTTGACGTAGCCGAATGGTCTCTGCCGATTCAAATTCAGCAGATTGAAGTTTTGCAACTCGGAGGCTCTTTGCAAAGAACCTTTGCGATTTGCGATACCTACCTGAGATTGCGCAGCATGCAGCGTACTCTCGGTAAACGTGCGGCGCTTCGTTAGTGAACTGTTTAGCAATCTTCAACGCTTTTCGATTGGCTTGCCAAAGTTGCTTGACCGCAAAGTTGAATCCAGCAGGGGTTTGCGGCGAGTTGACCTGCAGTTGACGACGCAGGGCAGTACAGAGCCACGGGTAGAGTGGGCTTGTGTAGGTGTTGGTTACTTTTGCCTGTTCAAGTTTCCCAATTGCACCGCGAAGGCTGTCGATTGATTTTTCAAATTGTCCTTGATGAAATGCCTTAATGCCTTCGGCTAATTTCACTTGGCAATACCGCTGGTGGTCATGGATGTCTCTTGCAAGCTCTTGCTGAATTACATCGTCAGGGATCGAGCCAAGCGAGGCGCGCGCCCAGACGTCGACAGCATTCCCAGTCGCCTGATAATCGCCTCGACGCTTTGCCGATTCGTAGTTGATCTTTGCCTGTTCAACAGCCTCCTCCATTCGGCCTAGGCGATAGAGGGCTGCTGCGAGTTGGTAGCGGCCAATGTGTACTTCCCAATAGTCGCCGGTGCGTTCAAGGATTTCGACAGCTTGTCTGGCCTGTGTCACGCACTGGTCAAACTGTGAAAACGAGTAATGGAAAATGCTCAGGTAGTTGCGTGATTGTCCTTGTCCCCATATGTCGTTGAGTGACTGGCGAATCTGCAACGACTTTTTTGCGTATCTCAAGCCTCGCGATTCCCAACGCAGCAGCGTCATCCCTGGTGCGTGTTCGGAGTAGCACTGCGCAAGCTGCGCAGTGGGCTGATAATGCTCCGCGAGATTGAGTCCTCGCAGGTGAGCCCATAGTGTTTGATATTTGTCTTTGGTGTACCAATAGACGTGCGCCACGCGACTATGGAGTGACAATACCATTGCATCTGCAGGGTCGGCTAGTTCCCCTTTCCGCCCGCGTGTCGCGGGAAACAGTGTGTGTTTGCCCTGCTGAGCGATTTCACGCAGCAAGTTCCACCATTTGGAGATGTGTCCGTTTTCAATGCGATGCCCGAGTTGCCGAAGCGAATCCTCGTACCGAAGCGTGGCGTGATCTTTGTTGCCTCGTTTGAAGAATAGATCACCCTGTTTTAGAGACGTGGCCGCTTTTTCTAGTTTTGTTGAAGCGGATTGAGAAGCCTTGTCGAGCCAAACCTGACAACCGTCATACTCGCCTTGCAGTAGTAACACATCAGCCATCATCATTTCCACCTGATGGCGAACTCGCTCAGTGGCGAACTTAAAAGCCCGAATACTGATGCTGAGTTGAGATTCAGCGCTGGCTAGCGAAAAGCTTTTGCGAGCCAGTTCAGCGGCCTTGATTGAGTGAGGCAGTGCACGTTGATGAAGATTGGCTGCATCGAAATGATAGGCTAGGTCAAAGACTCGCGAAGGTGCGGTCGTCTCGAGGTGGTCTCCGTAATCACCATGCATTCTCCTGATCACTTCTTCGGAGGTTCCCTTCAGAAGGGTCTCCCGGATTTTATCATGGACGAATGAAATGGTACTGTCGGGTCTTGTCCAAACAAGGCGTTGCCTGCGAACCGTTTGCAGAATACTTGCGGTTTGCTCAGTGGACATGCCGGCGAGTTCCGTTGCCGCGTCGCTGTTAAAGTCCTTGCCAATCACCGCAGCTGCAATCATAAACCGCTTGGCTGCCTCGGGTAGTTGAGATAGCCGTTCCGAAAGAATCTGACCGGCATCTTCCGCTGCTTGAAAGGTGGAAAGTTTCTCCGTGTCAATCCGCCAACGCTTATGTTTGATTGTGAGTACACCGGATTCCACCATGCCGCGCAGGACGGCGGTTGCCATGAAGGGACTTCCCTCAGCATACTGCTGAACAACCCCGATCGCCTCTTTCGGCAGCGGTCCTGCCATGGATTCAGCAAGCTGGCCGATGGCGGTATCGTCAATTGATTCGAGATGGATTCGAGTTGGTGAATTCAAACGCCGGTAGAGCTCAGTCTGTAAATCATCAACTGGACGGCTGAAAACGAGGAGACTGAGGTGCTTGGGTGAAATTTGACTCACAGCGGACAAGATGCGTTTGGACTGATCATCCATCCACTGGGCATCGTCAATCGTCAGAAGAACCGGTCTCGTGTCACCACCGAGTGTTGAAAATACCTTCGTGAATGCATCAACGACCCGTTCCTGACCGGATTCATCAGGTCCAGAGATCGCTTCGCCAGCCCACCCCAAAACCTTCGCCAATTCTGGCATGGCGATGGTGATTTCTTCTTGGTTTCCGGCGAGTTGTTTTTCGATTTCATCCCGGTAGATCGGTTGTCGGCGGAGGTGGTTGGCTAACTGATCCACCATTTGTAACCAAGGGGCACTTGGAACTTGTGCGGCGTGTTGCGAGCAACGACCATGAAGGATGAAAAAGTTGCTACGTGCTGCAATTCTTGCGGTTTCAGTCAGGAGCCTAGTTTTCCCGATTCCTGAAGGGCTTACGATCAAGCAGCGACGGCTTTCACCATTCTGAACAGACTTCATCTGGTCTCGCAGGCATTGAACCGTTTCTTCTCGGCCCACAAAGGCTGGGTCAATCAGTTCTTCACGATGGTCCACGCTGCCGATGACGAAGCTCGACTCAATTAATTCGCCCGAGAGAATCTTTTGAATCTGATGTGCATCAAATAATGCAGCCTGAGCGGTCTGGTAGCGATCTCGTGGTTCTTTCTGCGTTAATTTAGTGATGAACTCCAAGACGCATGCGGGGGTGTCGTTGGGATACCTCCGAGGATCAGGATTTTGCGTCATGTGCCGATACAAAATCTCGCTCACGTTTCCATCAAACGCAGGTTCTCCAGTGAGCGCGGCATCCAGCACGTACCCTACCGAGTAGAGGTCAGATGATTCTCCGATGTCGTGATCGATGATGCCTGATAACTCGGGGGACGTGAACGCAGCGCAATCTTGCCCGAGGCGATTGTTGTTTCCAAAAACTTCTGGACGCCAAAGGGGAACGTATCCGCAGAGTGTCGCTGAACCGTCATCAGAAAGGATGATATTGGAAGGCCTGATATCGCGATGGACACAGCCCACTTGATGCACTTGAATCAATGCCTCCAGAAGGTCAGCCGTTAGACGAATGGTTTCCTCAACGGATAATGGGAGGCGGCGATAACGAGTTGCCAGAGACTCCCCTTGGATGTAGCGATAGACAACCCGAACGACACGGTCGGAGATGTCAAACCTTTGAGGCTGGGAGTAGGATTTACAGCGAATGGCTGAGGTTAGCCTCGCCTCGTTTTGGAATCTCTCAAAACCGCTTTCAGCAAACAGGTCTCGCGGAACCTCACGCACAATGTGTTGGGTCTGCGTTTCAGGGTCACGAGCTAAATAGCAGGAAACAATTGAGTCACCCGACAACTCGTGAAGAATCTCGAGTTGATCCTCCTTGGTTTGTGGGTTGACCATGATGTTAGCTACCTGACTGATTTTCTCGCCTCGTCAGCGACATGCAGCGAGGTTATCTCTACCCCAAAACGACCAGCGGCTTGCATGATGGCGGAACCGGATCCTCACAATCAGCACCGTGGCACGCGGTGACTTGTTGTGGCGATCGTGCCGATTAATCGGTGCGTAACTGAGGTAGATAGGTTAAAGGTGGTACGAGTCCACTGGAAACCTAGATTGCTAATCCTTCACTCACCGGAAATATCTCCACGACTTTGCATCTCTTTTCTGAAGCTATCCGGTTTTATCGATTCAGGGTGTCCGACCGCTGCTAAGAATTGATCAGTGTCGGGCCTCGCTAAAAACCTTTAGTTGAATTCCGAACTTTTTAGGAAATGTTCGAATCTTGGATTTCATCATGGTTTCGAGCAAAGGAAATCGGGGGAAATGATGATCGTTTCACAGCAAAGCCAATCCAGTATCTCTTGGGCTCAGGATTACGATACACGCGTGAATCCAACGTTGATGACACGTTTGCTTCACGAGGCGATTCCGGTTTTGCAATGGACCGGATGGCGTGTGACTGAGGTTGAAGAGGGGTGCTGTACCACCGAATTGCCCCTGAATCACGCCACAACGAATCAGCACGGTACGCATCAGGCGGCTCTCCTTTCGCTATCGGCCGACTATACCGGTGGTCTGGCGCTAGCCACCCTGCTTCGCGGTGTTCCTTTTGCTGGTGTGCATCCATGCAATGAAGATAATTCAGCTGCTTTATGGCTCGCTGCGATGGATGTCCGTTACAAGTGCCCCAGCACCGGACACGTCACCGCGACATGCAAAATCTCGGAGGAGACCGCGCAGATGGTCCGGCAACGTTACTTTGCCGGTAAGCGTGTTCTGGTAACGTTGCCCGTGATTTTTCGTTCCAATAACGAAGTTGTGGCTGAGGCCGAGATGAAGTACTTCGCTCAGCCTTCCATTCAACTCAAGCCAACGCGAGAAAAGCCGGCCATCAATCCACTGTTCAAGCACAAGCTAAAGGCGTCGGCTCGAATGATCGCAGGCTTACGTGCTACCGCGGATGAAAACTTTGTGCGATTAGACAGCGCCCACGAAAAGCACGCAGCCGGTCCGCACGGTGAACTGCTAGCCAAACGCCTGCATGGGATCTTGCCTCATCTTCAGCAAACCGTAGCAGCTAGAACCAAGCACATCGATCAAACGTTATTGTCGATTCCGAATTTGCAGCAGGTGGTGTTGATGGGTGCAGGATTGGACATGCGGCCATTTCGACTGTGTCAGGAACTGGGGCGTCCAACCTTCTTCGAGGTTGATTTACCTGAGATGCTGGAGGAGAGAACGAGAGTGATCTCCCAACTTCAAGATCGTCCCGTGGTTCAGCGCCGTATGGTTGCCGCTGATTTCAAGTGTGACGACTTGGCTAAGGTGTTGTTGCAGCACCCCGACTTCAATCCACATCTGCCCACTGCGGTAGTGTACGAAGGATGTTCGATGTACTTCACCGAGCAAGAGAATCGGGAAATTCTCACTCTTCTGAATCAGTTACTCCAGCATCCTGATTCTCGATTATGGTCGGATATGGTGACGCCAGATGTCGTTGATGGCACCACGCAAGTGCGAGAGATTGCCGCATTTGTCGACGGGATGGAGCAACTTGGGGAGAAATTTATTTTCGGGTGCAACGATCCCTCTGGGTTTCTTGCCGATTGTGGTTATCGACACGCCCAAGTCACTACCGCCCAAGAATATCTCGAGAGTCGTGATCCCACCTACTCTGCCTATCGATTCGTAGTAGCGCAGAAATAAGCGAAGCAGGGAAATCGTGATCTCCTCGTCGTGACTCGCCCCTCACCGCTTTGTTGATGCAAAGGATTGCTGTTGATGGTGCGGTGCTGATCTTGAATCCATGCCACGATGATTCTGTGCGTGACGCCCGGCACCCTGAAACCGCTTTTTGACACGAGTAGTTCCGCCTGTTTTATCTGCAAACTTCCAGATCCTATGCCACTGCTTGAGTTAGGATCGGATATAGTTTCGATCGGTTGCCAATACTTGGCGCGGCATCTTCTGGTGCTGCTCTACTCCATCACGTCAGTGTGACCGCAGGTGGAGGATGCAATGTGTTTGAAAATGGGTGGGCCCGTGTTTGGTTGGCATCAATCGATAGATCTTCGGCGATCAAGACGGGTGGGAGACTGGCAATCTCGTCACAAGCGGCCGGCAACATTTGCAATATTCCATCTATTGAGAAGCGTCTTGGTGGTAGTGCTTGTTGGATGCTCTACCGAATCGATGGTCGCAGAAGATCACGTTGAATTTCTCAACGGCACACGAGTTGATGGTCAGGTCACCGAAATTCGGAAGGACGAACGGGAATTTGATTTTACGGCCACATTTGGACAGCGGACCGTGTCCAGGACTTATGCCTTTTCCGAAGTTCATGCGGTCACTTACCAGGGACGACGCTTTGTTCTTACGCCGATGACAGATTCGGTGGATACAGGGGAATCGTCAAGCCAATCAAGTGGAAAGCGGTCCCCGAGCCAACTCAATCGCATGATTGAACTGGCGGGCACAAGCGACCCCGATTGGTTTGCTTCTACCGATTTGAATTATCCGCAATCTCTCGATCTCTCATGGCCACTCAAAGCGGAGGGCGGGTGGAATAACCAAAAAAATATGGGGCAATTTATCTGGGATGTGATCAACCCAAATCCTGGGAGGTGGAGGTCCGGAATCAAGCTCGTGCATCATTGTTTAGAGCTCCACGCCGGGCAAACTGAGTTGATTCAGCGTGATCGAGTGACTCTGGGCAGAATGTATTTTGATCTTCTGCAGGACTACCAGCGCGCCGCTTATTGGTTCAGGCTTGCCGGTGTTGAGAAAGGCAAGGGACCTGGGGTTAAGCTTGCCGAGTGTTATTGGCGTTTGGGTAATGAGTCCATGGCGCGTAGCCAACTGGTGTCAAGAACCTATACCGTCGGGGCCGCCGCTGCTGCAATCAAGCTCTATGGCAACATGGGAGAATACGACGAAGCACAAAAGATGATGGGACGCGTCATCAACACCGCTGCTGCTTATGAAGGTTTGATCGCGATGGGTGATGCAATGCGGCAGGCGGGACGTTTTGATGAGGCGATTGAGTACTATCAGAAAGTGATGGATTCGCAGCAGTTTCGTAATGCGGATTATGAGAATCGTTTTAAAAAGCGTGCAGCCGAGAGCATCGAAGCGATCCAGTTATTCGAAAAGGTCGATATTGAAAAACTACCGGACGAGATGTTTGTTGGTGAGAGCACTGGTTACAACGGTAAGATTCGCGTGAGCGTGAAGGTGCAAAGTGGTGAGATTAGAGAAGTGAAAGTAGTCAGCCATAACGAGAAGCAATTTTATTCCGCTATCACCGATACTCAGGCATCGATCATTCGCTTGCAATCGGTTCGTGGTGTCGACGGGACCAGCGGCGCGACCATCACCTCGAGAGCAATCGTCAATGCGACCGCCAAAGCTTTGGCAGGAGCGCCGCAGTGAGGAGGATGGTTCAAGCTCCGTTCCTAGCGGTTGGGATCGGCCTGACGTTGACTTGCAGAGGTTGGGCTGTATTAGCTGATCAAAACGGAACCGCTGAGTCTGAGTTGATCGGTAACCTATTTTCAGGGGTGTTGGTTGTAATCTCGGGTGTGATCGTGGTGCTGTTGTGGTTCAGATCAATGCTTGGAGAGCAAACCGCTGACAGGGTGCGATTGGATCATTATCTGCCGTCCCTGCGGCGAGTGAAAAATCTAGAACAGCCGCATTACCGTTCTTTCGTTCTGAAGCTTCGAGCATGCTTACCCGCGACCTTTCTTTCTAATCATCAGACGAAGCAGCGTGGAAAACTACGTCGTTGGTTAAGACGATTGGGACCGACTTGGCTCTATTCACCGAATCGACGAGTGGTCCAGTCGTTTGCCTTCATTTTGTTCTTGTTCAGCTTTTTTTATACCTGTTGGCCTTACAACGCACGGCCTGCGCCGGAACCACGATTCAGTCGTGGATGGAAGGTTTTGAGTCTTGAGCAGAGTACCGGCGAGTTGATCTTTGAAGGGGGAGACTTGGCTGATTGGTTGAGCGATTCACCGCGACTCTATGGCGTTCAAGAAGGTGAAGAAGCTTTTGCGGTCTTTCCCGTGGTCGATAGCCAGCCTGAGCAATTGCGTCTCAGTTTACCGAGTGAACTGGCCGATCTTCTATTTGATGATCTGTTGACCGGTCAAGGGCTGTGGACATTTCATGAACGACAGCCGGATCTTTGGCCCTCGCATTATGCGGATCATTTTGAACAACGCGAGATATTACCAGTCGATTCCTTTCTGGTGATTGATCCATTAGTCAGTTTGTCGACAGCATTAGCTGACCGTTCTTGGGTTTGGTCACTTGTCTGTGCGGGAATGATTTTGGTGGTCTGTTTGGTGGTGCCCCGTGGTTTTTGCGGTTACCTCTGTCCTTTGGGGACAACCATCGATCTATTTGATTGGATCATTGGAAAGAGGGTGCAGCGATTTCGAGTTGGGGAAGAAGGATGGTGGGTTCACATTAAGTACTACCTGTTGGCCGGAACGCTGATCGCCGCTTTAGCGGGCATTCTCGTGTCCGGATTTGTTTCAGCGATCCCCGTGATCACGCGAGCAGCACTCTTTATTGGCGAACCAATCCAGAGTGGTTTGATTCGCGGTTGGCATCTGACACCACCGCCAAGTTTCGAGCACTACCTATCGGTATTGCTCTTTCTTGCGGTACTAAGTCTAGGCTTTTTACGTGAACGGTTCTGGTGCAAATACGTTTGTCCCAGCGGTGCCGTGTTCTCAATCAGCAATTTGCTGCGATGGACGGATCGAAAGGTTGAAAGTTCTTGTATCCATTGCAACAAGTGTGTTGAAGTTTGTCCGTTCGATGCGATCAAACCAGACTTTACCACTCGGGGCACGGATTGTACGCACTGTCAAACCTGTGCCGGTGTTTGTCCAACTCATGCGATCAAGTTTGTCGAACGTGGGAACTTGGTGCAACTGAAGGTAGACAATGATCCACCTACCAATGAAACCTCACTTGGACGCCGAGGTTTTCTGTCACTCGCCGGTGGCAGCGTCGCAGCTTCCGTTGGCGGAGTAACAGTTGCGTTTGCGGCCAAAAATTACGATGGGAAGAATTCATCCGTCCTACCCGTTAGGCCGCCCGGAAGTGTGCCAGAGCAGTCTTTTTTGGATTTATGCATTCGATGTGGCGAGTGCTTCAAGGTTTGCCCCAATAACGTCTTGCAGGCAGAGGGCTTTGAGCAAGGTTTGGCAGGTCTTTGGACACCCAAAGTGGAAGCTGATTGGGCCGGTTGCGATTCGAGCTGTAATGCTTGTGGTCAGGTTTGCCCGACCGGAGCGATTCGAGCTTTGCCGATGGAGGAAAAGCGAGTTACACGAATGGGGCTGGCAGTCGTTAATGAACAGACCTGTTTGCCCTACGCTGGGACGGGCGATTGTGACCTGTGTGTCAAGGAGTGCCAAGCTGCTGGATATGATGCGATCGAGTACGTGCAAGTGGGTACGGAAGTTGACGAGCAGGGGGCTCCGATTCCCGGCAGCGGTTATCTGGCCCCTGTTGTGCTTGAGGATCGTTGCGTTGGTTGCGGTCTGTGCCAGACGAGATGCTACGCAATCAACGTCAAGGAACTCAGTTTGCTTAACCGCTCCGCGATCATTATTGAAGCCGGAGACGGAAAAGAGGATCGATTGCATGCCGGATCCACTCTTGAATTGAGACAGAAAGCTTCAGCGGAAGTGACTGATTCACGCTCGCAAGCAGATGCGGAAAGCAATTCGGCGGCAAGTACAGATGCAGTGATCGATGCATCAAAAGCTGGGGGCGATCCGTTTCCCGAATTAAGATCCGGCAGTGGGAGCCAAACGGGGCGCTCCATCGAACCGATGCCTGATGTTGGACCTGATTCAGAAAACCCTTTTGGGCTGTAGAAGGTATTACCACAGTGTTGACGGTAGGCGATACGAAGAACTTTGCGATCGATCGACTTGTTGGGTGGATTTTTATCAATCGAGAATGAAATGACATTTCGAGCGTGTTTTATGCTTCTTGGCGGTCTGCTCTCGGTATTGAGCCGTTTGCCATCGCTGCTGGCTTTAGATTCTTCGCCCAGTGGTCAAATTGTTGCGCCGTGTGAAATCAAAATCGTTGACCGGCAGACGGGGTGGCCGGTTCCAATGATTGAAGTTGAGACCACCAATCAATTGAAATTTGTTTCGGACAATGCAGGACGGATAGCGTTGGATGCACCCGAATTGATGGGAGTCTCTACTTGGCTGAATGTACGGGGTCATGGCTACTCCGTTCCAAAGGATGGTTTTGGTTATCGAGGTGTTCGGGTGGTGCCCGAAGCCGGTGGGAAAATAAGCATTGCTGTGGATCGAGATCAGTTAGCGATGCGTTTGGGGAGACTGACGGGGGCGGGGCTGTTTGCCGAGAGTCAAAAGCTGGGTTACGAATTGGATTGGAAAGAATCTGGGGTGATGGGTTGTGACAGCGTTCAGAATGCAATGCATCTCGGAAAAAGATTCTGGGCTTGGGGCGATACCAATCTGCCAAACTATCCTCTTGGCCGCTTTCACATGACCGGAGCCACCACTTTGCACTCCGATTCGCTTCCTGTCTTACCCCCGGTTCGGGTCGCCTATCAATACTTTCGGGAGCCAGACACAAGACCGAGTAACCTTGCAGAATTCCGTGGGGATGGTCCCACTTGGTTGTCGGGGCTTGTTAGCCTTCCCGGTCATGACGGGGCTTACAAGTTAGTGGCATCGTATTCAAAGATCCGTCCACCAATGACGGAATACGAGAGGGGACTCTGTGTTTGGAATGAACAGACAAAAAGATTTGATCGCTTGAGTGTGCTTTGGCGAGAAGTCGATAAAGATAATCAAAACGCAATCTCACCTCCCACTGGTCATTCATTTTTCAAGACCGACGACAAGGGTGCGCGTTGGGTTTATTTTGGTGACCCCCTCCCAACGATGCGCTGCAAAGCAGATTATGAGAGTTGGTCAAATCCAGAGTCTTGGATCGCTTTGAAGCCGCAGGCGACCATTGCAACCTTAAACTCGGACGAGGAAATTGAGCCACATCGAGGGGCCGTTATTTGGCATCCGATTGCTGGGAAATGGATTTCTATTTTTACCCAGTTTGGTGGTGACCGCTCCTTCTTGGGTGAAATCTGGCTAGCGGTTGCCGAGAGTCCTGAGGGCCCATGGCGAAACGCGGTCAAAGTGGCGAGTCATGAGCGGTACACGTTTTACAATCCACAGGTTCACCCGGTATTCGCAGATGGTAACCAACCGGTGGTCCTGTTCGAGGGCACCTACACAAAGACTTTTTCTAAGACCAAAGACGCAACGCCTCGTTGGGACTACAACCAAGTGCTTTACCGAGTGAATCTTGATGATGCTCTGCTCAAAAAATAGCGGTCATCGATTGAGGTTGGACCGCACCCATACTCTTAATGTCTCTCGCAGCGGTAGGTCTCGAAGGACCCATTGGTCGGTGTGATTGCGAAATGGCAGCGAATGAATTTCCAGATTTCTGGGTCTGCCAACCTCGTCCAAGTAGCTCTCGGTTGCTTTGGCTGATTTTTCGTGACTGATGAACTGAGGCCGGCCGCGTAGTCGTTTCAATCGACTTGCCGCGGCGACTCGATCACTTCCTTGGTAGCCCCATTTCCTGACTCCATCGTAATGACTGTGGCAGATGAATCCTTTCCAAAGCTTTGCGATGGCGTCATCATGAAGGCCAACGTAGTTGCAAGCGATCGCACCTCTTGAGAATCCGGCTAGGAAAAGGTTTTTGGGGTCCGCTCCAAATTCATCGATCAGCAATTGAATCACTTCGCGGCAATACAAGACGCTTTCATCAAGATCACCCCACCATTGCCTTTGATTCCGTTGATGATCAACTGCTATCAGCGGCATACAGACCCAAATGAAATCTTTTCCACCGCTGATTCCATAGCCAAGATTGCAGTCTGCAACATTGCCAGTGCATTGGTCACCAAAAGAATTCTGGTAAGGGCCATTTCCTGCGTATTCGACAATCACTGGGTAAGTCTGACCTGCCCTCCAATTCTCCGGTAGGTACAAAGCGTGGTGAACCTCAGTTCCAGCGTATCGTGTCAGTTGATGTTTGACTCGTTTGCCAGCCGCGGGATCCCCTTCGATCATCTTGGGCGTGATCAGATCATGTTCAATGGTTCTAATATCATCTGGCGGCAAGTCAGGATGACTAGCCAACTGTTTCGTGACCTGTGCCATGACCGAATAAATTGGACTGAGGGCGAGCATGACAACAGTGAGCAGCGTCATTTTTGTTTGATGCATCGTCTCACCGATTTAAGAAAATCATTTGCAGCTATTTTTAATCGACGCTGAGCATCTCTAAGCTGATTCGCTCAAGTTCGCGATTATACCGACTGAACATTTTGGTCACTGAGTATCTAAATGTCTTGTCTGTCGAAATGACTCTGCAGTGCGACCGCCCGGTTGCAGCGTGATCAGCTGATGGAAAGCATTCTTTCTAACGCGATTAAACTCCAGCGGCTCGTTTCCTCATCAACTTTGATGTGATTCACCACCGCACCGTCGCGAAGGTTTTCCAGTGTCCAAGCTAAATGAGGCAAGTCAATTCGGTACATCGTCGCACACATGCACACTACCGGACTTAAGAAATGGATCTCTTGCTCTGGGTGTTGAGCTTTCAATCGATTGACCAAGTGTAGTTCCGTGCCGATGGCCCATTTGGTTCCTGCGGGACTTGATTGCACCGTGGCGATGATCTTTCCGGTACTGCCGGACACATCGGCGAGATCGTTTACATCCCTCGGGCACTCGGGGTGAACCAGAATTTTCATGTTGGGGTCGCGGGCTCGGAACGCTGCAACATGCTCAGGTCGGAACATTTGGTGAACACTACAATGTCCCTTCCAGAGAATGACTCGGCTATTCTGGATTGCTTCCTCCGTGTTCCCACCTAGGTCCATTGCGTACGGATCCCAAACAGGCATTTGATCTTCTTCGATTCCCATCGTCAGAGAAGTGTTTCGACCGAGGTGTTGATCAGGAAAAAAGAAGACTCTTTGACCACGCTCGAATGCCCACTCGATGACCGCTTTGGCGTTGCTGCTGGTACAGACAATTCCACCATGCTTTCCGCAAAATGCTTTTAAGCTGGCCGCGCTATTGATGTAGGTCACCGGTATGACTTGCTCGGTATCAATGATCTCCGACATGTCAGCCCAAGCGTTTTCCACCTGATTGATGGCTGCCATATCCGCCATGGAGCAGCCTGCCGCCATGTCTGGGAGGATGACATCCACACGTTGTTGATTTCGCTCAGCTAGTTTTTCGGGACGATTAGCAAGGATGTCCGCGGTTTCGGCCATAAAATGCACACCGCAGAAGATGATGGTTTTGCACGTTTTGCTCTCAGCGGCCATCTGGCTTAGCTGATAGCTATCCCCACGCAGATCCGCGTGTTCGATCACATCATCTTGCTGATAGTGGTGACCGAGGATCAGCAGTGAGTCGCCTAATTCACGACGAACCTTCTCAATTCTGGAGTTGAGTTCTTCGCGGCTTAACGTTTTGTAAGAGGCCAATTCGTGTCGGCTTGAGGGATCGGTGGCTAGGCTAACGAGGTTGTCAGTCGTCACGGCGGTCGGCTTTCTCTTGGATCCGTTCTAATGGCGTTCCACAGTGCGGAACGGTTTTTCTTTTGTGGAGTGGGATTATAGCTACTTTGCAATCCTTTGTATTCCCTCGGTTGTGTGGAACCTGCAAGCCTGATCGCCCCGATTTTGTTCAATTCACGCGGCGTTTTAGAAAGTGAACCAAGAAGCCGCATCCCGCGAGTCTGGATCGAGACGCGACGGAATCCTCCGCGAAAATACAGACCTCATCGATGGACAGTTTTTCAAGGGTAACACTGTCAGGGGAACGCCATTCCTTCTCTTCTCGCCAGTTGTAGGTCTTGCCGATAGGGTGTATCCGATATTGGTCTTGCTCGGCGTATTCACGTCGACGCTTTTGGGGGCAGTAGATCACGGGACGGATTCCGAATTTCTCGGCGGCACTCCGAGTGATCGCAATCCCATATGGCTCATAATCCCAACGGTGCAGGTGAGAGCGGTAACAGCGACGGGCAAGCAGTTGATCCAATTTTTCTTCTGAAAAACAGACAACCGGATAAGCATGTCTGCTTGTCGAAGCCTGAGCGATAATTCGCTTCTGCGTGACGATTCGATGCAAGGCATCAATTGCTTCCCTGCAGCATGCCGAGGGTGGATCCTTAAGAATGGACTCGTAGTAATGTTCCTCGCTTTCCTCTGGCCAACTCCCTTGGTTACCTCGCGTGCAGTGGATGAGCCATTGCCTGTTTAGAAGACCTTTGGGGACCGACCAATTGACCCGGTTTCTTTGCTTGCCTTTAGTGGAAGCCGTTTTTGATGGGATTTTTACATTTGCCGCTGCGGAGTCACCTAGGATGTTCGCCGACCACGGTATGGCGCCCTTGGAAATCAGGTGCTTAGCCGAGCGGGATGGTGCCACATGGACCGCGAAAGTGCTGTCGGACGTTAGGCGGTTGGCCGCGATCGCTTCGATCCTTCCGTTGCGACGAACGTAGGGGATGAACAAGCGAGGCACGCGATGAATCACGAATTGATCGATGTTGGTGTCGTTGGGCAGCGTTACCCAGGTTCGATGAACCCATTGCGACTTTGAGGTCGGAGTCGGCGGTTTGTCCGCGTGACGTGACGCATGGCTCAACCCGGGTTGAGCCATGACGCAGATAATTTCAATCGGGATTTGCCAAAGTTCAGCCGCACGGGTTGCCCAGGGGGCGATCGCGGTTCCCTCACCCACGAGCAGTCGGGTGTTCTTGATCCAATCGGAGTTAAACAGTTGTCTCAGCAAAAAGGCGACCTGAGTCAGTCGATTGCTGTTCTTGCCCAAGTGGCTGCATGCAAGACCAACCGCCTGCGCTGTGGCACGACAGTCACCCGTTTGCTGAAAAGATGAATTCGATTTCCTCATGATCGATTTTTGGCATCAAGCGACTACAAGGCTAGTTTTTTCATTGATATTCTTTGTTGCCTATCTTGCCCAAAAGGTAGGGGCCTCGCTCAAGTTTTGAATTCGATCCTCTTGGGTGGTATCAACTGGCGCGTGATCCGGTAACATGTTCGCAGTAGACGAGTGCACACGGAGCGACCGGTGCATTGATTCACCGCCGTTTAAAGAGGGATTTTGAATCGGTTGTGATGGCGGATCATTGATTTCGTTAATCGGCCCAGTTCATGCCTTATTCTGTCGATACGCCGTTGTCGCTTGACCCACCCCTGACCATCAATGCGCCGGTTCAACCGGATCAAGAGTGGGCGAATGCACTGACACATGGTATCGCTGCCTTGGCTACCCTTCTGATGGGGTTGTGGCTTGTTGAGTCAGTGGTAAGCGACCGCGTTGGGTTGTTGATCGCTTGCGTTGCCTATGTCCTATCGGTTTTCGGGACGTTTGTGTTTTCAACCCTCTCGCATCTCTTCCATCAGCGGGCTTGTCTGAATACTCTCCGCGCCTACGATCAAGCAATGATCTATCTGATGATTGCTGGGACTTACACTCCGATCATCTATCTTTACGCGTCCGAACCGGTTCGCGTGCCACTGTTGTGGGCGATCTGGGTTGCCGCGTCGGCTGGGTTCATTAAAAAGGTGGCTATCCGTTATCGAATCAATTCGATTGGTACCTACACGTACCTTCTTCTGGGTTGGCTCCCTGCTCTACCCCTCGCATCGCATGTACCCAGCGAGCTTGGTAGGTGGATGATCGCCGGTGGCGTTCTTTATTCTGTGGGAATCATTTTCTTGTTCAATGATCGAAGAAAGCGATACTTTCACGCGGTGTGGCACCTCTTCGTGATCCTGGCATCAGCTTGCCATTTCTATGCCGTGTGGCGTTACGTGGTGATGTCAGCATCCTAGAGGCGGACACGGAATCTGACCGCTAAAAAACACGAACGAGACTTTCCATGAGGAACGTTGGTGCGTTGGCAGCGAGAACCAGTTTAATGAAACGCGAAGTCAACACGATGACGGCCTGAGTTGAGCGCGGTGTCGTCATCCGTGATTCGGTTTATCGTTAACCGTTGCTTGAGCCACTGCTGACCACAACCTGAGTCGGCCGGATCACTCGATCGTGCATTTTGAAGCCCGTTTGAGCCACATGCATAATCGATCCCGCTGGATGCTCCTCGCTGGGCATCTGTGAGATTGCTTCGTGAAGGTTAGGGTCGAAGATCGCGTCCTCAGTCGAAATCTGTTCCACGGAGTGCTTGGCGAGCGCATCATCCAATTGCTTGGCAACCATCGCAACGCCTTCTTTCAAGCCCGCAGAATCGGTGCTGTTTTCAGCAGCTTCGAGACCTCGGAGAAGATTGTCACGAACCGAGAGGATGTCTTCCACCAAGGGCAAGGCTGCAAACCGAAGTTGATCCTCGAAGTCTCGCCGCATTCGTTTACGGAAATTCTCCGCTTCTGCTTGTGCCTGCAGAACTTTCTTTTCCGCAATGAGCACTTCTCCACGAAGTCGCTCCATCTCTTCGTCGCGTGTTTCCGGTTCACTTGGCAGCTCTGATTCGTCCCCCAGAGCAGCTGCGTTATCCTCTTGAGTCTGCTCTTCGAGAACTTCGTCAGTGGGGTCATGTGAAGCTGAATCGTTTTCTGACATTTTCCAAGTAGCTCCAAGGAAATTGAATTGCGAGTTAGGTTCGGGATTGAAGTAGGTTTTAAGGACTCGACATCCTTGACCCCATTATGATTCTTGTTGATCAAGTTCCGGGTCAAAAAAACTACGAAGCTTTTCTAGGAAGGTTGTTCGGTGCGGTAAGACCGACTCATGATCAAGTTTTGCCAGTTCGCGAAGCAGTTTCTCCTGTTCGGCAGACAGCTTTTTGGGAACTTCGATGAAGACCTGAACCAGTAGGTCCCCTTTTCCCCTTGTTCGAGGATCGACCACACCCTGACCATTGAGCGTGAACACGTCACCGTTCTGCGTGCCGGGAGCAATTGTTAGATTCTGAGGTCCATCGAGTGTTGGCACTTCGATTTCAGCTCCGAGGGTAGCTTGGCTGTAGGAGATTGGAAGCTGCAGGATGAGGTGTGATCCGTCTCGCTTAAACAGTGAGTGAGGCTTGACGGTGATGAAAACGTAGCAATCACCTACGGGGCCTCCGTCTGGGCTTGCTTCACCTTCCCCTTGAACGCGCAGTCTCGTCCCGTCATCGACACCGGCTGGAATATTGACGGTGAGTTCGGCTTTTTTGTTCTGCAGCCCCGAACCTCGGCAATCACTGCAAGGATTGTTGATCTGCTGTCCAGTACCGGAGCAGTTTGGGCAGGCGGTTTGAACCCTCAGGATGCCAGCAGATTGAATCACTTGCCCACGGCCATCACATGTGGAGCAGCGAACAGGTTCGCTGCCTGCGGCAGCCCCACTGCCGTCACAGCTATCGCAGCGCGAACGACGCCGAAACGAGATTTCCTTCTCAATTCCCCGAGCGGCTTCTTCGAGTGTGAGGGTGACATTGCAACGCAGGTCAGCCCCACGTCTCGCTCGCCGGCCTCTCCCGCCACCTCGGGATCCGAATAGATCGCCGAACATGCCGCCACCGAAGAGGTCACCAAATGCTTCGAAAATATCCTCGACATCATTGAATTGATGAACGCCATCGACCCCTGCGTGGCCGTGACGATCGTAACGCTCTCGTTTCTCCTGATCACTCAGGACTTCATACGCTTCAGTCGCCTCTTTGAATTTTTCGACAGCCGTTTCATCATCACGATTGCTGTCGGGATGGTACTTGATGGCAAGCTTTCGGTAGGCGCGGTCGATTTCTGCTTTCGAAGCTGACCGATCAACGCGGAGCACTTCGTAGTAGCAGGTTTTTTCGGCCATGATTCCTCGGCGATCTCCTGCCAAACTTTCCTCGCGGAAGGGTGAGGCAGATGGGGGCGGTTGGACGATGCTTAAATTCAAACGGGTCGTCTGCTAATTCATTCAGCAGACGACCCGTCGTGATCTAATAGGAACTTCCCCACAAAGGTCCGAGAACCGGATCGCTTGATGGGGACAATTCGAATCTCTAACTAGGCAACAACGCCTTCAACGGGACGCTTCTCTTTGTCCTCGTCGTCGAAGTTGGTCACGAGGGCTTCGGTGGTCAGCAACAGTCCAGCGATGCTTCCCGCATTGGTCAACGCGGTGCGAACGACTTTGACTGGGTCAATGACCCCCGCCTTGAACATGTCTCCATATTCCCCTGCGTTAGCGTTGTATCCAATGTTGGTTGCCTTGCCGCGGACTTCGTCAACAACAACGCTACCGTCGATGCCACCGTTGTCGGCGATCTGCCGCATCGGAGCATCAAGAGCCCCAAGAACGATATCAACTCCGATCTTCTCGTCGCCCTTCGCACTCGCTACGAGTGTCGCTCCGGATTCATCCTTCAGTGGTGAGCTCTTGATGGCTTCCACCGCTTCGGTGCAACGAACCAACGCGACTCCACCACCTGGAAGAATACCTTCTTCGACTGCCGCGCGTGTGGCGTGAAGAGCATCTTCGAGTCGTGCCTTGGTCTGCTTCATTTCAGCTTCGGTTTCAGCACCGACGCTGATGACAGCAACACCACCGGCCAATTTGGCCAATCGCTCTTGGAATTTCTCCTTGTCGTAATCGCTATCGGTTTGTTCGATCTGAGCACGGATCTGAGAAACTCGCTTGTCGATGTCGGCTCGTTTGCCGGCACCTTCAACGATGGTCGTACTACCTTTGTCGACAGTGACCTTTTTCGCACGTCCCAGTTGATCAAGAGTGACATTCTCAAGTTGGATTCCGAGGTCATCGCTGATCAACGTTCCGCCGGTAAGCGTCGCGATATCACCGAGCATTGCTTTTCGGCGATCACCAAAGCCAGGAGCTTTGACAGCACACACGTTGAGAGTTCCTCGAAGTTTGTTAACCACGAGCAACGTCAACGCTTCGGCGTCCACATCTTCTGCGATGATCAACAATGGCTGACCCGTTTGCGCCGATTTTTCGAGCAGTGGGACAAGGTCACGAATGTTGCTGATTTTCTTTTCATAAAGAAGAACCAAAGCGTTATCCAAATCCGCTTCCATCGTGCCTGGGTCGGTGATGAAGTACGGTGAAATGTAGCCTTTGTCAAACTGCATCCCGTCAACGTAGTTGACTTCGGTACCACGACTCTTGCCTTCCTCAACGGTGATCACACCATCTTTGCCAACACGCTCGAGTGCGTCGGCAAGTAATTGACCAATTTCCTGGTCATTGTTCGCAGAGATTGCACCGACATTAGCAACTTCTTCTTTGTTCTTCACGGGTCGACCCATGCTGATTAGATGGGCACTTGCTGCTGCGACTGCCTTGTCGATACCACGACGGATCGCAGTGGGATTACTCCCGGCAACAATGTTGCGAAGACCTTCTTTGAAGATCGCACGTGCCATGACGGTTGCAGTGGTGGTTCCGTCACCCGCGAGATCGCTTGTTTTCTGAGCGACTTCGATGACGAGTTTCGCGCCCATGTTTTCGAATCGATCTTCAAGTTCGATTTCCTTGGCGACGGTGACACCATCTTTGGTGACGGTGGGTCCGCCAAAGGACTTGTCGATGATGACATTTCGACCCGTTGGTCCCATGGTCACCGCTACCGCGTCAGCCAATTTGTTGACGCCGGCCAACATACGCGATCGAGCATGATCGTCAAAAAGTAGTTGTTTTGCCACGAAAGTATTCCTTCAATAAAAATTATTGCGATGAGGCTTTCCGAAATGGACAGACCGGTTTAGAGAAGCTTGGCGAGGATGTCGCTCTCGCGAAGGATCTTCATTTCCTGTCCATCGACTTCGATGTCGCTTCCGCCGTACTTGCCGTAAATCACGGTGTCACCGATGGAAACCGTCATTTCACCGCGGTTGCCGCTATCGAGAAGTCGACCTGGGCCAACTGCAACGACCGTGCCACGCTGTGGCTTTTCTTTGGCGGAATCGGGAAGCACAATGCCACCTGCGGTGGTTTCTTCAGCTTCGCTCGGCTGGACAACAACGCGATCGTCTAATGGTCGAAGGTTTAATTTTGCCATGATTGTTTACTTCTTAATGATTTGAAATTTGAATGATTGGTTCTGTAAATAATGGATAGGCTCACTTGGCGTGAGGGGCTTGATTACATCATGCCGCCCATGCCGCCCATGCCACCCATTCCGCCCATGCCGCCCATGTCCATTCCTCCCATACCGCCCATGCCACCACCGTGGTCATGATGGTGGTCACCGTTTTCTGGCTCTTCGTCAACAGGGATTTCAGTGACAAGTGACTCGGTGGTTAGGAGAAGGCACGCAACACTCGCCGCGTTGGTTAGCGAGGTGCGAACCACTTTTGCGGGATCCACGATACCCGCAGCTAGGAGATCACAGTACTTTTCGGCGTTGGCGTCATAGCCTTCGGTTTTGCCTTTGAGTTGCAGGACGCGGTTCACGACCACTGCCCCATCAAGCCCAGCATTGTTGGCGATTGCTCGCAGAGGTTGATCCAGGCAATTTCGGATGATCCGAACCCCTAACTTCTGGTCGCCTTCGGTTGCCTTTTCAAGCTTTTCCACAGCGGCACGGCAGCGTAGCAATGTGGTGCCACCACCGGGAACGATCCCTTCTTCAAGAGCAGCCTGAGTTGCTGCGCGAGCATCGTCAATCAATGCCTTACGCTCTTTCATTTCGGTTTCGGTCGCAGCTCCGACGTTGATCTGAGCCACTCCACCGGCAAGTTTTGCAAGTCGCTCTTGTAGCTTTTCCTTGTCGTACTCGCTGTCGGTCATATCGATCTCGCGACGGATCTGTTCGACGCGTCCCTCGATATCTGATTTGCTACCTGCACCGCCAACGATGGTGGTTGCCTCACTGGTGATTCGAACCTTCTTGGCTCGTCCCAAATCAGCAAGCTGTACACTTTCGAGATCAATACCCAGATCCTTGAAGATAGCCTTACCACCGGTCAGAACTGCAATGTCACCGAGGATGGCTTTGCGGCGGTCACCGTAACCGGGTGCCTTCACCGCTGCGGCGGAGATGATACCTCGCATCTTATTCACAACGAGCGTTGCGAGTGCTTCGCCTTCGACGTCTTCCGCGATCACGAGCAGTGGCTTTTTCGCCTTGCTGACTGCTTCGAGGAGCGGAATCATTTTCTTGTTGTTGCTGATCTTCTCTTCGAACAGCAGGATGTGGCAATCTTCCAGCTCAACACTGACATCGTCTTGGTTGGTCACAAAGTGAGGTGAGAGGAAGCCGCGGTCAAACTGCATGCCCTCAACCACATCAACGGTTGTTTCGTTGGAGCGACCTTCTTCAACGGTGATCACACCGTTTTTACCAACTTTGGTAAATGCATCAGCGAGGACGCGACCAATTTCAACGTCGTTGTTTCCGGCGATGGTCGCGACTTGCTTGATCTCAGATTTGCTCTTCTCTTGGATCGGCTTCGCGATCTTTTGAATCTGATCCGAAGCGACGCTGACAGCTCGGTTGATGCCACGCGACAGAGCCATCGGGTCCGCACCTGTTGCAACCATCTTCAAGCCTTCACGGAAAATGGCTTCGCTGAGGATGGTCGCGGTGGTGGTGCCATCACCTGCCACGTCGTTGGTCTTGCTGGCAGCCTCTTTAACGAGTTGTGCACCAAGGTTTTCGAAAGGGTCATCCAGTTCGATATCTTCCGCGACGGTCACACCGTCCTTGGTCACCTTGGGTGATCCCCAACCTTTATCCAGCACGGCATTTCGGCCACGAGGACCTAAAGTACTCTTTACGGCTCGCGCCAACTTACTGACGCCGGCCAACAGTGGGCCGCGTGCGTCGTCGTCGAAAACGATTTGCTTTGCCACGACGTGATTCTCCTGTAGATCGTCAAAGTGTTCGCGATTCCATCCAAGGGCCCAAAAATTGAGGCTTCGTAGGGGGGTAATCGCGTGGGTGTGATTGTGCTGTTAGGTTCAAAACTGGCCAAATCTTGTCATGAACGACGCGTTTGACCTCGATCGGAGGCGAGGCGCTGCGGCATTGCTGGCAGACCTACTCCACTCGCACACCCTTCGTAGCAACCCGCGTGCCGTTCCGGTTTTTTTTGTTGTAAGTCATTCAGCGGTAATGGTTTGTGGTTAATTGTGATCGGTGCAATTCGATCCGGTGATTCATTTCGGTGTCACCTTGGCAGTTGGTGACTCCGGAGAAGGAAGTGGCAGGATGTCTAACAGCCCAGATACCAGTGAGGAGGGCGTTATTGAGCGGCAGTGCCGTCATTTTTTGCGTAATCGCTACTCGCTGCACCGTTGATTAGGAAACTGCTGACTTTCCTTTGGAGTTTCTCAAGCAATGATTGACCATGGTGCAATGACGTCCTCCACTTGTGGGAGTTTTGCCGTTTATTTCGAATCCATTAGCCCTTGGATCTGCAGATGCATTTTCCAAACCGCGTGATCACCACGATTCTCATTGCAGGCTTGTTTGCAACGGGTGCCTCGAAAAACCTAGCGCAGGTGCATGCGGACGGGTCGGATCCATCGAGGTGGTTGAGTTCATCAGTGGTCAATGGCTCAAACCAGTCTCCGGCATCGTCGCTTCGCCCCGTCACAGGGGTCGGTCGTACTGCCTCAGGATGGGTGGCGGCTGAGATTGATGTTTCATCCTCGCCGTCTCGTGACATCCAGTCTCCAAGAAATTCAGCCTACCGCGTCGCCGCGGCTTCCGCAGAAGGCTCTGACCCATCTGTTGCTAAGGCTTCACCTGAGAGCGTGTCTGTTCTCGAGGGCGGCGCGAATCCATCTCCATCGGTTGCGTTGACCGCACCAACAAACACACCGAGTGTCACCACGGGTGGAGCAGCCAGTGTTGGGGTGGCCGGTGGATCGGCAAGTCTCCCCACATCTCCGGCCGACGTGTCAGCATTGAATCCGCTCAGCAATCTAACACCCAACTCTGAAATTGGAGTGAATGCCCCCCAAGCGGGCACCGGTTGGCGACCCTTCTGGGTGCGCGACACCTCTCGATCAAACAGTAATCGCTTCGTTGAGTGGTTCCGGCAGTTCCCGCCTCTTAACCTTAATCGGAGCACCTCGGTTTCGGAGACGGCTCCCGTTGTCTGGCAAAATCAAGTGCAGTCATTTTTTCAGAACCCCAATCAGCAGGCGATCAATCAACAGGCTTCCCAGCTACAAGCGTTGAGTGAGGCAGGCAATCAAGCCGGTACCTCTGGGCGACGTGGCTTATTCTCATCACTGAACTTCCCATCGTTCTCTAGTCCAAATGGATTCCTTCAAGCTGGTCAGTCTTCGGGGCAGTTGAGCCCCGCTAATACCGCACCCGTTGATGCAAACTCATTACCCAACAACGAGACGACCGCAACTCAGGACGCTTCCTCCACAGGGAGCGTTGGTTCACAACCACGCACCTCCCTATTGTCGCAATTTCGAGGGAACCTCTTCCCGTCTGAGCCTTATCAGGCATTTCGTAATCCGCAGCAATCAACGGCAGGATCGGGTTCCGCACCTGAGCAGGCTGGTTCAGACAGCGGTGTCTCCTCAGCAACTCAAGGCGGCAATCCTGCTCAGGGTTATTCCGCATTCCAGCCACCCAAGCAAAGTTGCTGGAATGATTTTTGGGGGCGATGGTTTGGTAGGGGGTACCGTACAAGTTCGTATCGAGTTCCGGTTACCTACTATCGACCGGTGCTGACAACGGACCCGACGACGGGGCAGCAGGTGGTCGTTCAACAGCCATGCACCTCGTTTATCACGCAACAGCAGCGTACACCGGTTCGACTATTTCGCAGTGCGAGGCCAGATACGAATCAACCTGCCTTAATGGATCCCAATGCATGTCCACCCGGTTATTCCTATGTTGCTGCGATGCCAGGGGTCATCTATCCAGGTCTAGGTTACGCTGTCACCGCGAACTCGACCCCCGGGGTAATTGCCAACTCCGGCTATGTCATGGCGACTGGTGCATTGCAGCCCATCTCCTATCCCGGAGTCGCGGTTTGGAATGGAGCCGTCATCCCCACTAGTGCAGTTTTGGTTGCTCCACCAGCTGCGGCAGCGTCCTCCACGCGTCCTCTAACGACTGATGATCTCAATCGTCCTCGTGATGTTGAGACTCCTTCGGACGATCTTAGTCCTATGCCTGCACCGCGTCTTGAATCTTATCAATACAGTCCCTCGGCGACTTCCGAGGGTGATGCGGGGATCGGAGTTGAGCGTTCTTCTCAGCGACTATTCTCGGCTCCATCTTCAATTGCAAATGACGCGGCCCGGTTCGGTTCGTCTGCCAATCGCGGGACAAATTATCAATGGCGAATGCAGAATGCCGCCGATTCGACAGCCATGTTGCGAAAAGCACCTCCGAGCGATGCAGCAACCGGCGAACAGGGGGCGTTGCGTGGCGATGTTGATGCTCGTTCAATCGATGGTTCTGGTTCACCGAGCCAAAGTAATGGTCCGAGTCTTGAGGAATTACTGAGAAGTGAAAATTTTGTGGGGGCTGAGCCGATTGCAGCTCCTCGCAATTTTCAACCGCGTTATCGCCGCAGCGGTAATGCACAGTTTCAATCCTTGAATCATCCCGATTCAAATGTTGTAAATCAGGTCTTCCCAGCGAAGGTTGCCACTGAATCCGCTGCTCAGGAAGTTCACCGAACGAGCGAGTTAACGCCAATCTCTTTCACTCAGCCCGTTCGAGAGATTCAGACTCGATCGATTAGCGACTCTTCTCGCTTCATCAAACAACCCGCTAACGCTCGATAGAAGTCGTTGCTGCAGCGGTGTGTTCTCTGTGAGTTGCAGCAAGCATCACCTTGCTGTTCAGCACTGACTGTTAATGTCACGTAGGTGTTGGGTTGGCTTTGGATGTTGACCGATGCTTGGCCAGCGACAAGGATTGTGTGTGCCAATGCGGCAACTTCTCGTCGGAGTGCCGCTGGAATTTTTCTTGACGCATGGCGATCGGTTGATCGCTGAGCGTGATGTTCGTGTTAGGTTTCAGCAATGGATAACGGGAAAATCGCAAGCCTTCTCGAAGAGATGGCGGAACTGCTCGAGTTTCGAGGTGAAAATCCCTTTCGTATTCGTGCCTATCGCAATGGAGCCAAGGCGATCCGAGATTTGACGGAATCGGTTGCGGGGATTCTTGGCGATCCGACTCGTCGTCTCGATACGATTCCTGGCATCGGTAAAACTTTGGTTGATAAGGCCAGTGTGTTGGTGGAGACAGGCAGTCTGCCGCAGCTGGAAAAGCTTCGGAAGGAAGTTCCCGAGATCGTCCTTTCCATGGCGAGGATTCCGGGTCTCGGTGCCAAGAAGGCAGCCGTTCTCCATCAGGAACTAAATCTCAAAACTCTGGATGATTTACGGAGAGCGTGTGAGCAGGATGTGGTCAAGGTTCTCAAAGGTTTTGGCGCTAAAACACAGCAGGTCATTCTCGAGGGTTTAGAGATTGCTGAGGCTGCAGCGGAGAGAATCTATTGGGCTAAGGGCGATCAGCTTGCACACGATATTACGGCTCACATGAGCCTTTGTGACGTCATCCAACGCATGGAATGGGCAGGTAGTTATCGAAGGGGGCGAGAGACGGTTGGCGATCTTGATCTTTTAGTGGTCGCTTCTGATCGGGAGCTCGCGATGGATCAGTTTGAGTCATTTTCAGGTCGTTCCCAGACCATTCTTCGCGGCGAAACTAAGATGTCGATACGGGTGGGTAAAGGCTTTCAAGTCGATCTTCGATTGGTGGAAGATTCGGAGTTTGGTGCCGCGATGCAGTACTTCACCGGTTCGCAGGCGCACAACGTTCATGTTCGCCGAATTGCGAAGCAAAAAGGTTTGAAGGTTAACGAATACGGAGTTTTCCGAATCGATGATGAGTCTCGAATTGCGGGCGGCAGCGAACAAGAGGTTTATCAGGCAATCGGTCTGCCCTGGATTCCGCCGGAGTTGAGAGAAGATCGATTGGAGTTTGATCTTGCAACATCGGAAATGCCCCAACTGCTAGAGCTTAATCAGGTGCTTGGTGATCTTCACATGCACACGACCGCGACCGATGGCGAGGCCACCATTCGCGAGATGGCCGACGCGGCAATTGCTCGCGGCCTCCGCTATATTGCAATCACCGATCACAGTCAGCGCGTATCGATGGCAATGGGACTTGATGCCCAAAGGCTCCGGGAGCAATGGAGGGCAATCGATCAGATCCGTCCCGAGTACGAGGGGCGTTTGATGATATTGAAAGGAATCGAGTGTGATATTCTTGAGAAGGGTGGGATGGATCTGCCTGATGATTGTCTTGCAGAGGCAGATTGGGTCCTGGCTAGTATTCATTACGGCCAAAAGCAGTCACGGGAACAAATTACGGATCGTATGCTCGGTGCGATCGAGAACCCGCACGTCGATTGCATCGCGCACCCAACCGGAAGGCTGATCAATCGTCGTCGTCCCTACGAGATCGATATGGATGCAGTCATGGATGCGGTACAGCAGCATGGGAAGTTGATGGAGCTTAACGCAAACCCTGCCCGCCTTGATTTGAATGAAGTTCACCTCGCTGCTGCAAAGCATCGAGGGATTCCCATTGCGATCAGCACCGATGCACATTCCGTGCTTGGGCTGGAAGTCATGCGTTACGGGATCTTGCAGGCGAGACGTGGTGGTCTCACGGGCGAAGATGTTGCCAACACTTTGGATTGGCCAGCCATGAAAGACCGCTGGCTGAACTAACATCCGCCAGCTTCAAATCTGGACGAAGCAATGTGATCAGACCTTGGCTCGTGCTTCGGAAGTCTTCGTTTTGTAGCATCCTACGACGAGGAATAGGATGACAGCTCCCATGATCAACAGTGGAATTGCGTGTGCAGGCTCGTTGAAATAATGCGTTGTGCCCGGCTCGCCATGGCCCGGATGAGCATGTGCTGCCGAGACGAACAACATCCCGAAAAGGGATGAATAGATCGAACGGAAATGAGTCGCTTTTCGCACAGTTGATCGCCACGGTTTGGGGAGATAACTCTAAGTCACGGAAATTTAGCGAATTGCGTGAATTAACGCGATAGAGATTCACGAACAGATTTCGCGGAATGGGCGACACAATGAGGCCGCTCGTTATCACGCTCCAGAGAAGAGCTGTAACGTGTTTAAAGACCTCCTGCTTATTTCAATCTTGGGCCTTTTGCGAAGCGAAGACAGTCTTGTGGTGTTTTGAATGAGAACGCAATCTAGGCTGAAGTCTGCCGTGTGCTGACGGATGCGATTTGTGCCTTGGCGGATTGGAGAGCACGAAGGACTTCTTCCTTCTGTTTGCAATGTTGATCAATGGCTTGTTCTGGGGAGATTGTGTGGGTCCCGAGGCATTTGAAAAGGCTAATCAACCATTCACTTTCGGTTCCATCGCGGACGGCAAGGTCCAGTTGTTCACACAGAACTGGAACCATGGGAGGTAGAGCTACTTTTGTTTCTGCGAGTGAGTTTAGAAGCAGTTGGCCGTAGCGTTCGAGTCGTCGAATCATCCGCGAGATGCGTTTGGTGTGCGTGTCGAGAGGCAGATCGAGCTTCACCGCTGAGTGAATAGCCTCGATCGCAATCGCAAGATCTCGGTGTTTGATTAGATGATGGATTCGATCTGAGACCAGACTTGAGGGAGAAGCAAGCTTTGCAAGTAACTTGATGGAAGTATGGACGATGCTCGCGTCTTTGCTGTGGCTGAGCTCGAGCGTTGCGGCTTCGGCGTTGCGGATCGGTCGATCCTTCAGAAGCAACGCCTCCATTGCCGCCAGTGCAAAATCAGGTGAGTCCCCGGATAGCCATGTCAGAAGCTGTTGGTCGTCGCAGCGAGAGCTCGGGATTTGCCGTGCATTGAAAAGAGTTTCGGCATGAGGATTTTGTTCTTGATGCCTGAGTACGGTGGCCGCCGTTTCGCTCGAGTCAGCCCGAAGTCGTTCAAGCCAATTGCGAGGTAAAGCGTTCGGTTCGCCCGCGAGAGTCGCGATCGCGTAGCCGATTTCTTGAGCGCTGTAGTAGCCTGATCGTGAAAGGGTCCATCCGCTATAGCCAACAAGCGACCACTGGGAATCATACAGAGAGGCGTCACTTGCTAGGAAGCCGAAACCAGAGCAGATCGGCAAGAGGTGGGTGGTAAGAGGTGTGGTGTCGAGCGGGTGTTTTGGTTCGACTTGATGCCAAAAGTGAAGAGCGTGTTGGTTTGCAAGTTCCATCACGAGTCTCAATGGGTCGCTAAGCAATTCTTGGTTGATCACGATTGTCGCTTCTGCAGCGGCTTGGGATGCATCGTTAGACGCTTCTTGAGCGATGATGTAATCCGACATCCCGTCAATTTCATCGGTGGCGACAATTTTTACCAATGGCAATGTATCAACTCGTGGCAGTCGTTCGATGACAGCGAGGTTGGCGGATTCAACGATAGACTGGTCGCTGCTACGATCAATCTCAAGTTGTGCGATGTCGGTGACCCATTGTGCGGAGTGAGCGATCGAATGCCCGATTGTTTCAACGGTTCTTCGCAGGAGCAATTCGAGATCGACGCGTTGGCGTGCGCTCAGCGGACGTCGGGGCGGGCGTCTCCAAAACATGATGCTGTTACTTTGGCGAGTGGGTCGATCGTTGGGTATTCCGTTCGCTTGTACCCGTAGCGATCGGTAGGTCGAGACGGGTTCATTTTCTTTGGGCCTGAAGATTCAAGGCTTCCGGTGGACTGATGGCGGGGGACGGATGCATTTGCTTGCGTCCTTCTCGCCGGTCTAGGATAGCGTTATTCTTTGTTCAATGGATCGTGTTAAGAAGAACTCTAAAGATCGGGCCGTTTGTGATGAAATCAGATGTTTTTCGCGGATGTATCCCTGCGTTGATGACACCCTGTGATGAGAACAGAAATCCCAACTTCGATGCCTTGGTCGCCAAGGGTTTGGAGCTGCAGGGGTTGGGGATGACCGGTGTGGTTTACTGTGGCTCGATGGGTGATTGGCCGCTGTTAACCGATTCTCAGCGTCAGGAGGGGGTTTCGAGATTGGTTTCAGCGGGAGTGAGAGTGGTTGTTGGGACAGGCGCTCAGAACACTCGAATTGCTTGTGATCATGCTGCCCACGCTCAGTCAGTTGGTGCGGATGGCTTGATGGTGATTCCACGCGTTCTCTCGCGTGGGACCTCGCCCGCTGCACAGTATGATCACTTTTCTGCGATTCTCTCCGCGGCCCCCGATCTGCCGGCGGTCATCTACAACAGCCCCTACTACGGTTTTGAAACCAAAGCTGATCTTTTTTTTCAGCTTCGGCAGGAACATGCCAATCTTGTAGGCTTCAAAGAATTCGGTGGCGCGAAGTCATTGAGTTATGCTGCCGAGCACATTACGCACCAAAGTGATGACCTGATCTTGATGGCGGGCGTGGACACGCAGGTCTACCACGGCTTTTTGCACTGCGGCGCGGTCGGGGCGATCACCGGCATCGGTAACTGTCTGCCCGAGCAGGTGTTGAAACTGATCTCATTGTGCCATGCTGCCACCCAAGGTGACGCCCAAGCGAGACGTTTTGCTCAAGAGTTGGACGAGGCGTTGATTGTGCTTTCGACCTACGACGAGGGTCCCGATCTTGTGCTGTTCTACAAGTATCTCTTGGTGCTGCTTGGGGATGATCACTATCGACACCATTTTATCTCGACGGATTGTTTGAGTGATAGTCAGCGTCAGTTCGCGGAACAACAGTTGAATTTGTTCCTGAATTGGTGGGCTTCTTGGGAAGGTAAAGAGTACCTCGCTGGTGAGTGATTACGGACTCAAGTTGATTGAAGATTGATTGAGATACTTTGAAGATTGCTTTGAAGTCTGGTCAGCGGGGTAGAAGGTTCAAAAACAATGACGCAACGAATTGCATTTGTGGATTCGCACACGGCGGGCGAACCCACTCGAGTGATTCTCAGTGGTGGCCCCGATTTGGGGTCTGGGACGATCCAGGAGCGTTTGGAACGGTTTCGATCCCAGCACGATTCTATGCGTCTCGCAATGGTGACGGAGCCTCGTGGGGCTGAAGTATTAATTGGTGCGGTGAGGTGTGAACCTTCCGATACGTCCTGTGACGCTGCAGTGATTTTTTTCAACAACGTTGGCTACCTTGGAATGTGTGGTCACGGACTGATTGGCTTTGTAGAAACATTGCGATATCTGGGGGAGATCGAATCTGATCGTTGTCGAGTTGAAACGCCGGTCGGGGTGGTTGAGGCGAGGATTCATCCTGACGGAAAGATTAGCTTCGATAACGTCCCAAGTTATCGGAAGGCCACCGAAGTCGTTTTTGATGCACCCGGTGTTGGGCAGGTGGTCGGAGATGTTGCGTGGGGTGGTAATTGGTTTTTTCTAACTCGAACGCCAAAGCCTCGTTTGCGAATCGATTCGATCAGTGAGTGGCTGAAGATGACGACCGCTATCCGAAAGACGGTCAACGAAAACGGGTATCCGGAAGTGGATCACATCGAGTTGTTTGACGATCCAATTTCACCAGAGAATCATTCCCGCAATTTTGTTCTCTGCCCCGGTCTGGAATATGACCGTTCACCATGTGGAACGGGAACGAGTGCGAAGTTGGCATGTCTTGCCGCTGATGGTTTGTTGGAGCCAGGTGAGAATTGGATTCAGGAAGGGATTCTCGGTACTTCTTTCACGGGCCACTACCATTGGGCGGACGAACCCGGTGGTAGAATCATCCCGACGATTACCGGTAGAGCTTTCGTCACCATTGAGGGACACTTACTTCTGCAGGATGATGATCCTTTTCGTCATGGGATCGGCTTGGACGAATCATCTGACTGACCTTTGTTTCTGTTGAAGAGCTAAGCAAGCGATGGCAAAGAAAATCGTCATTCTTGGCGGAGGAGTGATCGGATTGGCGACCGCTTGGGGGTGCGTGAAGGATGGTCATGACGTGACGGTGATTGATCGTCGCAAGCAACTGCGAGACGGCTGCTCCTTCGGAAACGCTGGAATGTTGGTGCCCAGTCATTTTATTCCACTCGCGGCACCGGGCATGATTCGACTTGGTCTGAAATGGATGTGGAGCCGAGAGTCACCGTTTGCAATTCGGCCTCGCTTGTCATTTGATCTAATCAGTTGGCTATGGAAGTTTCGTCAGGCCAGTACGCAGAAGCAAGTTGATCTAAACTCGCCCCTATTGCGTGATCTGAACTTAGCAGGCAGGCAGGCGTTTCTCGAATTGGAGCACGAGATCCCAGACGGGTTCGAGTTGGTCAAGCGTGGCTTGGTGATGCTTTGCGCCACCCATGAAGGTTTAGAAGAAGAGGTTGAAGTTGCGGAGCTCGCGAACGAACTCGGTGTACCCGCGACGGTCATGAATCCTGGAGAGCTGGCAGATCTGGATCCGGGAATTCGAATGGGGGTTTTGGGAGGCGTCCATTTTCCGCTTGATTGTCATCTTTCGCCGAACCGAATGATGAGCTCATTAGAAAAGCACCTTGAGCAACAGGGTGTAAATTTTTGTTGGGAGACCTCATGCGATCAGTTTCGATCCGAGCGTGGTCGGGCGCTGTCGCGAGTCAACGCCGTTGCCACCAGTCAGGGTGACATTGCTGGTGATGAGTTTGTGATTTGCGGCGGTGCGTGGTCCAACTTGATGGCGGGCCAACTGGGGATGAATCTACCGCTGCAAGCCGGCAAGGGTTACAGCTTGACTCTCGATCAACCTAGGCAATTGCCCAACGTTTGCTCGATCCTTAAGGAGGCCAGGGTCGCGGTGACACCCATGGGTTCAACCCTGCGGTTCGGTGGGACGATGGAAATTGTGGGTCATGACGAATCGATTAGCACATCGCGTCTGCGCGGAATTGTTCGTTCCATTCCTGATTACTTTCCCGACTTTGAGGAAAGTGATTTTGTTGGTTGCAACCCGTGGGTTGGGTTGCGTCCTTGTTCCCCAGACGGCCTACCATACGTAGGGCGAAGTCAAAAACACGAAAACCTGCTGATTGCCACTGGGCACGGTATGATGGGGATTAGCTTGTCGATGATTACAGGTAAACTGATCGCGGATGCAATCGAGCAGCGAGCCAGTGGTATCGATGGCTTGGATCGGATATCGCCTAGCCGATACGCCTGAACCTGAGCATGTTTTCGTGGGTTAACGTTTGCCTTGCGATCACTTGATACGCTGCGACAGTCACCGTGTTTCATTCAACCCCACTTTTGAGACTCGGCAGATCAACTCTTTTCAGCAAAGACAACAGATGGCGAAAATCGAATTCTCATTGCAGCTTGCTTCTCATGTGGATTGTCCGGCGAGTGGCGAATTGCAGCCGGGGAGTCTCCGAGAGGGGCTGAACCATTGGTTCGAGCAATATCCCAATTTAGCAGACTATTTACTGGATGATGATGGTCAGCTGCGGGGACATCTTTCGGTGTTTATCGATGGTGAGATGGCAGTGCAGGCGGAGGCTTTGGATGCTCAGGTTGCTGATGAAGCTGATGTCTTTGTGATGCAGGCCATCTCTGGCGGATGATATCGCTGGGTGTCGAGGTCGGCGTCGAGGCAATGGTGTTACCACTTTTGGGCAGAGCAAATCGTGAATGATGATCAATTACCGGTTCCTGATAATCCCTATGAGCCGTCTATCGTAGGAGATGAGTCGAACTCGCTCCCAAGTAGATCTCGAGGTCAAGTGGATGCATCGGGGCCGACGCGTACTGGGCTCCTCATGATTTACTACGGGATTGTTGCCTTCATCGCCGGATTGATTCTCACGGTCATCGTCGGGATTGGAATGTTCGGCACTCTCACAGCCGGAAGTTCCTCCAGTGGAATTGCCGGCTTTTTATCGTTCGGTTTGTTGATTCCTCTAGCCTTGGTACTGATCGGAGCCGGCGTTGCTTTTTTGGGTAAGGTGGTCTGTCTCTTCGGCGGAAAGTTGCATGGTGGGAACACACCGCTACTGCTTTCGATTTTCGCTTCGCTTATTCAGTTCCTGATCAATCTGCTCGAGGATATCTTGTTGGGACTTCTGCTGGCTCCCGAATTTGCCGCGGTTGCGACGTTTACTTTAGCGGTGGTGAAGTACGCCTTAACGGTGGCTAGCTATGTTTTGTTCCTTGTGTACTTAAGACGGCTGACCGAGCATCTTGGGAAGCTGGATCTAGTCAATCAAGCATCGAGCCTGATTCGGCTCGTGATTACGGTTGCTGTTTTAACAGTCGTCATTCCCTTTCCAGTTGTGTTTTTTAGTTTGTCGATGGGTGCCTTAGGGGCGTTTCCTGTGTTTGCTCTCGTCCTAATCGTGTTTGTGACGCTGGTTGTGGCTTTCGTGAAATATTGCAACTACATCAAACGAGTTGCCGACAGCCTGCGAGTTTGAGAGCCTCCCTGGATTAGGCGACCAGAGCAGCGATGGTAAGCAACGATAATCCGTATGACCCTAGCGCGGCTCCCATAGAAGACGCGTTCGTCGGTGGGGATCAAGGGGTCGACTCTTACCGAAACATGCGCAGGGGCTACCTGCTTGTCCTTCTTGGTGCTTTCATTACTTGGAGCACCATCATCGTGATTTTTCTATTTCTGTTCGGGTTTAGAAACGCTTTTCTGGATGATTCAAACCTCGAATTCGTCGAGATGGCGGTATTGATCACGACGGTGTTGATCTACGTTGGTGCGTTGGTCGCCGGTCTCGGTAAAGCATTGTGTCTGAGTGCACCTAAAGATGCGATGATTCGAAGCAATAGTCTGTTGGCATTGCTGGGGTTCTCGATTTACTGGATCTCGGAGGGGATTGCTGAACTGACAGATTGGCCTACTCTGGTTTTTGGTCCCTATCCAGAACCTCCTGAAGTGTTTTCGATGAGGGTACTCTATGACCTCTGTGGTTACTTGGTCCTGCACATGGCTCTCATGTCTTACATTTCTGGGATCCAGAAGTTAGCGGTTTTTGTGGGGATGGTCGACTTGGCTGATCAGGGCGGTTTACTCAATAAGCGACTTCGTTCAATTGCGTTTGGGCTGTTGGGTTTGATCGGTTTCGGCGTGTTCAGCTTGGTGGCAACTGATGCATTTGGTTTCAAGGTCAACGTTCTGGAGACTCTGGGTGCTTTTGTGTCTATAGGTGCCCTTTTGCTCGCAGTGCACCTATTGCGGCTTTGCAAGGATTACGTCGACCTATCGTGGAGCATGGCAAATCGATTGCCAAAGCGAGGAACTCGACTTACCGCAAGAAACGGCTAAGATGCATTGAGCGGCACGTAAGCCGTAGATAAAGTTTTCCATCGATTGCACATTTCTGAACGCAGTTCGCTTGGTGCAGTGTTTGATCCCGACCGTGTGCATTGATCAATGATCGTGTTGGTGACACCGGTTGGCTTGGAGTAGGGTTGATGGCTTCGGGTAAACAATCATTGCGTGTTGGCAGTCGACTGGGCAAGTTTCGGCTGGATCGCCGCATTGGCGTTGGCGGCTTTGCCACCGTTTACGCTGCAACGGACACTCTTTTGGGGATCAAGGTCGCTCTCAAGATTCCGTCTCTCGATCACGTGTCCAATGACATGCTCGAAGAGTTTCGGCGCGAAGCTCGGATGATGATGAAGCTGGATCACCCCAATATTCAACCCATTCGGGATGCAACCTTCATTGATGATTATTTTGTGATCGTCTCACCGCTTGCGGAAAAAACTCTCGACGATCGATTGAAAAAGCGGATGGCTTTTGATACCGCTTGCTCGATCACGCAGCAGTTGTACGAGGCAGTCGCCCACGCTCACGAGCATAAAGTCATTCACTGCGATATTAAGCCCGAGAATATTTTGATGTTCGGCACATCGCACGTTCGCCTTGCTGATTTTGGAATCGCCAAGGTCGCCCAAGCAACCATCAGCGGGTCTGGCACCGGCACGGTTGGCTACATGTCACCGGAACAGGCGATGGGTAAGCCATCGGCTCGTTCGGACGTCTTTTCGCTTGGTTTACTTACCTATCGCATGTTTTCTAGCCACTGGCCAGAGTATCCATTTCGCTGGCCATTTCCTGGTGCGGCATCACTGAAGAAACGGCTTCATCCTGATGTAATCGCTATGATCCGCAAATCCCTTTCCATCGAACCCCATCAAAGGTTCCGCGATGCGAACCAGTTGCTTCGGGTATGGAATAAAAACCACTTGCGGGCAATTAGGCATTACAGAAAGCAGCGAGGTGATAGCTAAACTATTGCATCGGGCAATTGGTGCCGGTGAATTGGGCTCCTCACAACTTGTCCGCCAAACCTACCACTTCGCAAGATTCATTTCAGACTGGATCTGATCCAGATCCGATTCGACCAAGCCCTTTATTGTTGCAACCTCTGCCTGAAGATCATGTTCACTCACACCACCGAAATGACGAAGGAATTTTTTCTTGAGTCAGACATGACTGCGCCGCAGCAGTCTTCGTTTCCGGAAGGGCGAGTGGTTTCGTTTTGTCGTCGCTGCCCGGGTAAGTTTGAGCCGAACGACGATAGTGCTGCGATCATTCGTACAGTGTCAGGGGCTATCGTCCTCGCGGTGGCTGATGGTGTCGGCGGAGGTCCCTTGGGCTACAAAGCTTCAGCCATTGCGGTTCAGGCTCTCGCTGACCGTCTGTGTGCGTCAGAACCGGATCGAGACCTGCGCTCCGCCATTTTGGACGGGATTGAACAAGCGAATCGGGAAATTCTCGACCTCGGAGTGGGTGCGGCTACCACGTTGTCAGTTGTGGAAATCAATGACTCGGTCGCTCGCGCCTACCAAGTGGGTGACTCCATGACCGTGATCATGGGCCAGCGGGGTGTTGTGAAATGGAAGTCAACACCGCATTCGCCCGTCGGTTATGCCATCGAGTCCGGCTTGCTAGACGAAACCGATGCGATGCACCACGACGAAAGGCATCTTGTTTCCAATCTAGTTGGTTCTAGGGAGATGCACATTGAGATCGGGCCGAGTCAACCATTGAGTCCGCGAGATACGGTGATCGTTGGAAGCGATGGGTTATTTGATAACTTACACCTCGACGAAGTGATTCAGTGGAGCCGAAGCGGCACCCCCGTCGCCCGAGTCACCCAGCTCGCCAGCAAGGTGCACCATCGTATGACGGGCGACGAAAACGCGTTGTCGAATGACGCAACTTCGAGCCAGACTGAATCACTCGGTAAGCCAGATGATCTTTCAATCTTGCTTTTCACCAAATAGGTCTTCGTGCCGATCTAAGAGATCGCTAGCTCATCGCTTTTTCCACAACTGCTTTGGACTTAGCGAGGCCTTCTTGGGCAACTTCCATCGCGTCACGTTCCCAATATTCAGGATTAAATAGCTCGAGCGAGAAAGTACCACGAAAACCGTGATCAACCAATTGACGAATGATTTGAGGCAGTGGGCAGACGCCATCGCCAGGAAAAACACGATCCTTATCTGCGATTGACTCGCGAGGAGGGTCAGCGGGGTAATCGTTCATGTGGAAACAATGCATTCGCGACGCTTCGATCATTCCCAATGCTGAGAAATCGCTTCCACCTTTATAGATGTGGTAGAAGTCAGGAAGAACGCAGGCATCGGGATGCTCAGCCCCAGCAGCAACGTAAGCTAGTTCACTCAGTTTGCTCAGTGTGGGTGAGAATCCCCATAGCTCTAGTTGCGGGGTCACACCGATCTCGGCACCCACTTCAAGCAGTGCTCGGTAACGCTGTGCGATCACTGGTAACTCAGGCGAAACGCTATCACCGCGATGTGCACCAACGGGCGGCGCGGCAACTCGAGATCCCCCGATGGCTTTCACGACCGACATTTCTCGTTTTGCATTTTCGAGCCCCTCTTTTCTCGCTTGATCATCGTCAACAATCCAGTTTGCAAAACCGATGGCACTGTCAACGGTTAAGCCAAGGTCTTCAATCTTCTTTTTGAGGTCGGTCAATGATCCACCTTCGTCGGCGTATCGCTGCAAGTCACCGATCCAAGGTTCAATGCCATCGTAACCCGCTTTCGCGGTGATCTCGATTTGCTCGGTTACCGACAGTTTTTGACCGCGTAAAGTACTCGTGTTTAGCGCAAATCGCACAGGCATGTTGGAAGACTCCGATTCGATCGCGTTGGCGTGAGATGGTTTGAGTGTGGCTGCTGCGGTCATGGCCGAGGCAGCAACGAGAAGTTGTCGTCGTTGGATCATGAACTGTCTTTGGTTTTGGTTGCGCATTTGGCGGTTCGCATCTGAATTCGCGAAGCGGTAAGTTAGCACAAATGATTCAAAGCAGGGTGTGCTTCAGTCGCAAATATTCTTTTCACCGTCCAACTTTTTGGGCAGCATAAACGAAAAAAGCCATGCCCAAATTTAGGGCATGGCTAGTCCGTTCTCTTTTCGTTGGCTTCGTGCTTTTCTTGCTCGGGATTTATGCGTTGAGAACCAATCGAACTCGCTTGGTCATCTCCGAGCGAGGAAAGGATCACTTCTGATTTGGCTTTTTCAGCTTGTCCCCAAATTCACGGTTGAATTTCCTTACCTTGTTGCTCACCACCGCTCGGCAGTATCCATAGTTAGGGTTGCGCTCATAGAAATCTTGATGATATTCTTCGGCAGGATAAAACTTGGAGGCGACTTCGAGGGTGGTGACGATGGGGCGATTGTATTCGCCAGACTTATTCAGCTTAGCGATGTACTTCTCTGCAGCCTCTTTCTGCTCATCGTTGTGATAGAAGACCGCGCTTCGATATTGGGGCCCTTCATCTGCACCCTGTCGATTCTTGGTCGTTGGGTCATGGGTTTTGAAAAAGACCTCGAGAAGTTCTTCGTAGCTGGTTTCGCTTGGATCATAAATGATCTCAATCGCTTCAGCGTGTCCTGTCGTTTTGGAGCAAACCTGTTCGTAGGTTGGGTTAGGAACGGTGCCACCGATGTAGCCAGAGACCACATCTTTGACTCCTTGCATACGCTCGAAAACAGCCTCTGTGCACCAGAAACATCCTCCGGCGAGCGTGGCCGTCGCTTCCGTCTTACTCTGTGAATCACTGCTTGATTCGGACACCTTTTCGTCTCCCGCAAATGCTAGTACCGATGTGGCGGACAACGTGAGTGCCGCGGTGAAAAACTGAATGGTATAGAGCAGATTTTTCATGATTGCAGTCCATTTGAGTAGTACGAGTGGGATTGATTTAGTTGGTCCATCACTCGCCAATATCAGGTGGTTTCAGTGCTTGATGACGCTGACCAGCATGGTGACGCTGGCAATCTTTCTCTGGACAGACTCACTCAATACTGTAGCAGTAAGGACATGGCACATCCTGACTAGCTGCCGAATCTGCTGTCTGACCCGAAAATTCTTGTTGATTCTTCTCAAAATACCCGATGCCGACCATGTCACGCAAGAATTAATGAAACCCATGGATGCCTTTCTTGCTTGACGGATTTGGTTGTGATCGTTCGCCTGATTGGGTGGTTAGGTCGATAAAACTTATCCCCCAAGACTCGAAACCTGTTTTCGCCCTGAGTTCATTTTGCAGTAAGTTTCATCGTTTTGGTTCTAGGTTGAATATTTGTTTAAAACCCACCGAAACAATCATGATTCGGAGAAATCTAGTTTGATTTTACAAATTCAACTTCCGGCAGTTCGACCTTCAGCGATCACCATAGGCAGTCGAAGGCTTTGGGTTTAGTTTAGGTGTACGCAATTTACCAAGTGTCTTATTACCAAGTGTCGGATGCATCGCGTCAAGCTTGCTCTCTGTTTGTTGACCGACCGATTACTGGTGTGAAGCGGGTGAGATGAAAAGTTATTACGATTTAAAACATCGAGTTGAAGATGCAGAGATAGACGCGCAGCAACACGTGCATAATCTACGCTATCTGCAGTGGACACTTTGGGCCGCAGGGGAACACACTCGCGCCGGAGGATGGGATGCGGAGGATGCCTTGGAGAAGGGCTTCGGGTGGGTTGTCCGGAGCCACGATATTACGTACCGCGCCGCTGCTCTGGCCGGTGATGAATTGATTGTTAGGACTTGGGTCAGCGAAGTTTCACGATTCGCATCCAAGAGAAAATACGCAATATGTCGTCCCGTTGATCAAACCGTCTTGGCGCGAGTCGAGACTCGATGGGTTTACATCGATCTTCGGGAGCACAAAGTTCTTGCGATTCCACAGCCTTTGTTGAAACAACTATCTGTGTGCGAGAAGTCGCCACCGCTGCCCTGGCAGGATGTCAGTTGAATTGCATTTTCTCTGCTCGCTTCAGTGGTTAGTTAGCCGGTAAAATGCATCCGGCTGTGCGAGCGGTGTGGCGTCTTGATTTGGTTGACCGTTGTTTGGCAACGGGACCGTTGAGTTTGGAGAAATACCCAGAGTGAATGTTCAAGAAAAATCGGTGTTTTGGTTTCACGCTCTGCAATGGTTCTTTTGGCTGATTGGTGGTGTGACTTTACTTGCGTTCGCCGCTTCGGTGATGCCGCAAAAGTGGATCGTTGAAGCTTCAGAGTTTCTAGGGTTCAATCCGTTTCCCGAGTCTCCGCTGACCTATTATCTTGCGAGAAATCTTTCTCTTCTCTACGGATTTGTCGGCGTATTGATGTTGTTCGTGGTCCGAGATCTTTACCGCTATCGGGATCTTGTCCGCTTCCTGGCGATAGCCACCATCGCTTTCGGGGCCTCGCAACTCATCGTTGATTTGCAATCTGAGATGCCATTGTGGTGGGCGTTAGGTGAGTCGCTTTCCACACTCGCAGGTGGATGTTTCTTCTTCTGGTTGCAGTCAAAAGTTGTCTGGATAACGGAAGAGGGATCTTAGTCTTTATCGATCTTTCGCTGACGTGTAAGTACGGGGATCGATCCGATCGACAATGACGCATAGACTGCGATGAGAGGAAGTGCTGGTGCTCGCATCCTAAGATTGCTCCAATAAATGGTATGGATCACGCTTAGTGCCAGTAGCAGCGATAACAGAGGCAAGAGTAAACGACTCTGCCCATTGCGGAAGATCTTGATGATTCCGATTACCGCAAGGAAGTATAGAAATAGGTAGTAGGCAGTGATGGCGATGCGTTTCAAATCCGTTCGATCCGATGTGCCAAATGGCAAGGGTGTCCAAAGTCGGTAAAGCCGATTGAAGGATGCGGTAACAAAGGTTTGCGGAGATCGTTTGATCGTTGCGATTGCAGCGCGATAACTCCACTGGTCGTCTTGGTGTTCCGTAAGACCTAGTGGTGGCGGTTGAGGGCTAGTTGATGGGTCCCTCGCTTTCAACCAGAAATCTTCACTTTGTCCCTCTTCACCAAAGCGATAGGCATATGCTTGCGTGAACGAATCGGCATCCCATCGCTTGAATGCGCCCCCCGATTCAAGGTGTTCGTAGAACAAGGGATTGTTTCCGAGGAGCAAGGTGTAGCCACCATGAGTTGTCGCCCACGCTGGATACCCTGTGGAGCTTGCATTTCTTTTGGTCCAAGCCGCCACCGTCAGCAGCAGAATTCCGGCGGTAATGCACAAGGATAAAGCTGTTGCTCCGCGACTTTGTTTTTTTTGACGATTTGCCGCAAAAACGGCAATGACTATTTCACCCATCAGCAGCAATACGGCCCAAGCGAGGAACGTAGGTCGACACAGGAAAGCCGTGGAGAGTGCGACCCCGCGTAAGACGCTCAGCCCGATGGTCGGACCACTCCGAAAAGACCGTATCCAAATCCAGAAAATCAAACTGGTCAAGCATGCGGCCAAGGTTTCCGTCATCACAAACGTTGATTGCTGAACCAAGATCGGATCGATGGCCACCAAGGTCGCGCCGACAAAGCTTGCAACATTCACCATGCTGTCTGCTGGTCGATTAATTGTCAGCAGATACCGTACGCTAAGAAAAGTGAGGCACGCTGTCATGACGCCAAGCAGTAGATGGAGTGCTGCTATCGCAAGACGGCTGATGTTTCCTTGTTCGTTGACTACTGCGGACAACATCCATGGGTACAGGGGGGGGCGAAATGAAGTTGGGATCACTTGCCCGTCGGCAGCGGTTAAGCCAAAAACACCTTGTTCATGGATCGTGATTGCAATCGCTTGATAAGCGTCGGGGTCTTGCTTGAGCGATTCAGCACCGAAATACAAAACCGCAGTTCGAATCAGGATTGCGAGGGTGACCGCGATCGGCAAAAACAACTGTAGTGAACGTTGATCACTGCCGCCGGTAGTTTGGCTTTTCGAATCGGATCGCTCAAGCGATGGGTCGTGCGTTACAGAGCGAGTGGGTGACTGCATTTTCGAAGGTCTACGATCTGACTCTGATTGACACGGATGTTGGTGTTGGCTAACCAGGTTTTAAGCGATAGGTTTTGCCATGCTCAAATAATGGCTGCATGACACGATTGCCTCGGAGCCCATGATAAACCAAACCGCAAAAAACAAGTTACCCGAATCTGTCGCGACGCTGTTGATTCGTTCGCGTTGGGTACTCGCGATTTTGGGAGTTGTGATTTGGCTCGCGACGATTCCTGTGGCTTCAAAATTAGATTTTGATCGCCGCGTGGAATCCCTTTTTCCAAATGATGACGTGGATTTGGTTTCTTACCAAAAACTGCAACGTGTATTTGGCGGTCAGTCCGTTGTTTTGATGGTTTATCGCGACCCGGAATTAGCAACTTTTGCAGGCGTGGATCGGAACCGTCTATTGACTGATACGATCCGCCGTCTTGACGGGGTTACTGATGTTTTATCGATCGCAAGGTTGAACGATGCGATGGATCGCGTCCGTCCTTCTTTAACCGAGAGCGATGTTCCGAATTTGTTCCGGTCTGACGATGAGGTGGCATCGGGATTCCTTGACTTGTTTGAGAACTACACGCATTCCGCCGATGGATCGCGGGCCGCGTTGGTTATTCTCCTCGGTGATCAAGAGCGTTCTGCAACTCTCGCTGAGTTAAAAGAGATACGTGATAACGTTGTTTCCGGAGTATTTTTTGCGAAGCATTCAGGTGGTGGCGAGACACAAGAAGCTGCACTTCAGTCAGTCTGTTTGCAGACGGTTTTGGTGGGTGAGTCGGTGATGATCACCGATGCGCTCGATTTAATTCAACAAGATGGAAAGAGCTTGGCCATCTTGACCGTCACCTTACTCGGGATCTGTTTGCTGATAACATCTGGCGAGTGGCGTCTGGTGTTACTCGCAACCGCCACGATCACTTGGACCATCGTAATCACACAAGGTTTGCTCGTTGCTTTCGGTTGGCGGTTGTCGATTGCTTCCTCGGTTTTGACAGCCTTGGTCACGGTCATGGTGGTGACCGCCGTTTTGCATCTTGGGATTCGTTACCGACGACTCAAACGCAAAGGACTCAGTGAAATCGACGCAACGGTGGACGCAATTCGCCTTCTCGCCCGGCCCATTTTCTGGACATGTCTTACGGATGCCGCGGGTTTTTTCGCTCTGAGTTTCTCTTCGCTAGCACCGATTAGGCAATTCGGTTTGATGATTTCGATTTCGGTGATGGCTGGAATGCTTGGGACCTGTTTGTTCGTTGGAGTCTGCCTGACTTCGAAGCTGAAGGCTTTTGGGCTGGAGCGGATTTTTCAGATTTCGAACGCGCAGCGAATCCTCGTACCTTTCGCCGCGATTCAGGATCGACTTCAGCGATCGATTCGGCGCATGTCACTTTCACTGGTGACTTTGTCAGTGCACAAGCCTCGCAGCGTTCTGCTCGCGATAGGGGTCATGTTGTTCGTGGTGGCAGTGGGTGTACCACGCTTGGAATCAGAGAGAAGCTTTTTAAATAACTTTGAGAGTCAGTCACAGATCGCCCGCTCTTACCGAGTGGTCGAGGACAACTTCGGCGGGGCGGGTGTTTGGGATGTGATGTTGGAGGCACCTGTTAACCTGACCGAAGAGTATTTCACCGAGGTGCGTCAACTCGAGGGTCAGCTTCGCAAGATTGACGTGAATGGTGCGAAGCTAACCAAAGTGCTTAGTATTGCTGATGCAGAGTTAGTGGTGCGTCGAAGTCGCTTTGCTGCGTTATTGCCGATTGGTCCGCGACTTTCCTTCATGGCCGTGGTGTTGCCAGGCTTTTTTGACGCGTTAATGAGTGAACCCGACGGTGACCGCCGCTATTTAAGATTGATGCTGAGAAGCCGAGAAGATTTGGAGGCCCAGCAGAAAGAGGGTCTGATTGCTGAAGTGAGGAAGGTGGTTGATGAATACTCCCTTGCGAAAAGCAGTGAATCCAAGGTCGGGATGACTCGTCCCATCGAGGTGACAGGCTATTACATTTTGTTATCTCGCTTGATCGATCAAGTTGTTCGTGATCAATGGAAATGCTTGATCGCATCGATCATTCTTGTGGGATTCTTGATCGGATTGTTTCTGCGATCGTTTCGACTGGCAATCATTTCATTAGTTCCCAATGTCATTCCCCTTGCGACCGTTTTGGCGGTTTGCGGTTTGGTGGGCGAGCGTTTGAATATGGGGGCTGCGATGATCGCAGCCGTTTCAATTGGTTTATCCATCGATGGATCCGTGCATTTGCTTTACCACTACCGTCGTCAGCAGCATTTTGCGGGTCGTGGAGTGAAGCGATCGATTCAAGCGGCCGCGGGGAGGACGGGAGTTGCTGTCACTTTGGCGACTTCTGCTCTTGTTGTCGGTTTTGGGGTGCTGGCTCAAAGTGAGTTTGTCCCAACCGCGACCTTTGGTCTGTTGATCGCAATCACGATGATGCTTGGGACAGCAGCCAATCTGATCTTGCTGCCCGCACTTTTAGTCATCGTGGATAAAGGTGATGCTGATAAACGCGATGCTTCGATGATCAAGAGGTCGCCAACGGAGCCCAATGATGACATTGAATCGCATCGCATGCTGGACACTTGATTCGAGTGCCGAGCGAACGAGCAGGAATTCGGATCCCTTTTTTGCAGTCGGTGCATTGAGTCCGGAGAGGTGGCGATTGTTCAACCAAGGCATCTAAATCCCGCTCGCCGATACCGGGAATCGCGATGTCCTGCTCCGAGAATTGTGTTAACGCTTCTTCGGTGAGTTCTGACATCTTGGCGATACGATCCGCTAGTTTGCGAACGCTGTCTTCGAAACAGTTTCTGGCCAGGCGGCCATTACCGAAATGACGATCACGCTTTTCGTAAAGATGATCGAATCCAACAAGCAGTCGGTGTCTCGCTTCTCCTGGCAGGTTGTACTGGTTTTGTTCACAGAGCACTTGGAAGATTCTCCCCAGATCCACCGGCGTGTAATCTTCAAAATCGATCGTGGTGTTGATTCTTGATGACAGGCCTGGGTTGGATCGGATCAGTGATTCCATCTCCTTGTTATATCCGGCGAGGATCACCGCAAGTTGATCGCGATTATCTTCCATTCGTTTCAGGAGTGTCTGAACCGCTTCGCGACCGTAGGCATCTTCTCCGGAGGAATCAATCAAGCTGTAAGCTTCGTCAATAAACAGGACGCCATTGAGTGCCGAGTCGCAGAGTTGATTGGTTTTGGGGCCGGTTTGGCCCGCGTACTCAGCTACCAATCCAGTGCGATCGGTTTCCACGACGTGCCCACTGCTGAGTGTCCCGAGTGCACCTAGGATTTGACCGATGATCCGAGCCACCGTTGTTTTACCCGTGCCCGGGTTTCCAACAAAGTTCATGTGCAGGCTAATGGGCATGGTGCTCAGGCCTGCATTCTTTCGCTGTTCCTGTAGTTTCAGAAAATTCGCGTAGCTCTTGACGCGTTCCTTTACCGTATCAAGTCCGATGAGGTTATCGAGTTCCTTGAGAGCCTGAGCAAGTCGCTCTTCTCTGGAGACCTCCGCCTGCTCGTTCTTTGTGGTTGTTTGTTGTTGCTGCTGTTGTTTCTGCTGCTGAGCCTGATTGGTTTGCTGGTTTGTGTTTGTTGAGGTGTCTGAAGATGTCTGTGTGGGTGGAGTGAACATCTGCGGAGGATTAACAGGATTCAACGCAGTTTCAATTTCCCGCTGCATGGTTTGTAGTGCAACTTCCTCTTCAGCTCTCATTTCTCCGTCACATTTAGCGATCAGGTTACCCAATCGCATAGCAATCGTTTCGACGTGAGACTTGCTGTCGGCTAAGGGCACGTAACGGACAAATGGTGCAACCAACGACTCCCAGTTCAGGGCATCGGCCTGAGCGAACAACGCGGTTGCGGCTTCTCGAAGTTCGACTCCGCGTAGCTTTTGTCGCCAGAGATGTTCGATCATTTCCGCCGCGATTTGTTTCTCCGCAACAGACCATCGATTGTCGGCTCTGACGATTTCAACGTAGACCTTGATGATGAGGCCGCGGTGGAGATCGTCCATCAGGGAGATGAAGGAATCAGGATCTTCTTCGAGCAGGTTTGGGTGCCGCTGAACGATCAATTGCCCCGAGCGCTGATACAAGGTGCTGCAGTCACGCAGCACCCTCCTCAGCAAGCCAAGAAGTCGAGACGTTTCCGTTTTGCTCATCT
>CALIBL010000009.1 GCA_938045805.1 uncultured Rubripirellula sp. | reverse complement strand
CCGTCTTCAGCATGATCAAGCGAAGACAGGGAGATTCGACGTCTGGACGATCCTATTACAGTCGTCGACGTGACATGATGCTGCTCGCAATCACACACAATATCATGATCCTGTACGATTCGGCACCTTTTCTACAGAGCATTCCTGACCCCTTTTTGATTGATGCGATAGCACCCACGGGAGGATTCGAACCTCCGACACCCGCTTTAGGAAAGCGGTGCTCTATCCCCTGAGCTACGCGGGCGATGCTAACGGTAGGTTGCAGAGTCGATCGTTCTCGCTCTGCAACTTGGAGACTTGCCAAATCTGTGGGGTAACAGTAGCGGCTTTCGTTCGGTTCGACTAGCTACCTAACGGCAAACGCAACCCAGCGCGGTCCGGCGAGATAACGATCTAGATCGCTACTGTCTGCCCAACAGTCTTCTCTTATTTCAAGTTTTCTTTGATGACACCGGCTACATAGTCAGCGAGCTTTTCGCTGTTTTCCGGGGTGTAGTGCACGTTGGCCTCTCGAGTCGGAACATTGTTGCTCGCGAAATCAAATAGCCCATTGGTTTTGATGCCGTGCTCCGACATGACCTTCTTGGCAATCGCGTTGTATTTTTTGCTATCACCTACGACCCTACCCGCTGCTCCCTCGGGAACGGGTGTGGTTTCGCACCAGATGATGGCGGCTCCGGTTTTCTTGACTCGCAAAGCGAGTTCATTGAGGTTCTTTGCATACTGATCAGGCGGGATCTGCTGATGACTTGAATCCACCTTTGGGTTAGCAAGGTTTTGTCCTTGGGGGCCCATATACTTCAAATCGTGTAGTCCGTGATTCATCTGAATCAAGCTCCAATGCCGATCTCCAAGCCAAGCATCTATTTCCTCAAGTCCTTTGCTTGAGGGGCCGCAGTTGGTTTGAGGCCTGTAAACGTTGGCAATGCCTTTGAGTTTCTCTCGCAACGGAACCATGTAGCCGATAGAGATTGAGTCTCCGATGATCAGAACATTGGGAAGTTTGGGATCTGGATTTTCTGGATTTTGGTATGCAGGATTCACTTTGCGGGCTGTTCGCGCCGGTTGCGGCTTCTTGGTCTGGCCGGCTCGAGGTTGAATGGTCGGAGCTCTTGGGGTTAATTCCGGGACGTTTTGCGCCTCGCTTTGTCCGGTGAAAATATAGCTGAGAAGGGTAATCGTTAAGATTTTGCCGATGAAGAGATTCTTCATGTTGGTGCCCATTTGCGAGTTAAAGGTTAAATTTTGAGAGACTCTGACATTAAAATCTTACTTTTACCTGTTAAAGACTGAAACTATGGATGAATCTGATTCCATCTTTCGAGTCCTAGATGCTTCGCTGAATCGCGTGAATGAAGGCTTTCGGACGCTAGAGGAAGCTGCGCGATTCGTCTTGAACGATGCCTTGCGGTCGGAACGCTTTAAGCAATTACGTCACGACCTGACCGAGGCTGCACAGCCAATCTCCAGAGAGTCGTTACTGCGATCACGAGATACGACTTCCGATGTTGGAACCGAGATCGAGGTAGACACTGAGTACACACGACAGGATCTTCGATCGGTCGTCGTTGCCGCCTCGGCAAGGGTACAGCAGTCCCTAAGAGTACTCGAGGAATACAGTAAGGTGGTCGATTCTGTCGTGGCTAAGCAATTCGAGCAGGTTCGCTACCGTGCTTACACCGAGTGTGCGGGTCTCGAGTTGGCACTCACGAGAAAATCCATCAAAAGCGACCTACAGGACGCCCTGCTATACGTTCTGATTGATGGTTCGGTTTCGGAACAACAATTTGAAAAGAAGATGACGGAATTGATCAACACGGAGGTCGATATTTTTCAGCTCAGAGATCGCAGTCTTAGCGATCGAGCGTTGTTGCGTCGGGCCAAAATCGGAGTGGCAATTGCACGGGATGCCGAGAAACTATTCATTGTTAATGATCGAGCGGATATAGCTTTAGCGGCTGATGCTGATGGAGTTCATGTTGGGCAGGATGAGCTTCCTGTTTCAGATGCAAGGAAAATATTAGGGCCAAATCGTTTGATTGGTGTTTCAACGCATCATCTCGATGAAGCCAAGCAGGCTGCTGAAGATGGTGCTGACTACATCGGATGCGGGCCTGTCTTCCCAAGTCAAACGAAGCAATTTGATCAGTTCGTCGGCGTTGATTTACTTCAGCAAGTTGCAGCCAAAATTAAATTGCCCGCGTTCGCTATTGGTGGAATCGACCTTACGACTTTACCCAAAGTGATCCAATCTGGATTTACGCGTGTTGCCGTCGCCAATGTTATTCAAGCTTCCGAAGATCCCAGAAGAACCGCAACTGAGATGAAGGTAATGCTCCAAGACGCTTCCATTAGGGCTGCCCAGTCGTTGATTGGGTTGAAACCGAACCGTAGCGATCTGATTGGTTGAGTGAGTTAAACCATAGGCAGCGAGGATTTTATTGGAGAGGAGTCAGGTGTGTTGGAGATCGAGCAGAAATACCGCGTAGACGATGAATCGCGACTCATCGATCAACTTGAACAGATCGGCGCATCGGAGCAGGATCAGGAGTCTCATGTCGACACCTATTACGCACATCCCTCTCGCGACTTTCGCGAAACGGGTGAGGCATTACGCATTCGCCGAGTCAATGACATCCCAAAGGTTACCTACAAAGGACCAAAACTGCCGGGCAATGTGAAGGCGCGAGAAGAGTTGGAGTGGCGGTTGGATCCTGGAGATAGCGATGGAAGTCAAATGATGGCCTTGTTGGATCTACTCGGTTTTGAAGAAGTTGCCACGGTGCGTAAGACAAGAAGAGTTTTTTTCCTCGGGGAAACCGAGATTACTTTGGTGATCGATCAAGTCGAATCCCTTGGCTGTTTCGCCGAAATCGAGCGGGTGATCGCCGATGTCTCCTTAGTCGAAACCACCCGGGAGATGATCAAAAGTCAGGGAATTCGGCTGGGACTAGAAAAAAAAGAGAACCGAAGCTACCTAGGGATGCTTTTGGAGTTGCCAAATCGCTAAACTAGAATGGCACAGAAATACGGAGCAGCGAGATCTGTTCCTGCCGAAAACGATTCGTACCGGTGAAAATGAATTCAATTCGATTCCAACGTGCGTTGTACAACTCTTTCCCATGGGGATTTTTCTGATGATTAAGAAAGCTGTTAGCGGCCTCGCCGTTCTACTTATTGCAGCGGCCACCGTCGTTGCTGCTGAAGTCAATCTTGAAGGCGTCAAATGCGTCGTTGCACCGAAGGCTGCCAATGCATCCAAGGCAGTTGATTACAAGGGCGGCAAAGTTTACATGTGCTGCGGCGGTTGCGTTGGCAAGTTCACCGCGAACACCGCAAAGTTTGCAGAGAAGGCAAACCATCAATTGGTAGCGACCAAGCAATTCGCTCAAAAAGCTTGCCCATTTAGCGGTGGCGATTTGAATGAAAGCACAGCAGTCGAGCTCGCTGGCACCAAGGTTGCATTCTGCTGCAACAACTGCAAAGGCAAGTTCACCAGCGCTTCAGATGATGCTGCAAAGATGAAGTTGGTTTTCAACGACAAGGCTTTCAAGAAAGCTTTTGCAAAGAAGTAAGCGAATGCTGTTTCAATCACGCTTATAAATGATTGAAAAACCGATCGAATGAACCGGCGGTTGCCTTTAGGTGGCAATCGCCGGTCTTTTTTTAGGTTTATCTGATAGATGTGCTTGCCCGCATCCACGACTCATTCAATGAGCTGTTGGCTCAGTTGCTGTAAAAATGAACAACCAAGCCGAACCAATGATACTGCCGAGCGCAAGAAGAAAAGAAAATCAGGTGCTATCTCAAAACATTGAGTCTGCCATAATGAAATAGCCTGTGATAGGTTCGTGATTTTGCTGGGGAACCGTCCGTGACGCTCGGGGTGATTCGGAAGAACGCTCGGGCTCAGACAGCGGCTCGACCCGTAGTTCGAAAAAATGGTGATAGAACCGATGTATTTTAGCCTTGCTCGCCGACTGGTTGCTGAGACGGATAAGCGTTTGCTTTTCAAAGCCGCTTGGACTCTCGGTGTGCGGGGACTGTGGAGTGTGCATCAGCACAAACGCCGACTGAAACGTGGCGAGTTCTTTCCCCCATTTCTTTACCTGTCGGTAATCAATAGCTGTAATCTGCGCTGCCAAGGATGCTGGGTGGATGTGGGTGCCAAGCAGCATCGGATCGAAGTCGACGCTGCTAACCGAACCATTGCGCAAGCCAAGGCGATGGGCAACAGTTTCTTTGGGATTCTCGGTGGCGAGCCGTTTATGCACAAAGATCTGCTTAAGATTTTTGAAGCCAACCGTGATGTTTACTTTCAAGTTTTCACCAACGGGCACTTCATAACCGATGAGGTGGCGGCGAGACTGAGAGAGTTAGGAAATGTGACTCCGCTAATTAGTGTTGAAGGCACTGAGATCATCAGTGACACGCGTCGCGGGCGTGACGGTGTCCTGAATCAAACCATGAAGGGGCTTGAGACGGCTTTGCGTCACAAGTTGTTGGTGGGGGTTTGCACGAGTGTGTGTCAGTCGAACTTGGATGACCTTGTGCAAGATGCTTGGGTGGATCGTTTGATCGAGATGGGTGTGATGTATTGCTGGTACCACATCTACCGGCCAGTTGGGCCTGAACCGAATCCACAGCTTGCTTTAACCAGTGAGCAGCAGCGGAGAGTTCGGCAGTTTGTGGTCGATACTCGCGCGACCAAGCCGATTATCGTGATTGATGCCTATCACGACGACGCTGGGAATGCTCTCTGCCCCGCCGCAACTGGATTTACCCACCACGTAAGCCCGTGGGGTGACCTTGAGCCATGTCCGGTGATTCAACTCGCTAAAGAGTCGATTCATGACACAAAGCCATTGGCTGAGACGTTCAATGAATCTGGATTCTTGCGAGACTTTAGGGAGCTAACCGCGCAAAACACGCGAGGTTGCGTGATCATGGAGCGACCGGATTTATTGGTTGAACTTGCGGAGAAGCATGACGCTCGTGACACAACCGCTCGCGGAGGAGTCTTGGAGGAATTGCGTCGGGTGACACCGAGGAGAAGTCAGTTCCAGCCCGGCGATGAGATCCCCGAACGTAGTTTGGTTTATCGCTGGGCCAAGCGATATGCGTTCAACGATTTTGGAACCTACGGTAAGCATTTTGATCAAGCGAAGTACCGCGACCCAGATCAGGTGTTTGACCAAAGCTCAGTCAGTGATCATCTTTCTTCTGCATCGGTCGGATTACCGGTGGTGACACGGGATGAAACTGCGAAGTAACCGCAGTTAACAAGCCTGCAAAGCATGTTCTCTTCAAGAACGGTTTCTTCGTTCTTACTTTTCCCTCGTTCAGTGCGCACGTTTTTGTTGCTCGAAGCAAAATTGTCGATTCGGAAATAAGAAGCATTTTGCTTTGATAGTTACTGTGAACGTTGAGTGTGTGAAGGGTTAACGTCAAGGTAAATGTTGCCGATCCCGTTGATTTTTCAGTGTTTTTAATCGTTCAAAATCTGTCGTTCGCGCATCTCGATTGGGCTGTAATTGTTTGTCCAGTAGCTATGATGATGGCTGTCAACGCGGGATCGAGTTCAAGCTGACTAAGGGTCGACTCCGGCGTGTATCAACCACTTAGGGGGCGGTGATGTGGCACACCAGTCGCGGTGATCGAACGCTTGTCGGTGATGAAGCTGCGCTGGTTGGTCGAGCCATAGATGAAATGGTCTCAGCACTTCTAGTGCGAATTCACGACGACTTTGAGGAAGAAGCGAGTGATTGTGCGACTGGAATTGTTATTTACGATTCTTGCACGCCTTCTCAGCGAATCGCTCAGTTGCACCAGGTTGCAAGTTTTTTATTGTGTGAGACTCCCGAACCGCTTCCTTTGAATGCACTAACTGATGCGACGGTGGCGGCTCTTTTTGTTGAGGTGCGTGATCAGGTTGCGATCGAAATTCGCCTTGGTAAGCAACCACTAAACGATTCATCTGGGTGTCGATCCGAGCCCACCAAGCATCCGGCACCTCCTCCGAAGAAAACGTGGAGAGCGATGGTTTTATCGGCTCATTTGTCGTGCTTCGATCGTCGGTATGACTTGCTCGAAAGTGACGATGATCTCGCTGTGCCTGATGAGAATTGTGAGCTGCTATCGGTATGGGAAATGTTGATCAATGAACTCTCCGAATTAATCCTGTGGGATCGTGACTTTGAATTGGCGGAGAGTTTTCTAGATTTAGATCCCGGCGTGTCAAAGCACAGGCGAAGGTTGCTGGGTATCGACGACCACTATTTTTGCGCAGTGCCCAGTGATCCAAATACCGATCACGCTTTTGACTTAGCGGAGAAGGCATATCGGATCACGCGCGCGAAGCCACGTTGATTCGAATCAATAATGATGTGATACCCTATCGATTCATTGAATGAAATCATTGAGGTGAAGCATGAAGGCGTTTGAGGCGACGACGAAGTTTTTTGAGATTGCAGCGGATCAGCTAGGAATCGATTCCGACATTCGCCAATCACTACTGATGCCCAGTCGTGAAATGCAGGTGCAGGTTACGATTGAACGCGACAGTGGCCGGCTCGAGAATTTTGTGGGTTTTCGAGTTCAGCATGACAAGTACCGCGGTCCGATGAAGGGAGGATTGCGTTATCACCCGAATGTGGACTTGGATGAAGTGCGAGCATTGGCAAGTCTGATGACATGGAAGACAGCGGTGGCTAACCTTCCATTTGGTGGAGCTAAAGGCGGGATCGGTGTGGATCCGAATACCCTTTCGTCACGAGAAGTCGAGAAATTAACGCGGGCATTTGTCGACCAGATTCATGAAATTGTCGGTCCTGATAAAGATATTCCTGGCCCTGATATGGGAACGGACCATCGCGTGATGGCATGGTTCAGGAATCAGTGGGAAAAATACTACGGGTTCAATCCTTCGGTGATTACTGGGAAACCAGTTGAAGAGTACGGAGCGAAGGGTCGCGAAGAGGCGACAGGTCGGGGCGTTGGCTTGCTGACTCACAAACTGATGAAGCGTTTGGGGGGCAATGCCAACGAGACCAACATCGCGATTCAAGGTTTTGGCAATGTGGGGGCCCACGCTGCGAAATTTTTAGATGAAGCCCAATTTCCGATCATCGCAGTCAGCGACATTTCGGGCACGTATTACCTCGGCTCGGGTCTGAACGTACGTGCTTTGCTCAAGCACAAGTTAGAGCATCCTCGTGGCCTCTTGGAGGGGTATCAGGATTGCGAGCTTTTGCCGGCTGACGCCCTACTGGAACTGGAAGATGTTGATGTATTGATTCCGGCGGCGGTCGGTGGGGTTATTACCGAGGAAAACGCGGAGAAGATCCAAGCCAAGGTGATCGTGGAGGGGGCAAACGGACCGGTCTACCCGATTGCAGATTCAATTTTGCACGAGCGTGGGGTCACGATTCTTCCTGACATTCTGGCCAATGCGGGAGGGGTCACCGTGAGTTACTTTGAATGGGTGCAGAATCGACAGCATTACCGCTGGAAGCTGGATCGAGTGCGAAGGGAGCTCGAGCACACGCTCATTGATGCGTTTGAAAATGTATGGCAGACGGCCAACCAGCACAACGTTTCGCTGCGAACAGCGGCTTATATGATTGGTATCACTCGGGTTCAGCGTGCGGGCGAGTTGGCTGGGTTTGCTTGATTTTTCCCTAGTTCGCTGATCTCCAACCGCTGGGCTCGACGAAATCATCCCCGAAGTGATAAATTACGCGGCTCGCTGTGGTTTCACGTCTTCCCACTTCATTTGTGTTGTCGCCTTTAACCGTTTGTATACATCCGTGATTCTGATTCTGAAGAGTAGCGCTACTGAGGAGCAAATCGAACACGTCTTGGCACGCGTCGAGGAGATGGGGCTCCAGCACCACCTCAGTCGTGGAACCCACCGCACAATTGTCGGAATTATTGGTGATGAGGACCAACTCAGAGAGGATTCTATGCGGGCGATTCCTGGTGTTGCCAGCGTGGTTCCGGTTCTTCCTGCCTACAAACTTGCCTCGCGCGATGCCCACCCTGAGCCGAGCGTGATTGAAGTTGCCGGCGTGAAAGTCGGTGGTGGCCAGCTCGGAATGATTGCTGGACCCTGTAGTGTTGAAGATCGTGATCGCATGTTCCGCATTGCGGAATCGGTCTGTGAGTCCGGAGCAAATATTTTTCGCGGTGGAGCCTACAAGCCACGAACCAGTCCATACGCCTACCAAGGTATGGGAGAAGAGGGACTGAAACTGCTTCGCGAGGTTGGCGATGCTTTTGAGATACCAGTGGTGACCGAAGTCACCGATCCTCGTTTGGTGGAGACTGTCGCTGAGTATGCCGACATGCTGCAGGTGGGTGCTCGTAATATGCAGAACTTTGTCCTCCTCACAGAGGTTGGTAAGTCGCATCGGCCAGTGCTTCTCAAGAGAGGTATGAGTGCCACCGCGAATGATTTATTAATGTGCGCCGAGTACATTCTGTCCCACGGCAATCCGAATGTGATCCTCTGTGAACGTGGGATTAAGGGATTTGACCCCGCCACCCGCAATGTGTTTGACGTTGCGGCAGTTCCTTTACTACATACCCTGACTCATTTGCCTGTGATTGTGGATCCTTCTCATGCAACGGGAAGACCGGATCTCATCCCTGCCTGCGCAATGGCCGGTTTAGCGGCTGGGGCAGATGGCGTGCATATCGAAGTGCATGACTGTCCTGAAGTCGCCAAGAGCGATGGCCCGCAGGCGCTACTACCTGAACAATATGCTGAGCTCGTTGTCCAAATGCGGCAATTGGCCGAAATCCTTGGAAAAACCATTTCACCCCTACCGGAGAAGTCGCTTTGAGCCGTCGTCGAATCATTGCAGGAAACTGGAAAATGAACATGCGTTCGTCCTCGGCCACTGCCTTGGCCTCGGGGGTCGCAGAAGCGGTGGGTGAAAATCCTTCTGTTGATGTCGTTCTTTGTCCACCATCGGTCTATCTCAGTGCCGTGGGGGAAGTGGTTGCTGGAACCCCAGTTGGTCTCGGGGCGCAAAACCTCTACGCGGCGGAAGATGGGGCATTCACCGGTGAAATAAACGCAGCAATGCTAACGGACGTTGGATGTGGCTATGTGATTCTCGGGCACAGTGAGCGACGAGCCCTACTCGGTGAAACGGATCAGCAGATCAGCGAGAAACTGCACAGCGCACTCGCCGGAAATTTAACTCCGATCGTTTGCGTCGGGGAGACACTCGAGGATCGCGAAGCAGGCCGAACCGAGCAGGTTGTTGAAACGCAGGTTCGAGGTTCCCTTGCGGGTCTTGATGAGGTTCGAGCAACTTCAATCGTGTTAGCTTATGAGCCAGTTTGGGCGATTGGCACCGGTAAGACCGCGACCCCAGAGCAGGCGGAAGAGGTACACGCGTTTATTCGACAATTGCTCGGAGAAATTTTCTCCGTTGAAACTGCCGAACAAATACGTATCCAGTATGGTGGAAGTGTGAAACCAAGTAACGCAACCGAACTGCTTGGTCAACCTAATATCGACGGAGCTTTAGTCGGTGGTGCGAGCCTAAAAGTAGAAGATTTTGCAGGCATCATTAACGCCGGTTAAAACCTTCCGATTGCTCCGAATTTCTCCAGATAACTTTGAAGTGAACGACCATGATGATTTTACCTTTGGCTTCCTTAGCAGGTGTTTTGCTCGGATGGCTAATGGCCTTCCTGTCTCTATTTTTGATCATGCTGATTCTGATTCAGCGTGGTAAGGGAGGCGGACTAACCGGTGCCTTGGGCGGTCCTGGTGGGCAGAGCGCCTTTGGTAGCAAAGCAGGTGACACGTTTACCGCAATCACCATTGTCGTGGCCTCTCTTTGGGGTATTACTTGTGTGATCACGATGTTGGTTCTTGGGGATGGAGGCAGCAGTGCAGAGACTGCGGCGGCTTCTCCGGTTGCAGTCCAAGACGCTGGCAGCGACGACGAAGAGAGTGCTGGTGGTGGGGCAAACTTGGGCGGTGACATCCTCTCTGACGGGTTTGTTGGTAAAACAGACGAGGGTGAAGAGGGTGAAGTCGAGGAAGCCGATTCCACCACGCCGTCTGCCGATTTGAAACCTGCTGAGACGGATTCGTCTGAATCTGACGCGGTTGACGCTGAATCAACTGACAATGCGGATGAATCTGGTGACGTGTCTGCAGCAACCGAAGAATCTGAGTAGGCGGCCCGCCACGACTCATATTGGATGCAGAGAGGTTTGCGGTTGGTGCGTCGATGGCAGATTCCATCAGCCTTTGCCCACATACCTTCCGATGTGGCTCACTAGCGTTCGAGAGAGTTTCAGCTCGTAGCATGATTTGCAATCTTGCTTTCCAAATATCGGCTCGCTGATTTGATTGATGAAATCAGTGCCGCCACGTTTGATGCAACACAAGGACTCTCAATGTCGGACAAGCATGTTTCCCCTGTTCGCAGTATGACCGGCCAAGGGCATGCGAATGCCGTTGGGGACTTGGGTAGCGTGCAAGTTGAGATTCGTACGGTTAACAGTCGAGGTTTCAAATGTGTTCCAAGGCTGAGTGACATTCTCCTGCCTCATGAAAACCAAGTTGAGGCATTGGTTCGTAATCGTGTGCATCGCGGTACAGTTCATCTGAGCGTCACTTTTAAGCGTCCAGCAGCCGAAGACGTGCCTTCGATTAATTCTTCGGCCATGGATACTTATCTCAGCGCAATCCAGCAATTACGAGAGCGTAATCCGAGTTTGGACGCTCAGGTGGATCTCGCTTTGCTTTTCACACTGCCAGGCGTTTTGAACACCGTGGCAATCGATCGTTCAGATCATGAGCCGCGGTGGGCTTTCGTCCAGGGGGTGATTCTCGAAGCGATTGATCATCTGGATACGATGAGAACTATCGAGGGGCAGCGTATGTCCGAGAGCCTAGAGGTTGACTGTGGTCAGATTGGCCAAAATTTGGAGGTGATTCGGAACACCTCGCCGAGATCGGTCGAAGTGTATCGGCAACGACTTCAGGGCAAGATTGAGCGGACGCTTGAGGAGCATGGTGTGCAAGTCGGCCCCACAGATTTGCTACGCGAAGTTCAGATTTATGCGGATCGAGTCGATATTCACGAGGAAATTGTCCGGCTAGGGAGCCATCTGAAGATGTTCTCAAGCGTGCTGCGGGGTGAGGACCAGTCCAGTCAACCAACCGGTCGAAAGCTGGATTTCATTCTTCAGGAGATGTTTCGAGAGACTAATACCATTGGAAGTAAGGCATCAGATGCTGAGATTTCGGCCCACGTGGTGGAAATCAAGTGTGCCATCGAAAGGATGCGAGAATTAGTTCAGAACCTTGAGTGACCATGCTTGAGATACGACTCTGATGAGTGCGAGTCGGTTAACGGGAGCTTGGGCGGAAAAATAGGTCTTCAGAGATGGGCGATCGGGAAAGAGGCAGATTGGTAATCATTTCGGGCCCAAGCGGTGCCGGAAAATCAACCGTCGTCCGTGAATTGCTCGATCGTTGTGAAATACCGCTAAAACTTAGTGTTTCCGCGACGACGAGGCCGCCTCGGGCTGGAGAGATTGACGGAGTGCATTATCATTTCCTCGATGCGTCACGGTTTGATGACTTGCGAGAGAATGGCGAATTTCTCGAGTGTAAAGAGGTTTTTGGACTAGGCTACTGGTACGGCACCCTCCGGGAGCAAGTTGCCACTGGTCTAGACGAGGGGTTTTGGGTTATTTTGGAGATCGACGTGCAGGGAGCCATGGCGGTTCTGGAGCAGGGCGATTTCGAACCCATCACGGTTTTTATCCACACCGGTGGGCTCGACTCTCTTGAGTCGCGACTGCGGGGAAGAGAAACAGAGGATGAAGAGGTGATTTCTAGGCGTCTTAGGATCGCTGAGGATGAAATCCAACTCATGCATCGATATCGGTATCAAATCATAAATGACTCGGTCGACCGAGCGGTCGATGAAATCTGTCAGCGATTGGTCGAACATAGAGACTTATAGGGAGCATTAAAAATGCTAGAGGAACTGAAAGAAGAAGAGATCGTGAACAAGGTTGGCGGTCGCTTCAAGCTGAGCACTCTGATTCAGAAGCGGCTTGTGCAGCTCAACCAAGGTAGTCGTGCGTTGGTCAATGTTGATACCCACGATAAGATGACAATCGTGCTGCAGGAAATCATGCAGGATAAGATTGTTTTGAATATGGACAACGAAGTCGAAAAAGTCATGGACTTGGACGCGACCATCGCAGCAGCCGAAGGCCCAGATATTGAAGCAGCTGACCTATGAGTCAGTCACCCGCTACCGTCTTATTGGCAGTGGGTGGAGGCATTGCGGCCTACAAGACGGCTGTGTTGTGCAGCCGTCTTGTGCAACTCGGCCATGAGGTACGAGTGGTGATGACTCCTTCGGCGCAGCATTTCGTCGGCCCACCGACCTTTGCTGCTCTGTCGGGTCATTCCGTTGGAATCGATAGCTTTGATCCTGAGCAGTATCCCACGGGCGCTCATATTGAACTGGCCAAGGCTTTGGATTTGATGATTGTTGCTCCCGCAACAGCTAATCTTCTTGGGAAGTTTGCCAATGGGATCGCAGATGATCTTGTTAGCACGCTCTATCTTCAGTGCGATTGTCAAGTTTTGCTCGCTCCGGCAATGAGCGAGTTGATGTGGAGCAAGCCTTCTGTGCAACGTAATGTGCAACAGCTTCGATCGGACGGGTGCCAAATCATTGGTCCCGAAGAAGGGTGGCTCAGTTGTCGCAGTCGTGGCGCTGGGAGAATGAGTGAACCGGAGGATATTCTTGAGAGGGCGCGCGACATCTTGCCTTAGATTCGCTTTTTGCCTAAGAGATTCTACTCGGAGTGATTTCTGCGTTGTTGATTTGATTTATTTCAAATTATTGATTGGCTAATTGCTCCCCAACTAACTTTGCCACCGTTGCTTTCTCTACATTAATGATGAGTGCTACGAAGTCGCTGATAGCTCGTTGCACAACATATTAATTCATCGATTCTTTCTTGGCGCTGAGCGGAACGATTCATGCCAGTTTATGTTTTTGGCCATCGCAATCCGGATACGGATGCGATTTGTAGTGCACTCGCTTACGCTGACTTTCTTCGCCAGACTAGTCGCCCAGATGCGGTCGCAGCCTGTTGCGGTACTCCAAACGAACGCACGGAGTTTGTGCTTCGTACAGCGAAGCTCGCTGCTCCCAAGATCATGATGGACATTCGTCCTGAGTTGGAGGATGTTTGCAATCGTGATCCGATCACCGCGAAGGAAGGCGATGTATTTTTTGAGGTTTATCAGCGGATGCTTGACCACGGAGTTCGCGCGATTCCTGTGCTGAATCAAGAGCATAACGTGATTGGCATCGTGACTTTGCTCGATCTGCTTCAATTGATGCTGCGAGGTGGTGTAGATCCCATCAAATCAAGGGAAGTGCGGACCACGCTTGATAAAGTAACCGATGTCATTGGTGGTTCCTATCAGCATTCGGTCGAAACACATCGAGTGGATGACTTGGTGGTAACTGTCGGAGCGATGAGTGCGGATGGGTTTATTTCGAGGGTGCGAAAGTTTCCCGCAGAGCGACTGCTCGTCGTAAGTGGAGATCGACCCACCATTCAATTACCCGCCATCGAAACCGGTGCGCGTGCATTGGTGGTCACAGGTGGTTATCAGCTTTCAAGTGGTCTGCTGCAGTTAGCAGAAGCGAGGGGCGTAACAGTTATTAATAGCCCCTACGACACCGCGACCACGACGATGAGAATCAAAGCAGCGCATCTGATCGATTCAGTGATTAATCCTGACTTCATGAAGCTTCCGGCGAGAACGCCCGTTGCAGCCGCAAGGCAGCAGGTTTATCGATCACCGCAGATGGTGTTCCCCGTCGTGGAAGGGGATCGCCTAGTCGGTGTGATTAGTAAAAGTGACTTAGTGCATCCGCCGAGGCCGGAACTCATCTTGGTTGATCACAACGAGATTAGTCAGGCAGTTCAGGGTGCCGAGGACGCAGATGTTATTGAGGTGCTTGACCATCATCGATTGGGTGGATCGTTAAAGTCAACTAACCCCATTCGTTTCTACATGGAGCCAGTAGGTTCGACTTGCACGTTGGTCGCTAAGTTGTTTCGATCGTCAGGTATCGACCCGACTCCTGCAATTGCTCTGTGTATGGCCTCCGGCATGATTAGCGATACCCTCAATCTTCGCTCGCCGACGGCAACCGATGTGGATCGTGATTTATTGTGCTGGTTGCAGAAGTTTTGCGATGTTGATTTAGATCAATTTGCCAGCGACTTTTTTCAGATTGGTTCATCACTACGTTCGTGTGACTCTGATCAAGTGGTTCGTGAAGATTGCAAAGAGTTTGAAGAGTCCGGGCGTCGTTTTTCAATCTCCCAAATTGAAGAGATTGGTTTTGACTTGTTCTGGAAGCGTAAAGAGGAACTCTCGCAATCTTTGGAAGAACTCGCCAAGTCTGCAGATCTCGAATTCTCTGCATTACTAGTGACCGATATCTCAAGTAACGGAAGCCTGTTGCTAATGAGTCGCGAGCCGGAAGGTTGGGAAGAAATTAATTATCCTCAATTAGAAGATCGCCTCTATCAGCTTGATCAAGTGGTTAGTCGTAAGAAGCAACTACTTCCATTGATCTGTAGCTTGCTGGAATCGTCATCGCCTGCGCAGTCAAGCTAACAGCTTTCCGTCGCGAATTTGCGAGTTGTGCTGGATTTCTCGCGTTTCCAAAGTTATTGATTGTTGTGTTAGGAAGGAAGAATGCATCGAGTCCGAATCTCCCTGTTCGTCGGTAAGCTTCTGGGTGGTTGGCAGTTTACAAGACTTGTTCCAGTCACTTTTCTGTTGCTTGTTAGCAACTGCGCTATCGTATTTGCACAGCATGACGGCGCCCGCGATTCTGTTCAGCAGATTGCTGTCGGCAAGTATGGCAACGTCGATGATTTGCTGGCCAATAAAAAGCCTTTTGCGGGTGAAGCGGAGTCAGCATTCGTCAAAATGCTTCAAGCGATTGCTGAGGAACAGATTACGCTTGCTGAGGAACATGGTCGACTCGCTGTTGAGCTTGGTTTGCCTCCGGAGCGAATCTTGGTTGGCCCGAAGGAGTTATTAAGCCGTTTGCCTGCCGATTCGGAACTAAAGCTCTGGGCGACGCAGCAAGTGAAGCATCAACTGGTTCATGGTCCAATGGTCGGCTCGATCACCGATCAATCCGCATCAGTTTGGTTGCGAACGCTCGGTGATGCTGAGGTAACGGTTCGGTGTATTGAGACGGGCAGCAGTGTCAATGCGATTACCTCTGATCAAGCTGATTGGACAGCAGTCTTAAAGCTAGAGGGACTCCGTCCAAATACGCAGTACCACTATGTCGTCGAAGTGAATGAAACGGTTTGTTCGGAAGCCTCGTTTCGTACGTTTCCGGCTCGCGGATCAGCCGGTGCTTTTTCCGTGGGCTTTGGAGGTGGAGCCGGTTATGTGCCGGAGTGGGAGGGAATGTGGGACACCATTTTGAAACGCAAGCCTGATGCATTTCTGATGATGGGTGATAACGTCTATATCGACCAGCCTGAACGATCGTTGACACAACGTTACTGCTACTACCGTCGACAATCACGACCGGAATGGCGTCGCTTTACTTCCCAGACTGCAATCTACTCCATTTGGGATGATCATGATTTTGGAACGAACGATTGCGTACCGGGACCGATGATTGATCAGCCTGCTTGGAAACGTCCGGTTTGGGAAGTGTTCAAACAGAATTGGGTCAATCCGGCGTATGGTGGCGGACACGATCAGCCTGGTTGCTGGTACGACTTTCACATCGGTGATGTACATTTCATCATGCTCGATGGTCGCTACTACCGCGATCTCAAGGGAGGTACCATGTTAGGTCCGGTGCAGAAGCAGTGGTTGCTCGAGACCCTTCGCGAATCTACCGCAACCTTCAAAGTGATTGCTTCACCAGTGCCGTTTACCGTGGGTATCAAAAAGGGAAGTCGTGACCCATGGGATGGATTCCCAGAGGAAAGAGCTGAGATTTTCGATTGGATCCAGAATCAAAGAATCGAGGGCGTCTTTCTTGTTGCGGCGGATAGGCACCGAACTGATTTGCGAGTCAACCCTCGACCCGATGCCTATGACTTATACGAATTTGAGAGTTCGCGACTCACCAATCATCACACCCATCCAGTGGTCAAGACAGAGGGTCTTGTTTGGGGCTACAACAAAACATGTTCCTATGCGTTGATGACGTTTGATACATCAGTGAGTGATCCCGTCGTGAAATTCGAATGTGTTGATCTTGACGGTGTGACGCAGAATGAATTTATTCTCAAACGCAGTCAACTAGCATTCGATAACTGAGCGTGCGCGATCGTTCTCGCCGTTTTATTACTCCTTCTCACGGTTTATCTTGACCTGAGGAGAGATTCACCGCAACGATCTCTTTGTCATTGCGCATAAACAGAGTCTTCCGTGCGTAGGCGGGGTGGCTCCAAACAACCGATCGGCCAAAGCATTCCGAGGTGGGATCGAGAACATGGAAACGCCCTGTTTCCTTGTACCCTTGGGTTGTTAGTTTCGCAGAAATCAAGTCGCCAGATTCACTCATTAGGAAATAGCGATCGCTTTCACTGATTCGAGTGATAAATGCGGTGCCATGCCTGATGTAACGTGTCTCATCGGGTTTGGTCGGTTCAAACGTTGTCCAGAGTTGATTTCCGTTGTTGGCATCCACCGCCACAAGATTCCCATCGTTGCAATCCGTTCCATAGATGACGCCGTTTACAAAAAGTGGCGTTGAGTTTGCACAGTGGACAGCATTTTTTGGCTCACCTCGCCACAGTTCGCGGACGGTTGGTTGATCACGTCCAAGTTCTAGCATCACCGCTTCGGTTCGAATACTGCTGGCATACATGCGATTGTCCTGTAGTACGGGACTCGCGATTGACATTTCATATTGTGGCTGAAGAGGAACTTCCCAGTGAATCTCGCCGCTATTAGGATCAAGACTCGAGATTCCGTCAGGATGGAAGCAGATTAATTGATCACAGCCACCTTGCCTGATCAGGGTGAGTGGGCAGTAACTCGATTTCGCATCAAGCGATTGCCAGCGGATTGCTCCCGTTTTTTTATCAAAAGCAACTACCCCCTGTCCTTTCCCGCCCACGCAAGTGTAGACAAGTTCGTTGAAGATCAGGGGGTGCGAGGCAAAACCCCAAATTGGAGCTTCAATGGAGAAAGTTTCCTTCAACTGACGCTCCCAAACGATGCTTCCATCTTTGATCGATAAGCACTTCAGATCACCTTCGGCCCCTAATGTGTAGACGAGGTCGTCGTCAATCGATGGTGTGCACCGAGGACCTGCGGGATAGGAGATGCTGTAGGGACGCTCGTATTGATGTGACCATATTTCGTCGCCAGTCGTTGCGTTGAGAGCACGAACTCGCTCGATTCCTTTGATGTTGGCTCGTTGACCCGGGTCATTGAACGCGTCTCCATCTCCTTTGATGTAGTCGAAAATGATGACTCGATTTCCTGATACTGCTGGTCCTGCATATCCGGATCCGGCTGATTTTCTCCAATTTACGGTTAAACCCTTTGGAGTGATCTCGTCGATGATTCCAGTTTCACGGTAGACTCCATCACGTTTGGTTCCCATCCATCCTTTCCAGTCATCGGCCGTCAGTTCCGCTTGAGGCATGGCTGCGATTGCGATCACGGCACAGCAATGAGCTAGGTAATGGAAGGTTTTCATTGAAAAGGATCCTTTTTGAATCAGATTGCTTTTGGGGCAAACGCATAATCGATAAGGCGAGTCAAATTTTACCTTGATGCGGGATCTGCAGGGAGACGATCGATTGAAAAGTGTGAGCCCGTCGCTAATCATGAAAAAAGGAATCACATGCTGCGGCTAATATTGATGCGGCACGCGGAAAGCGAATGGAGTCGCAGTGGGCAGAAGGATCATGATCGACCGTTAACGATGCAGGGGAGTCACGATTTATCTCAGATGGCAAATTGGCTGCAGGCTGAGCGACTGGTACCCGAGTTGATCCTCTGTTCATCGGCTTTGCGTACGCTCGAAACCGCTGAGGGCTTGATGAAAGAATGGTGTGGGGCGACCACACTCAGTTGTACAAAACAACTGTATCTTGCCGATCCAGAAACACTTCAAAAAACAGTTAGGCAAGACGGCTGTGATTCCCAAAACTTGATGGTCATTGCACACAATCCCGGGTTGTCATATCTGTCTTCAATTCTCGCGGGACACACAATTCAATTATCAACATCAGGTTTGGTTTTATTCGAGGTAGCAATCACTGATTGGGGTGATTTTAAAGTGGGTGATGCGGTTCGCATGATGGGATCCATGGAGCCGGGAGCACTTTAGGAAGATGAATACGGTGGTTTCATTACTGTGGGGGCTCACATTCCTGATCGCACACCTAGGTTTGTGGGTAGCAGCCTACAATCGAGTCAATGCATTCGACTTGCCGCGTTCATTGACGAAGCCATTGATGAAAGGTTTGTTGCTGGTAGCATTGGCCACCCCTTTGTACCTAGCGTATTCCGATCCCAGCGGAATCGATCTCACCTATCGATTGCAGAATATTGATCGGGTCGCTTCGAACCTTCTAGGGATTTACGTCGTCTTTGTTTACTCCAGTCTATTTTGGCTTGGCTTGCCTTGGATACACTCACGACCGATTCTGAGGAACGGCTGGTTGCGAGTTCCAATTCAAGTAAAGATCGTCAATGTCGCGAATGAGATTCCCAAGCCATTGCCATTAACACCGAAGTGCAAATGGTTTTCACGCGTCCCGTTCAATCAGATTTTTGAGCTGTCGATTGAACAGATTGATTTGCCAGTTATTGGGCTACCAGAGGGTCTCGATGGTTACCGAATCGCTCATCTGTCTGATGTGCACTTAACAGGAGATGTCTCTCCAGAATTTACGAGCTACGCATTAGGAATCGCCGATCAGTGGGGACCTGACATGCTCGCGTTGACAGGCGATTTGATTGACTCAGAGGATTGCATTAACTGGCTCGGAGACATTTTTAGTTCGGTCAAGGTAGATGATGGAGCCTACTTTATTTTGGGAAATCATGATGCACGAATGCCGAGCGTCTCACCGATTCGATCTGCAATGGAGCGAGCCGGTTGGGTTGATTTAGGTGGCAAGCAAATGAGCGTTGAGTTGCGAAAACATAATGTAACTTTGGTGGGAAGTGAGTCGCCTTGGCTAGAAGAACCTGAGTCGTTGAAGTTGGATGATCATGCATTCCGGATTTTGCTTAGTCACAGTCCCGACCAGATTCGCTGGGCACAAACTAACCACGTTCATCTGATGCTCGCTGGGCATACACATGGAGGGCAAGGAAGATTGCCGTTGCTGGGGCCGGTATTGAGCCCAAGTGTCTACGGTAGTCGGTTCGCGTCTGGGCAGTTTTATCGGCGACCCACGACCATGCATGTGACGCGGGGGTTGTCTGGGACGCGACTGTTGCGATTGAATTGCCGACCAGAATTGTCACTTTTGACGCTGCGTCAGGCTTGAAGATTCAGAAGCGAAATGGGTCGGGATGAGTTTCATACACTTTACGGTGGTAGCTAACCAACCACCGGTCCCACCCAACAACACGATGCATCATTGTTTTTTTCGGATTCTTGCATATTTGAAACCGGGCACAAAGAAACAGATAGCAGAGCTGAAACCGAAGATGAGGTGCCCGTGCTGGGGTGAAACTGCCATGGCGATTGAGGTCAGAAGAAGTGCCATCGCCTGCAGGTAGAATACTCCATGAAACATGCTCGCTTTAATCACAAAGACCATGGCGCTGATAACACCAAGGAGCGGCGAAAAGGTGAGTACAGGTAAGCCAAGTAAGGCTTCGATGGGGAAGAGCATCGCGATAGCGACCATACTCGCACCCCAAACGTGAGCGACCTGCCGCTCAATGAAGGTGACCGGGCCAATTCGTTGGCGAATTTTCCAGAAAACGCCCGCCCAGGTGCCGAGCCCAATGGTCCAAACAGCACCATAGATCCAGCGTTCTGAGAATCCACGTAGATTGAGTTGCCAAGTGAGGAGCCCCGCGACGAAGAGAACCATGGAGTGCCAGATCCAAAGATTACCCCAGTTCTCTAGAACTCCCGCGTGATGCGTTTCGCGAAACATTCTTGCGATCACTTGAGTGAATCGGCCACTGCTAGCACTCACCTTTTCATCCGCGAGGTAGGCCTCAAGATCTTCCGCGAGAGCTTCTGCGGTTTCGTAGCGTAGGTCAATCGGCTTCTGCATGCATCGAATCGCGATCATCTCAAGGTCACGATCAATTCGTGGCGAAAAGCTTCGAGGGGGGATGGGGTCTTGCTCGATGACTTGCATGACCAAGTCCATCGGTGTGTCGGCTAAGAATGGGTTGCGCCCCGTCAAAGTAAAGTACAACACGCAGCCGAGCGAGTAGATGTCACTTGCAGGTCCAACCAAATGCGTTCGTCCGCTCGCTTGCTCCGGTGACATGTATGCCGGAGTCCCCAGCAACGCACCGCTGCGGGTTGCATCGATCGGACCGTCAGCATGTTTTGCGAGTCCAAAGTCTGTAACCAGTGGAGTGCCATTCGGATCAATCAAGATATTGCTTGGCTTGATGTCCCGGTGCAGGATTCCTTGTTGGTGTGCGTACCCAATCGCTCTCGCGATCTCAGCAATCATCTTTGCCGCTTCACGCTGGCGAAGCGGTTTCGCGGCAACATGCTCGGATAGGGTTGGGCCATCAATCAACTTCATGCTGAAAAAAGCTCGCCCCTCCATATCCCCAACTTCGTAAACCGGAACAATGTTTGGATGCTCCAGTTTGGCGGTCGCTTTGGCTTCTGCTAGAAACCGACCAATATCGCTCGAGCTGGCCAACCGACCCCGAAGGATCATCTTCACAGCGACGACTCGATTCAGGCTGATTTGCTTCGCCCGGAAAACCACTCCCATGCCGCCGCGGCCAATTTCTTCTTCTAGGCGATAGTCGCCAATTTCAACGGGCAGTTGTAGGCTTCGCCAACGTCCTCCTGCTTCACTCGAAGTGATCCCTTCATCAAGAGATGCCCCCGCCGTATCGGTCACCAGCATGGTTCCAAACAACCGACGAAGTTCGTTCTCAAGATCAGGGTGATTCTTGTACATGGACTGAAGGTCCATCAGATCACCTCGGCAAACCGCATCCGCTGCCTCGGATAACGCATCCGCAAGACGCTGCTCACGATCTTCGCTCAGATCAGCACTCAAACTGCTCACGAAAGCCCCTCGCGCTCGGAAGCTTCGATGGAGGTTTCTTCCAGGAGTGCGCGGAGTCGCCGAAGTGCCCTCAAGTATCTCATACTTGCGGCCGGCGGATTCAAGTTCAATGATTCCGCGATTTCGTGATTGGAAAGGTGTTCATAGTGCCGCATCAAAATGATCTCGCGATCCTGGTCATTTAGTTGCTGGATCACTGCTTCAACCTTGACCGCAATTTCTCTTTGAGCAGCTGCAGTTGCAGGCGTCATCTCGGGGTCACAGATTTGAGCACTGAACTCAATTGTCGAGGGATCGGGACCCACCATTGCGCTCATGGGGCGTTCTCGGTCCATATTGCGTTTGGCGCTGACTCGGTGACGTCGATAGGTGTCAATAATCCGATCCCAAGCAATTTGCCGCATCCAAAGGTGGAATGCCATGACTGGGTCGTTGAGATACTTTTCAAGTCTGCCACTTGCCTCGACAAGAACATCTTGAACGACATCACTGACATCGATTCGTTGCTGAACTTTTCGATCCAGTCGCATTTCCACAAGGCGTCGGACTGGTCCGCGATGTTCCTCAAGAAGTTTGTTAACCGCCTGATGATCCCCATTGCGAGCTGCATCGAGAAGCGATTGCGTCTGGTCTTGGGATGGCCACATTGATTTTGCCGATTCAGGGGAGAAAGTGCTCCACCGCCTTGCGAGGACGATCGGCATACAATCCGACCGAGATATGGTAGTAAGAGGGGAATAGATGGCGTTGACGGGATGAGATCCTCGGTTTCTAACGCTTTTTCTGGCTTTTCCACTCATCGAGCACGGTCGGGCTGGTGAGGTACGATTCTGAGTATTTTTTCAGCGTCGCGGATCCCCATCGTGCATCTTGATCATTTCATTTCTGCATTCTTTCCTGCACTTGCAAAAAAAGGGTTTGGTACGAGGAGTACCAAACCCTTGTGGATTAATGTTTTTGATCAATACAGTCAGTGATGCTGATTACTTGATCTTTCGGATCATGATGTTTTTAAATCGCACGGTCATAGGAGGTCCTTGGTGGATTTGTAACGCAATCACGCCGTCCTTTGCAGCTTTGTCAGCTTGATGGTCCATGACTTCGGCCGTCATTGTTCCATTAATGAAGTGTTGTAGGTGGGTGCCATTGGCTACAACTCTGAAGTCATTCCATTCCCCCGGATGAATGGCGGATGCGAGTCCTGCTTCGTCACCGAATTGAGATGCATCCTTTGTTCCATCGGCATTGATCGTGACTTTTTGTCCACGGCGAGCAAGAATGCCTCTTCCTTTTTCTTCGTAAAGAATGCCAGCGTAGTTGTTGCCAAAATCAATGTCTGCTTGGTAACCGCTGACCACGAAATCTTTTTCATTCACGATACGGCTGCGGTACTGGATACCTGAGTTACCTGACTCAATTTTGAACTGCGCGGTGAGTTCAAAATTGTCAGGCGTTCCACCCTTCCAGATGAGGAAGGTATTGCCTTTGATCGGTTTTTCCGCAGTTGTGCGTCCCACGATCTGTCCATCTTCAGCCGACCATAAATCTGAGCGGCCTTCCCATCCACTAAGATCGCCACCGTTGTAGAGAACGGTAACATTTGGGTCCGCCGAATCATCCGCAAAGAGAGGGGAAGCGAGGAGGCAAAGAGCGAGTGTGATGCCTGTGAAAATTCTCATTAAGTGTTTCTCCGGATCGGTTTGGATTGAGTTGGAAGGGAGATTGTAAGACAACTCAGCTGCAATGTAGCGGTCGCAATTGAGTGATTTCTCAAAAAGTAAAAACGTTCAGATTTTGCTCAGAATTACCCAGATAGATCAGGACTCCACAGGTCAATCTCTGCGTAAGTCACCCTCCGTTTGCTAAATTTTATCGAAGTCCAATGCCGTCCAAGGTGGCCCAGTATCCACCTCGCGAGTGATCAAATAGCAGTTTGTCGGCGTGTCTCTCGGAGCTGAATCCCCTTTGTTTGCTCCAGACTTCAAGTCCATTGAGATAGGTCGCGATTGGCCAGCCGGTTAGGGTTTCCCCGTGCCAAGGTGACCATTTAGCTTTTGTATGCTGAAGCTCATCCTGAATGGTGCGTTGCTCTTCCAAGTCGACCAGTACAAGGTCGGCATCGTAGCCTTTTTCAATTCTTCCCTTTCCGACGATACCCCAAATCCTAGCAGGAGCATCGGACATCCAGCTGGTGACTTGAGGTAGGGTGCACTTGCCAGAGACAACTTGGTTGAGAAAGAGTGCGAGGCTGTTTTCTACTGCAGGCAGTCCAGATGGACTCTCCGGGTAAGGTTTCGCTTTTTCTTCGAGCGTGTGAGGAGCATGGTCGGTCGCGATCACCTGAATCGTGTTGTCTAGCAGAGCATTCCAGAGAGCGTGGTTATCTGCCGCAGATTTGATTGATGGGTTCATCTGAATACGACTACCGAGCCGTTGGTAATCATCAACATTAAAGAAGAGGTGATGCGGGCAGACTTCAGCACTGATGTAGGGTGATTGATTGGCAATGATTGGGAGTTCTGCTGCGGTTGATACATGTAGCACATGAAATCGGTGCTGATGACGATTGGCGAGATCCACTGATCGGGTGGTCGCAATTACAGCAGCTTTTTCATCACGAATACGCGAGTGATCATGAATGTCGTTGGTTCCAGCGAGTCGTGCCGCATTCTCTCTGACGGTGGTTTCATCTTCACAGTGTGCACAAATCGGAAGTGTGGTTTCCGCGAAGATTCGTTCTAGGGCATCTTGTTCATCGACAAGCAGATTGCCCGTGCTGCTGCCGATGAAAATCTTGATTCCAGGGACATTGTCAGCAGCATTGAGCTCCGCGACATTGTCCGGAGTTGCACCAATGTAGAACCCATAGTGAACGTGTGACTTCTCTGATGCGAGCGAATCTTTGGCTCTGACTCCCTCGGCAGTGACAGCGGGTGGTTTGGTATTAGGCATTTCAAGAAACGCCGTCGTTCCTCCAGCGGCGCAGGCGCGAGAGGCCGTGTAGAGTTCTTCTTTGTGTGTCAGGCCTGGCTCTCGAAAGTGAACCTGGTCATCAATCACTCCGGGCATCAGATGCTTACCGTCGCACTCAATCACGACCTCCGCGGTGGAAGACGCGTCGGCATCGATTTCAATGATCCTGCCGTCTTGGACAAGTAGATTGCCTTGACGCACCTCGCTGGGAAGAACAAGAGATGCGTTACGGAAGAGGGTTTTTGGATAGGGGCGGTTCATGAGATCCTCGGCTGATGAGACTCTCAATAGAATAACCCATATAGATCAGGTCGCGTAGCCACAACAATGAGTGAGGTGGCTCATCGTTTGACATGTTACTACTCTACGCGATTCATCGCTCGTCGAAACGCATTGAATGCGTCGCGGTATGCAGCCGGGACCTGCTGGGTGTTGCCTGAATCACTGATGCCTCGAAGATCATCTGATGATTCTCCCTGTTCCATCGTGGTGGACTTTGGGTCTCTTAAGCCGAGGCTTCGAAGTGTTTCTTCGAACTCTTCTCGACCCTGCTTTCCTTTTGTGGTGGGTAGGTCACGGACGCTTCGCCAACGTTCGACAAACGCATTTAATTCTTCTTCGCTCCACTGCAAACGCTCCAATAGTTCTTGGTTGGGACGATCGCGGGTCGATTCGAGATAATCTAGCACCAAGTCAGTGGCTTGCTTCGCATAATCAAGGTTCACTTCATCGGGTGGCTGTGGATTTTCAACCGATCCATCACCGAAGACTTCTTCGCCCATTGCAGGGGATGAGGTGGAGGAGTCCGAACTGGCTTGATTGTTCGGAGATTTGGAGGTATCTGGTGTCGAGGACGCTGTGTTTTCCGAATCGGCTGCGGGATTCCCTGATCGTTGCTGGTTGTCCTGATTTTGTGAGTCATCTGCATTCGAATTTTGATCTGCAGAATCCATCAAAGACTGACCGGTTCCTTCTGATTGTGATGAAGAATCGTTTGATGTATCCCCGTCAGATTCTTGAGGTGTTTGGTTCGCTTGATCACTCAAGCCAGATTCTTCTTGCTGCTGACCGATCCGTCCGTCTCCCTCCTCGGAAGATGATTCACTTTGACCACCTTCAGGCTGTGGTGCTCCTGTGTCTGTTGCGTTTTCGGATTTCTCGCTATCGCTCGCTTCGGTACTGTTCTGAGAATCGGAGCCATTTTCAGAGGCTCCGTTGTTTGTGTCTGCGTTGCCCTTACTTGCTTCTGAACCATCATTACCGTTGGTAGCTTCCGCCGAATCTTCTCCAGAAGAACCTTTGGTGCCACCATCCGAATCATTTAAGCTCGCTGTCCCCTCGCTACCACCTGAGCTTTCAGTTTGGTTTCCGTTGTCAGATTGAGAGTTCTCAGAGGGCGATGGCTGCTGATCCGGTGTGCCCTTTGCTGAAGATGGATCACGGTCGCTGTTTTCCGAACGTTGCAATTGATCTAGGTAATCTCGAATTCGTTCAAACGCTTCGCCATCATGGCTAGGTTTGTTCTGTGTAGGATTCGCTGAAGGATCTGATGGACTCGTAGCAGAATCGTTTGGCCTTGGAGTGTTCAGTTTGGTTTGATCATCGGACATACTTTGGGAATCACCACTCTCGGATTCACCGTTTGTAGAACCTTCGATTTCTCGCTGATTCACCCCTGAAGACTGCTGGTTTGAGTTGGAACCCAATGGGTTTTGATTAGCGGTGGATGAGCTCGATGCAGAATCAGTCGGGTCGTTTTCTTCACTTGCACCTTGGCTGTTATCTGGATCTGGTTGATTCGATTGATCTGAAGATGTTTCTGACGGGTTGTCCCCTTCGGATGATTCTCCGTTGTTTGATGAGGCCTCTGAGTCAGATGGATCGGAGGAACCATCCGCATCACCGGAGGGCATCGAACCACGGTTCGAGGGATCGTCGGTATTTGGATTCTGGTTCTCTTCACCACCATTGCTGGATCCGGAACCTGATGATTCATCAGATGAAGCATTATCGCTGTTGGATGATTGTGATGATGAACCGTTCTCCCCTTCCCCTGATCCATTTTGCTGCGATGTTGCTTGTGAATCACCGCTGCCACCGGAACCCGATCCTCCCGATTCGTCGGTTTGGGATAATTTTGAACCACTTTCAGAAGAATCTTGTGGATCAGATACACCATCCGCTGCAGGGTCATCAGCAGCGGGTAGGCTGCTTGGCGAGGTAATCCGCAATTGGATCGCATCGGTGCGGACGATATTCGGTTTAAAGAGATCCGAGTCGAGGTCTGAACGGTTGTCGGTGGCAATTCCTACCAGTTCGATTGAGTCGCCAATCTGGAGATCGAACTCTTCGGGGCGAATCAGAATGCTACCGATCTGTCTTCCCAGTTCACCCGCAACATTTTCCCAGAGGGTGGGAACTAACTTTCGATTGGATCCGTAACGAACTTCCAACTCGATACGACTCAGGCCAAAGTCGGGGTCAGACGCATGGATTTCAACGAGCTGCTGAGCGTTGTAGGGAAGATCCTTTGGCGTTTGACTCGGGACGGTGATGTTGATCTCAGGAGGTAGGTCGGGGACGATCTCGATCGGGTACACAATTGGTTTGACGTTTTCTTGTTCGATCGCGTCCCAAACTACAATCCGGTACGAGTTTTTGTTTTTATTTCCACCAAGTTTCAGAGTGTTGCGGAGATTGAAACTGGTGCTGAGGGCGGTTCCTGAGGGATCAATGTTCATTTCCAAGGCACCCGCAGTCGCTTGAATTTGAGCACCGATCGACGCCGGATTGAATTCGATTTTTGCACGACTGACGGCACGATTAACTTTGGCGTGAATGGTGACCTTTGTGCCATCCACGGCTCGTATCGCAGCAACGCTTTTTGAGAAATTTTGCAATCGTGTGTAGGGCGGAGGTTGATAATCAATGCGATCGATCGTGACGACGGGGAGGTCTTCGATCGTCAGTTCAAAGGGGCCTGCCGATGCATCGCCAGCTGTGATTTGGTAGCTGATTGTTCCACTTGAAAAATGTGGAATCGGTATCTCTCCAACGTATTGGTCTGATGTTGCATCAAGCGAAAGTGCTAGCCGTTCTTCATTCCCTGAAGCAGACCACACGCAAGTGACCGATTCATTCGTGAATAATCCATCGACACTCGCACTAATCTTTACCGGCACCCCCGCCGTTACTCTCGCGTTTCCAGGTGTGACTTGGTCGATCCTTACTCGCTGTGGTGCAGCGATGTTTGCCAACGGTGCGCCCAAACGCGTGATCGCTTGCACGCTGCTTTTCGGTGAAAGTGCGATGTAAATGGCTAAGAGAGTTACGCTGACGATCGCGATGATCCACCACCGAACCGTTCCGATTGCTTCGCTTGGTGGCGCGTCGTGATGTAGCAGTTTCTTTCCCGACTCGGCTCCAATACTTCGAACGACTCCTCCTTGTAAGCTGTCGTCTCGCGAAGCTTCCCGCAGCGTCAGGTAACTGAGTAGTGATTGTCTCGCTCCAGTTAAATCACAATCGATGGCTCGTGCTGCATACTCAGGTGCGATGGAGCTCTTGAAAATTGGGACTAGGTATTTCCAGACATAGGCACAGATGATTGCGAGACTAGAACTGAAAGCTATGGTTCTGAGTATGATCCCTGGCGAGTAGATCCACTGATCAATCACAAGCCACACCAGAGTAATGAAGTTGACGCAGATAAGTAGACCCAGCGTTCGGCGGGTCAGTTCTGCTCGCCAAAGTGTGCGACAGGTCTCATCAAGACGTTGATTGATGATCTGGTCGACGCGATTACCATTCGGTACAGATTTTCCTCCCCGTGCCTCGCCCGAAGCAGCATTATTGATTCGGCTTGGGGGGCTGGCGATGGACATGCAAGTCTTCTTGGGGGATGACCGAACTCTCACAATGTATTGTAGTTCGGATAAGGTTGAGATGCGGCTAGTTGTGGAGTTTATCTCTTTCCCGAATTTAGATCTCGCCAATCCGACCGAAGAAGCCCCGAGCAGTACGAGTTCTTCTTGGGCAGCCCAAAAGTCGTCGGGAAACACTTCTCCCACTAACCGTCTTTATCGGCAGATTCTCAATCCCATCAACCCAAAAAGGGACACCTTAGGAAATCAAAATCAAAGAATACTCGCGGAGAATTGCGTGATTGATCTGAATCGAGTCTTGGAGGGGCGATCAAGTTTCACGCGATCAGGTCTATTTTATTTCCTCCGTCGCTCCCTATGTCCGATCAATGGGCTCCTCTGCTAAAATCGGAGCTTCACCCGTGAATTGGAAATAATACTGAAATTGCCATGAGATACGCATTCCGTTTAGCTGAGTTGCTTGGGCATACCCCTGACCGTCGGAAACGCCCTGGGACCATTAAGTCGATCGTGGAACATACCGGGCTGGATCGTCATCAAGTGGCATCGTTGTTGAAAAATGAAGCAAAGTACATTCCCTTGGATGCGTTGTCCCGCATCTGCGATTATCTGATCGATCATGGATACGCACCGGCTGACCAGCTTCCGGGAGCTCTATTTGCGGTCAACGCGGAGAACTTCTGGGAATTGCTAGCACGACGCGGCGAAATTGAGATTGTTCTCGGGGTGCGTCAGGCTCCGACTAGTCAATCTGCGGACAACGCGACGGTGGTCGCGAGTGATGCCGTACTGTTCGGCGAACTCCTCAACGGTGTATCCACGCTCGGAGGCGTGGCCAAGCACCAAGGTGGAGGTGACGACGAGGAGGGTAAGGCGGTTCAGGTACCCATGCCCGATCGTATTCAACAATCGCTGGTTTGGAGTCCGGGCGAAGTCTCTCTGGAAGATGCGCGTGCTCGAGCGGTTGAGGTATTCGACGGCTTCGTCGACGCTCAAGGCGATCGAGGGATGGTATGCATCGGGAGTGTGAAGAGTAACCCGGTGGTTGAGTTGCTCTTTGCTGACGCTTTTGGTTGCACCCCCTTTGTGACCGAAGATGATGTGGATGACGTTTCCGCTCGATCGTGTCCATTCTTTCTGCGTTATCGGGATAGCGATCCCAAACCAGATGGAGCATCTGCAGGGACACGACTGAGCAAGAACGAAGACGCACCAGAGCCAGGTTTTTACTATGAGAAGGACGACGGTACCTGGGCTTACGCCGGTGGGAAAGATCAAGACACCGCTCTCGTTTTCTACTTGTTTCGAGAGGCGTTAGGGCGACTGGATATGGTGCTCAGTGGGTTCTCCGGTCGAGCCACTCGCCTGCTCGCAAAGACTCTTGCTATCCGTGGTGAAGAATTTTGGCCGCCCGTCTATGAAGAGGGCGGACTGCAAATCGGTGCATACTTGGTGCAGTACGAGAATACGGAAACAAAGCCCAGTCGAGATGACTTGTTATTCAATGCTGGTGGGGCGGTTAAAATCATGCCGCTACCTCGTACTGCGATCGCACGTCGTATGGCACGTCGATAGCCTTTGGATTCCGCGGTCGATCGCACCATGAATCAATAAGCCTCAAGCGTGTGAATCACCGCTTGATCGCATCAAGGGGCGAGTTGCCACTGTTCATCAAAGAAACCATCCGCGACAACTTCCCCAGGGAAGATATCGTCGCTTGGCGTGTCCGTTTTGATGATCGCCCAGTCGGGTAGCATTGCGATTTGTCTTGAATTGCTGACATTCGAGAATTCTCGATAGGTCATGCCACTGTTGACCACCAAGTACTTATCCGGGTTTTTTGGGTTTGGGTAGCACATCACAATAGCGTGATTGGCTGCATTAAATTCTGCCGAGGGTAGCTTTAAAGAGTCGCGATCCCAAGCGATCGGCAGTTGCGATTGAACATCTTTGAGATACAAATTGCTCGAGAAATCGCCAAAGCAAATTAGGTGATTGTTCTGAATCATTTGCGGTGTCAGTTCGTTATCGCGCACGACACGAACCTCTCCACGCATCAGTTTCTGCCAGCGGTGCTTGGCATATTCAAATTCGCGTGTAATCCACCGTTGGGTTGCGGTGTTTGCTGGAGTTTGGCTCGGTGCGACAAATAAAAAACGATCACAGAACGCGTCATCAATTGGCCCTTGGAGTCCGGGTTGTTTACGCAGTTCTTTATCGTTAACGCTCACACGGTTCCATTGAGCGTCTTTCTTGAATTCAATCTGCTGGTTTTGAAGCTGATTTTTCGTACTGACGGAAAGAGATTCGCCATTGATGACGACAGTGACATTGTCAACTTGGCTTGGAAAACCTGCCTTCAAAAAATCGATTTTGAATCGAGTGATTCCTGAAGTCTTGATTTTCAGTGAGTTGTTCGACTCGATGCTGGCTAGGATTCTTCCAGCTGTCCAGTGTTCCTTGAGTCCCGTGACCTCAACCCAATCTGCTTTGGCGTAACGGAGTGTGTAGGTGGTGAAGTCGATGGTTGATGCGGGTTCACTTATGCGTGCCGAGGCTTGTTTTTCGAGGAGTGCATCAATTTTCTGGGCACTCGTAGCATCAATCTTGTGTCCCATGCCTTTTCCAATCACGTAGTCGATATCAATATCAAGTTTTGTAGCTCTTTCGACGACGCGATCTGCCGCTTGACGTTGTTTGTCAACTTCACCGCTATAGGCTGTGGTCGGGACATTCCGAAGATTACCTACCCATGGTAGGACGTCATACCAGTGAAGCAGTTTCTCGCGATTTGGAGTTAGGGGAAACGGTACTGTGTCGGTCCAGCCTTGGTAAACGAGTGTGTCGACAAACCCAGCTCCGGGGTTTGCGGCAAACCAATCCGTTGGCCGATGGACAGCAAGATGCCAGCACCCCGCGCCGCCCATCGAAAAGCCTCGAATTGCGATCTTTGATTCGTCAATATTTGCGATTTGCTTGATGTGTTCAATCGCTTCAAACACATCGGTCTCTCCGGCAAACTTGAACGCATTGCAGTGCCGACCGAAAGGGTGAAGCACAATCGTTTGATCAGGTGCATACTGACCTGGTTTTGAAAATCGTTCCGTGAGAAATGCAACTTCTGTTTTCGTATCACCGCGACCATGCAGCCAAACATCAAGTCGGTAAGGGTGTTCAGCGTCCTGACGGAAGTTCTTGGGAAGGACAATTCCGTAAGGTTGAATCGAGTCGTCAATTTGAGATTGGAAGCCACCTGCAAGAGTTTGAGGATTTTCAACCGAGTTCGGATTCACGCCGAGCAAGTCAAGTCCACGAAATCCTTTCGCAACAGCCACGATGCGTCTTTCCGCTTCATCAAGCAGTTTGTTCGCGTCGTTAACTTCCCTCTCGCGGTAAAAACCATCAAGTTTGATTGCAAGATCCACGGCTCGGATCAAGCTCTGAATCTCTGGCAGCCAGTTTCCGCGTTCAGCAAGATTCTTAGCGAGTAAGTCACATCGAACCGAAAGATCTTTCGTGCGCTGCGTTAGATCTCGGCGAGACGATTCATCGATAGCGATGCCATCGGGTGGGAGTCTCTTATAGGCTTGAGAATAGGTTTGCTGCTCGGTTGAGTGATTCAGGCAGGCAAAGAAAAGCAGTAGGGTGAGTAAACGGCTCAACTTGGCAATCTCCTAGACTAGTTAGAATTCCCAACATCATACGCTTTCACTCTAGGTTTGGCGGTAATGGTCAGCAAAAAGCATTCGCGAAATTTGGTTGTCGTTCTTGGCGATCAATTGAACCACGACTCGGCCGCATTTGATGGATTTGACATTAACCTCGACGTGGTTTGGATGGCTGAAGCGGCAGAGGAGGCGACTCATGTGTGGAATCATCAGTATCGACTCGTGGCTTTCTTTTCGCCGATGAGGCACTTCCGTGACGAGATGGAGGGCAGCGGAAAACAGGTTCTTTATCACGAGCTATCCGCTGATGCTGCAGCCGACCGAGGAAGTTCACTGAGTGATCTTCTTCGGGAGACTTTAAACACACGTCACTTTGATCAGGTGATCATGGTTCATCCTGGCGACCACCGTGTGCGAGAGGCATTGCATCAGTGCGTTCAAGCGACGGGTGTTACTCTTGAAGAGCGTGAAGACAGGACATTTTTCTGTTCTCTGGATCGATTCCAACGATGGGCCGATGGGCGTAAATCATTCGTGTTGGAGCAGTTTTATCGAGTGATGCGCAAAGAGCATCAAGTGCTAATGCAGGATGAAAAAAATCCCGTCGGGGATGCTTGGAATTTCGACAAGGAGAACCGAGGCAAATTTGGTAAGGCTGGTCCAGGAGAAATTCCTGAACCACCGTCATTCAAGCCTGATCGGGTCACTAAGGATGTGATGGCGATGGTGTCTGACAGGTTCGGAGATCATCCTGGATCGCTCGCTCAGTTTGACCTGCCCGTCAACCGTAAACAAGCACTTGAAATGCTTGAGGATTTTGTCGTTCATCGCTTGCCTTTATTCGGTACCTACCAGGATGCGATGTGGTCTGACGAGCGATTTCTTTACCACTCGCGTTTATCGCACGCGATGAACCTGAAGCTTCTGTCCGCTTATGAAGTGGTCCAAGCTGCTGTGGAGCGATTTGAGACCGGTCAGTCGCAGATCAATTCGGTAGAGGGTTTTGTGCGTCAGATCCTCGGGTGGCGTGAGTACGTTCGCGGTATTTATTGGACACAGATGCCTCAGTATGCAAAGTTAAACGCGTTGTCGTGTGAACGAAGCCAGAAAGTCCCTGATTTCTTCTGGGACGGGAAAACAAAAATGGCCTGCGTTGCTGATGCGATGCGTCTGTTGTTGGATACAGCCTATGCGCACCACATTCAGCGTTTAATGGTATTGGGGTTGTACGCTCAATTGCTCGGCGTCCATCCGGAGGCCTTCAATGATTGGCATCTTGCGATGTATGCTGATGCGATCGACTGGGTGTCCCTTCCCAATACGCTTGGTATGAGTCAGCATGCAGACGGCGGCATTATGGCAACGAAGCCGTACTGTGCGAGCGGTTCCTACATTGATCGTATGGGCAATTTTTGCAAGGGGTGCGTCTATTCACCCAAAAAAGCAACGGGTGATGACGCGTGCCCGATGACGACCCTGTATTGGGATTTTTTAATCAGGCATCGGGATCGTTTTCGAGATAACCATCGCATGGTGATGCAATATAAGAATCTCGATCGAAAAGATCCGGCAGAGATCAACGCAATCTCGGATCGAGCGTCTCAAATAAAAAGTGGTGCAATCATTGTTTAGTGATGCAACTCAATTCACTCGCAACTCTTCAAACAGTTTTTATTGCTCTGCTCTATTGAACTAATATTAGACTTCTATTCTTCTTCGTCGTTGCCATCTTTATCCTGGCTGAAATTCTTAACTTGAAGCATCAATTCAGTTTCAATAATGAGCGCGCTGTCGCATTCGGCATCGAGAAGGATCGCATATTGTTCTGGAAGGTAGTCCAGGAGTGCTTCACCTTCGATAATGATCCCGTCGATTTCCTCTTCTGGTGAAACTGAATCATTGGATTCATCCACAAACTGTTTTGCCACCTCATTTGATGTGAACACCATTAACGCTTCCATCCCGTCAATCTCAGCGATGAAGGCTCCTTCATGTTCCTCTTCGCCATCTGGTGCGGTACTGAGGAGAATGAATTCATTGTTCTTGATGAGAGAATGAATCTCGCTAATGTTGCGTTCTGCAACCGCTTGGTGGATCAATTCATTAAGATTGCTCATGCTGCTTTCCAAGGGCAAGGTGGTTTTGCGATAGGAGGGTCGTGATCGATGAAAAGTATAGTGCGTAGAGGGAATGATGATCAGAAGGTCCTTGCCAGAAAAATCGCGTTAGCAGATCTTTGCGACAGAATTTCGCTGAAGAGTTTGATGTCGAACGCAAGGTAGATTACGAGTAAACGGTGGGGAAGATTGATCTTGCTGGGTAAATGTTACGAAGTACGGCGGAGTGACTAGAATCTTCATGTCCGCGGTTCGAGATGGATGTCAGGACGGATTTCCGTAAGTTCGCGATGCAAGGATATGGAGTTCAGCATAAATTGTATTGAGGCTACACCGTACGTCAGAGTGCGAGCGAACCATTTGGGCGGTAACCCCGCAGGCAACATTAGTAAAGAGACTTTTTCTCGTGACTGAGTCAAATGCAATCACCCTCTCTACCCAAGTGCAATATCTACAGGGAGTAGGTCCATCCCGTGCTAAGAGACTAGAGAAACTCGGTATTCACACGGCTCAGCAGTTGTTGTTCTTTTTTCCACGGGATTACGAATTTCCCGCTCCAAGTTGTTCAATTGATCAAATTCAGGATGGAGTCAATTGCTCATTGGTTGGACGCGTCGAGGACGTCGATCTGATTACCAGATCGCCCAGTAGATCGATTTGCACAGCTATCATTGCAAATGACAGTGGCGCGGTGAAACTTCTTTTTTTTAACCAGCCTTTTCGAGCTGAGCAGCTCGTGCTGGACCAGCAAGTGCAGGTTTCCGGAGTCCCTAAGCTCAACGGCCTGCAAGTCGAGTTCACGCACCCAAAATTAGTGATGCTTTCTTCGGATGAGGAGATGCCGGAGCCCGAGATCTTACCGATCTATCCACTGACCGAAGGTGTGAAGCAAACCGATATGAGACGGATGATACGTCCCATCATCGAGGGTTTGTCTGAGCAATTGACGGAGGTCATGCCGAAAGATCTGAGGGTTCGAGCAGTGGAGTCCCTGAGTTGCCAAGGTATTACCGTTGAGCATGAACTGCCTGCAATCCATGCGTCAATTCGTGGACTTCATTTTCCTGCCGACGCTCAATCTCTGAACGCCTCTCGAACTCGCCTGATTTTCCAGGAATGTTTTGTTTTGCAGTTAGCACTGGCAATCAGGCAAAAGAGATTATCAATTGAGCGTAAAGCTCCACTGCTTAAATCAACTTCAATGATTGATGCTAGGATTCAAAATCGTTTTCCATTTTCGTTAACAGCGGATCAGAAACGCGTTATCCAAGAGATCCGAGAGGATGTTTCAAAACCCTACCCTATGAATCGCTTGCTTCAAGGAGATGTGGGTAGTGGGAAAACCGTTGTGGCAATCTACGCGATGTTGCTTGCCGTTGCGAACAGCCATCAAGCTGTCTTGATGGCTCCTACTGAAGTCTTGGCTCGACAACACTTTCGAACTCTGAGTTCTTTCTTGAGTGGTTCGAAAGTAAGAGTTGGTATCCTGAGTGGTTCCCTATCTGCGAGTGAGCGGCGGCGAACACTAGAAGAAACTCGAAGTGGTGATACCCATCTTTTGGTTGGGACGCAGGCTTTACTTCATGCTGGCGTGCAGTTTCAAAAACTTGGTTTGTGTGTCGTCGACGAACAGCACAAATTTGGCGTTGCGCAGCGAGAAATGTTGAGGAGTGGCGGGCAAGATCCTCACTACTTGGTGATGTCCGCGACTCCCATTCCACGTTCGATTGCAATGACTTTGTTTGGTGACACCGACCTGAGCACACTCAGGGAAACGCCACCGGGACGCGGAGTGGTTCACACGTATTTATCACATGCCGGATGGAAAGATCGGTGGTGGAAATTTGTACGTGAAAGGCTTGATGAAGGACGTCAGGTCTACGTTGTGGCTCCAATGATTGACGCATCGGATGTCGTTGATCAGCAATCAATCGGCGAGAACGATGTGCGCGAGGATGTTTCCTCAGTTGAATCCGTATTCGAAGATTTGTGTAACGGTTTGTTAGCGGATTATCGGATCGGTCTGCTACATGGTCGCATGGATCAGGATCGCAAGCAGCGAGTGATGGAAGATTTTCAGTCAGGAAAGCTGCAGGTGCTGGTCTCCACCACGGTGATTGAAGTGGGAATCGATGTGAGTAATGCGACCGTGATGACCATACTGGGTGCTCAACAATTTGGTTTAGCACAACTCCATCAATTGCGTGGGCGGGTGTCACGGGGCGTTCATGATGGTCATGTCTGCATCTTTACCGATGGTGACGCGGATCCGGACAGCCATGAGCGTTTAAAAGTATTTGCCGAGACGAACGATGGATTTGAGTTAGCGGAAGCCGATTTTCGCTTGCGTGGACCGGGTGATATGTTCGGGAAAAGCCAGAGTGGACTGCCACCTCTACGGATCGCAGATTTACAGCGTGACTACGAGGTTATGTCTGCTGCCCGCAAGTTAGCGAAGGAAAGTGTTGCGACGGAAGAATTCTTTGTGTCCGACCAGTGGCATGAACTTCGAGGTCAGGTTTTACGACGTTATGGGGCACGCTTGGATTTAGGTGATCTCGCGTGATGCTCGGTGCTGGATAAGTTCAGGTGACTGGTTGAAGTTTTCCGTCAATGAGTTCTTGTCTCTGTTGGAGCGATTCAGCAAGGGATTGGCTGTGCGTGACCGCAATCAGAATAGCACCATGTTGCTTGGGTAATTCCGTCAACACTTCAGTCACTTGGTCAGCTGTTTTCCGGTCGAGATTTCCCGTTGGTTCATCTGCGAGGATCAAGGATGGACTCATTAAAAGTGCTCTCGCAATGGCCACTCGTTCGCGTTCACCACCAGAAAGTTGTTTGGGTAGATGCGTGAACCGGTCTGATAATCCGACTGATTCGAGTAGGTCGTTGGCGCGATCATAATGAGTGGTTGTTGGTTTTCCATGAGCCAAGCATGGGATCAGCACGTTTTCAATCACGTTTAAATGTGGCAGGAGATGATGATCTTGGAAGATGAAGCCGATATGAGTATTTCGGAATTTAGACAAGTCTAGTTCGTCAAGTTCAAATGGATCGACGCCATCGATTCTTATGCTGCCGGCATCCGGACGATCCAAGGTGCCCAAGAGATGAAGTAGCGTGCTTTTTCCTGTGCCACTCGGTCCGATAATTGCCAACGAATCACCTGACGTGAGGGAGAGTGACACGTCGCGAAGCACATCAATTGCATTGTCAGCGGACTGATAGGATTTGGTTAATCCCGTCACTTCAAGTTGTCCACTTTTGCTAACGTTGGTATTCATGAGATCAGCTCAATGTGTGTGTCTGACACAAGGCAAGTGTTGCGATTCCGTAAAAGGAGTATTCAACGTCCGCCGTTTCATCTAAGGCGAAGCCATAGAATCCACCACTTGGACTTTGCATTGATAATGCATAGCGTCGAATAGCATTTAGGTCGATGTTTTCGATAGCTTCGAGATCAATTAACGTCAGTAGTCCAGTGAAAGTGCTCAACAAATCTGCGAATGGAATTCGCGTGTTCGCTGTGAGTCCACCTTCATCGGACTGCATCTCGGTGAGAAAATCGATGGTATCGCGTTGATTTTGCGGATTCAAATATCCGAGTGCTTTGAGTGTGCCAATTGCTGCCGCGGTAGGGTTCACTCCCGCTCGCTTGGCAGCACGTATCTCTAGGTAGCCACCTTCAGGGTGTTTCTGGCTTTCCAGAAACGCCAAAATCCGATCCTGATCGGGGATCGGCAATTCAATTAACTGATAGCACAGAACCGTCAGAAAAGTTTGGTAGGTGCTACCGGCTTTGCCTTCAGGAGTTTTGGCGTATCCCCCATCACTGGTGCGAAGGCTTTCTAGTAACAAAGCAACCTTACTGCGCCAGCTATGATCTTGGTTGCTTTCTTCATCTGGTAAGACCACTTCCCCAACCGACATTTCGCAAATCGCGGCAGCGAAGATCAGCGAAATCATATCGATGATCGATTCTCGATTTTGGAGTCGATCACGAAGGAATTTACCTGACTGTTCCGCGATCGGTGCATCGAGGCCCGCTGTGACCCACAATGCTCGAAGTGCGAAGGCAGTGTAATATGGGTCGCAATCACCTTCACGCCCCGCGAAACCACCATCCTCCGCTTGTTGGGATCGCAACCAAGTCGTGTGTGTTTGGATTAGCGATCGATCGAGGCTTGCGGCGCCTAACGCGAGTCGAAGTGTCAGTTCATGAAGGTATGGGGCGCTCACGACGCGCCCTGTGGATTGAAGTATTGCGGTTCATTACCTTCTTTCCACTTGATGTTGCAACCAAGGGACGGTCGTTGAGCTTCTGGAGCCTCTTTACCAGCAAGTATGGCATCAATGGCTGCTCGAAGGTCTTCTCCGGTAACTGGGATTCCACTGTTGGGTCTGCTGCTATCGAGTTGACCACGGTAGGCAAGTTCTTGGTTCGCGTCGAACAGATAGAAATCAGGAGTGCATGCGGCGCGATAGGCTTGAGCAACACTCTGGTCTTCGTCGTAAAGGTAGGCAAAGGAATAGCCGCGTTCTTCCTTTTCTTTTGCCATTGCTTCAGGGGAATCATCTGGATAGTTACCGGCATCATTGCTGCTGATACCGACAACCCCGACACCTTGCTCTGAGTAGTCATCAGCGAGACGTTTCAATTCTTCGGCAACATGTTTGACATAGGGACAATGATTGCACATGAAGATCACCAGAAGAGCCTTAGATCCACTGTAATCCGAGAGACTTACTTTTTCCCCTTCTGTGCTTGGCAGTGTGAACTCTGGTGCTTTCGTTCCTAACGGCAACATGGTGCTTTCGGTGCGAACCATTGAAATCCTCAATCAATCAAATGCGTGGTGAAGTTCATCCACTCTGCGCCGCCAGTTTCTCGGCCCAGAGTTCCAAAATTAAAAGCGGGTGAATTCTGGGATCTTACAGAACAGCGGTTCGCCGAGCCGCTTTGTTCTTGCTGATCTGAATCAAGCTTTAAAGGAAAATAAATATCCTATGATGACTGATTCTTGAAGTGATCAAGTAAGCGACCTGGGCTTCCCATTGCGTGGTAACCACCGTCGACGTGCAGGATCTCGCCCGAAACCCCTTCGCTTGCATCGCTCAGAAGAAACGCCCCTGTGCGACCCACCTCTTCATGGCTGACATTACGTCCCAGTGGTGCCATGTGCTGGTAAAGGGTCAGCATGTCTTCAACTCCCGCTGCGCGACCCGCCAGTGTGCGGATGGGGCCAGCAGATAATGCGTTGACTCGAACGCCCTGCGGTCCCATGTCATAAGCAAGGTATCGAACCGTTGCTTCGAGGGCAGCTTTGCAGATTCCCATCACGTTGTAGCCGGGGACGCATTTTTCACCACCAAAGTAGGTCATGGTGGCCACTGCGCCACCCGGTTTAAGAATTGGCTTGGCAGCAGCGGTACAGGCAAGCAAGGTGTAAACACTCACATCCATCGCAAGTTTGAAACCGGCACGACTGGTGTGCACGGTGTCGCGAGACAGGTCGTCTCGGTCGGCAAAGGCGATCGAGTGAAGAAGGAAGTCAATTTGGCCAAAGGTTTCGGCGGTGTGATCCATTACCTTCTGGATGTCCTCATCATTTTGAGCATCCATGGGAATCAGGAATTTCGCATTCTCGTATTTGTCAGTGAGTTGGGCGACACGACGACGGTTCCGCTTGCGTTCATCGTCCTCACGATCTGGTAGGTGGGTAAATCCACATTCACCACCAGCCTCCATGATTTGCTTGGCAATCGCCCAAGCAATGGAGTGATCGTTGGCTACACCTAAAATGAGACCCTTTTTCCCCTCAAATTGCATCTTTTCTCAGTCCTGAAATGTATGACAGAAGTTCGCTCGCTACCTCTCGGGACCAAGAGGCGTGCGTCTGAATACTGAAGTCCTACCGGATTCTGTGGTTTGCTGTCCACCGGGGGGACCTCACCGCATCATTCTAGCGATACGATGGTACTTATTGTTAGCCGTGATTGGTTGCGGTTATTCCCAGCATATTGGCAGTGTTTTTTCGTGTGGGAAGAGTTTTGGACGCCATCAATCATTCCAATCGTTATGAATCAGCGGGGGGAGATCTAGCCGAATATCTCCTGTTGGCGTTGGAAAAATCAACGACGGTCGATGATTGGCTTTCGCGCGTCGTACCGTTTTTCTGCCGAGAATTAAATGTCGATCTCATTGGGTTGGTTCAGCAAAGTCACGGACGCTGGGTGATGCAGGCTTGGAACCAAGAGACGGTTGTGATTGCAGATCGCTTGTTTCCGGAAAATCTAGTCGCAAAGTCCCTCGATGAGGGTAATGCAACGATGGAAGCTGGTTGGTTTGTTCTTCCGATATCCTTGAAATCAAACCCGGGGGCAAAGTCAGCGACAGGGGAAGAGCAAGCTGACCAGTGTTTTGTGGGAGCGTCAGCGCTGGTCTTTCATACAGCAGATGCTCAGTGGCACCAGCAAGTGGAACAGGTCAGGCGTGTCGAGGATGCGGCTCGTTGTCTATCACTAGCGTGGGTGCAGCAGGTGCGAACTGAGCAGGCCACGCAACGTACAACTCAGCTTAGTGCGGTGTTGGAAGCGGCCGCTCAGTGGCAGCGCCATGAAGAGGATCAATCTTTGCTTGAGGCGATTGCTTCTTCGGCAACCGAGATCTTGAATTGCGAGCGAGCCAGTATTTTTCTATGGGACCGAAAGCGAAAGAAACTGGTCGGTCGGCCCGCACTTGGGGTGCCGGGAGGTGTTCTGGAGGTCGATGATTCCGTTGGGGTCGTCGGGGAAGTTCTGCAGAGTGAGTCTCCGCGGATCTGGAATCACGATCGAGATGAAGAATCAAGAGTGAATCGAAAAGTAGATCAAACCCTTGAGTTTGAAACCCACTCATTGGTTGCGGTCCCCATGTTCGATCAAAAGAACCGCCTAATCGGTGTGTTTGAAGCGATCAATCATACTGATTCCGTTTTTGGGCCATCGCATGTGTCCGTGTTGGGTGATTTAGCGAAGCATGCGGCAGTGGCGATTCAGACGCAGCGTGTCCAAAATGCTTTGGCCGCAACGCGTGATCGGCTCGTTAGCGATGCAGCCGCAAGTTCCCCACTAATCGGTTCACATCCGAGTATTCTTGCGTTGAAAGAAACTGCCAAAAAGGTTGCCGGCACGGACCTTGGGGTTTTGATTCGAGGAGGTAATGGAACAGGCAAGGAAGTACTGGCTCGTGCTATCCACTTCGAAAGTAATCGCCGAGCGGGTCCCTTCATCGCCGTGAACTGTGCGGCCTTGGTGGAAACTTTGCTCGAGAGCGAATTGTTTGGTCACGAGAAAGGCTCATTCACCGATGCCCAGGCAACTCGTGTTGGCAAATTCGAATTGGCTGATCAGGGAACACTTTTCCTCGATGAAGTTGGTGATATGAGTCCGGGTGGGCAAGCTAAATTACTTCGAGTGCTGGAGGAGAAGGTGGTTGTCCGCGTCGGCGGTTCGCAGACCATCCCGGTTGACGTTCGTGTGATTGCAGCAACAAATCAACCATTGGAGGAACTGATCCAAAAGAAACTTTTTCGAGAGGATCTTTTCTTTCGCCTGAACGTCGTTCATCTCACTCTCCCCGAACTGACTGATCGAGGTGATGACGTCCTCGTTTTAGCGGAACACTTCTTGGATCAGTTCTGCTCTCAGATTGGAAGAAGTGTTCCAGTTTTTCTGCCGGCCGCTCGACGAGCACTGCTTTCGTATGCGTGGCCAGGAAATATTCGGGAGCTGAGAAATACGATCGAAAGAGTCGCCTACCTTTGCACCAGTGACCAGATTAACGTGGACGATCTCATGATCAGTCCATCCACTCTGGAGCATCTATCGCGGCCTGTTGTCATGGGTGGAACGCTGAACGAAGCGACAAGAGAATTTCAAGTGGCACACATTCGTCGGGCGATCGACGAGTGTGATGGCAGTATGACCGAGGCAGCTAAGTTGCTCGGCTTGCACCGCTCCAATCTCTACCGAAAAATGAATCAGCTTGGGATGGAATCGGCAGAGGAAGAGTAGTTTGATGATGCTGAATGATTAACAGCACCATCCTCGAACAATCTCGCAAAAGCTTTGGCTTCCCTTGTCGAGTTGCTCTAAGGCAATCCATTCATCAGTAGTGTGAGCCTGTGCGATATCGCCAGGCCCATAGACAACTCGTTCTTTCAAAGCGTGCAATTCGCCGCCATCGGTTCCGTAGCAAACCGTCTTGGGGGTATTCCCAGTCAATTCAGATAACTCCCTGATCCCGTCTGCGGTGGGAGAAATCCACATGGGAGGGCCCTGACCGCAGTTTTCCATTTCCAGCCCAAGTTCACTGGCGAGAGAACGGACTTCGGCAATCAAATCCGCCCCGTCAATCTCCGGCATTGGACGAAGTGATAGCCACGCTGTGGAACGGTCTGGGGTAATGTTAATCGCCGTGCAACCATCGTTGCATCCAAAGTTCCATGAAAGTGTTGGTGGATCGAATCGATCGTCTTGGTACTGCGTTTCCGACTCCGTCCTTTCGTTGATTTCTAGTAGTTTTTGCAGCATGGGCACCATCTGCCGATTGGCATTGATTCCGTGGTTGGTGCTACTGTGGGCGGCCTTGCCGATACTTGTGATCTTGAAGCCGACAATCCCTTTGTGCGCGTGGACCACATTTAAGTTTGTGGGTTCTCCGATCAGACCAAGAGGTTGTTGTGAAATAATCTCTTGGTAGCCGTTGGACTCCTGAACGAGATGCTTTGCGCCAAGGAATCCAACTTCCTCATCCGCAGTGCAGATAATCCAGAGTGGTTGTCTTTGCTGATTGTGATCGACCTCGGATGCCGCCGCCATCATGGCTGCCAAACTTCCCTTCATGTCGCAGGAACCACGGCCGTAAATGCGATCATCCAAAAGCTGCGAGCAAAACGGATTATCCCCCGGGCCATTCCAGCCTCGAGTTGGCACCACATCGGTATGGCAAAAGTATGCCAGCCCTTTTCGATCACTAGCATGATCGTTAACTCGTTTAGGGTTATCCGTTAAGGCTCTAACCGGATCTCGCTTCGCCAAGACGTTGGTTTTCTCGATCCCGGCATGATCCAAATAGCTGGTTTGCTCAATGGTGAATCCCAGTGTTTCCAGTCGATTACTGACCCAATCCGAGATTGCTCGATTACTCTTCGCGCTGACGGAATCAAACGTGATTAATTGCTTGAGCGATTCGATTGAGAATTTAAAAGGCGTCATTTGAGAAGTGAGTTGGAAATAATGGGGTGACCCATAGAACTGCTGTGGTGCGGCTGCTGGGCAAGGATGCTCATCGACCGTTACGGATTTGCGATCAGCGACGAGAGCGTTGAACCCACGTTTTCTTTGTCGGTGCCGTCTAAGTCGTTTTGGATTTCCTCGATCCAGTCCAACGCTTGTGTTTGCAAGCCTGAATTGGTGGTTGGAGCTATGGCCTGATAGACGGACTTGGCCGCGGTGCTAAACGTATCACCAGAGACTTCAAAGCTCGCAAGCTTGTGGGCGAGTGGCCATGGCAATTGATCAATGCTGTACTCACGCTGCATTTTATTAAACATCACTATTAGGTTGCTGGGGCTTTTCTCGACAATGATGACACGCAAGCCATCCGAGACCTCGAAGTCATTTCCGACGTTGAGGTTGGCGACGGAGTCAACGATTGCGGTTCTATAGAAAAGAGCCAGATCAATGACTTGAAAGAGATCACCCGCCTCGCTTTTTTGCTCGTCTGACATAGGTTGGTCGAGCATCCTGTTCGCGATGGCATTCATTTGATTCCAATCGGCAGAAAGAATTGCTGACTTCGCGGCTTGCAGTGTCTCCTCTGCTTTTTGCAGGACCTCTTCACTCAGAGATTCCATCGGCGGGTCATCGCCATTGGGCTTCATCGCCCCGGCGGGATCGTCAGAAGTCGGTTTTTCTGGTGTTGCGGTTTGCGGAGAATTGGGCTCAGGATCTGCGTTGCCTGTTGCACCTTGATTCATTCCGTTCCCATTGGGCTTTTCGTTTGGCATCGATGGTGATGCTTGGTTTGTTTGGTTGCCGTCAGGTTCAGCGATAGGGTCTGTGACTTTTGGCGCGTTGGGATCGGGGTTTTGGTTATTCGAATCGGGTCCGAGGCCACCCATGACCGGATCTCGGGGCTGAGTGGAGCGTGGTTTCTGTTCTTGAACCGGTTCTTGGGGCTGATTTCCCAAATCTTCAGTGCCATCTTGGATCACCACTCCATCTTCTGACATTGCGATGCGAACACCCGGCTTGTTGAGGATGATGAAGAGAACGACTCCGACAATACCGAAGCAAGCAATCGCAAAGATCGCCGGTATCAGCATTCCCGTTTTGGAACGTCCACGTCGCGATCGATTTTGGGGTTTTTTCACCATGACATCGGCATTGCTACCGAAAGAAGGTGTGGAGTCTTCAAAAGATGGGACTGAGATTGGTTCCGGATCGTAATTGTCTCCCACACCTGTCGTCGACGATTCCATTGAAGTCAGCAAGTCGTTTGGCAGAAGAGAACTATCAGGCGGCAATAAGCTGTCCGCTGTGAGCCCTTGCAGTTGGGACGATGAAATTTCCGACGCGCTAATTTCGGGTGTTACCGTGTCTAGCCTTGGAGGTTGGGGCACTGGAATCTCAGGGATTGCCACTTGCTCCCGATCCGTTGGGGTGATCGAGGCTGGAAGGTCAGGTACGGCAGCATCAGCATCGAGTTGTTCTTCGGCGGGTGGAGACAATTGATCCGACTGTTCGTTTGGTTCGAACTTTCGTAACGGATCCGCATCCGGCAAGAGTCCCGCGAGTGGATCAGTGGTGGACTCGGTTGCGGGAGCAGATGGATTCCCACCGCCCGCTGTCACAAGCATGGATTTGTTGAGCTTTTCTCTTTGCTTCGGGTCAGCAAGAAGTTTTTTTGCATCGGAGGCTAGTCTTGCCGCAGCTTTCCACCTTTTCGAATCGGTTTTTGTCTTAACTGACTTTAGCTCAGCGATCACGGATTGGATCGTTGCTTGAATTGATTCTTCGTCTTGAGTCGCTGTGTCGATCCCAAAGACGTGGTAGGCATTGGGCTCGGTGACACCTTTCGGGATCGGCAGCAGGTCAGAAAGAGGGTGAACCGAAGGCATGATAGGGTCGAGGTTTGAAGTGTTCAGGGCGAGAGATGGCGGAGGTAACTTTCTTGACGGTTAGTCGGCAAAACAGAGGATTGATTTTTCATTGGTTTTGCCATCGGCAAAATCAATGACGATATTTTACGCTGTCGCGTGACCCTGTCATCGATGGTCGTCAACGATCATTGTTTCATGATTGATATGTCCATCAATGCGTGGCAAACCAAGTTGGTAACAACATGATGTGTGCATCGTAGGTGTTGGGTGATCAATTCAGCATTGCCTCCGGTGATCACGGTTTGAACTCTATCTTTTGATATCTCACTCGCTTCAGCATATCGACCCACCACACCGTCAATTGCGGAGGCGAGACCAAGGATGATTCCGCTGCGAATAGCAGACTGAGTGTTTCTTCCCGGCAGCGTGATCGTCACGCCTCTTTCCCATTGTATCTCAGGTAACGCTTCTGTTCTCGAGCAAAGTGAGTCAGATTGCAGTTGCATGCCGGGAAGGATTAGACCACCGCAAAAAATTCCGTCTTGATCGACCCAGTCGATGGTGACGGCGGTTCCGAAACTGACCACCACCACTGGGGTTCCGAAACGTTTGGCTGCCATGAACCCGCTCAGCAGTCGATCAATTCCAAGGCGATTGGGTTGCTCAACCGAAGTTTTCATGGGGACGTCTTGGTACCCAACTTGCCGAATGGGCGTTTGGGGTTGCTGCCGTCCAATCAAGATCTCAAGCGTCTGGGATCTTGCTTGGTTGACACTCGCGACTACCCAGCAATCGACCTCTTTCCCGTGAATGGTTTGAGGGAATTGAGCGACGTGATGCGGCCAGTCTTCTCGCCTGTAGTCAATCGCTTTGACGTGTAACTTCGAGGCGACGTGCGTGGCAACTTTTGCAGACGTATTTCCAATGTCAACAAACGCGAACGTGGAGTGAGCAAACGCGAGTGATGCATCCTCGTTGGTCACTTGGCTTCCCCATTGGTTGGATCCACTTCTGGATCCATTTTAAAATCCTTGGCCTGCATCTCATTGGAGAGTGTGGCGGTGTGACCATGTAGGTGTGGGGGTAGCCGTTTCTTTTTTGCCTTTTTGATAGGCTCTCGTGATGACTCGTTGCCGAACGCTATTTGCTCTCCAGCGTTTATCATCGCCTCTCGCCGGCTTTCCACCTGTTGCATCACCGCTTCGAGTAACGCATCAGTGCCAGTGCCCTGCAGTGAGCTTATCAAGTGAACAGGCTGCCCTGTTTCTTGACTAAGTGTGTCTTGAACCTCTTCGGCCCCATCAAGTTCAGCTTTTGAAATCACGATGATTTGGTCACGTTGGGCAAGCGATGAATCGTATTCCTCAAGTTCTTTGCGAATTGCTTTATAGTTTTCAATTGGATCGGTTTGGTCTGCTGGGAAAGGTTCAACCAGATGGATCAACAATCCCGCCCGTTCGACGTGACGTAGGAATTCATGTCCTAATCCGATCCCTTCGCTAGCACCTTCGATCAATCCCGGAATATCAGCGACAACAAAGGAACGCTCTCCGCTGAGTTCCACGATGCCCAAGTTGGGATGCTTGGTTGTGAATGGATAATCGGCAATCTCCGGACGAGCACTGCTAATCCGACTAAGCAAGGTGCTTTTACCTGCGTTCGGTTTACCGATAAGTCCAACATCCGCAATGGATTTAAGTTCTAAGATGACAAACCGAGTTTCACCTTCTTCACCGGGCGTACACTCTCTCGGGCTACGGTTCACACTACTTTTGAAGTGTGCATTGCCTCGCCCCCCTTTACCACCTCTGGCGATCACGAATTGCTCCCCGTGATGCTTCATGTCCTTGATCACAAAATGCTGATCTGCATCGATGACAGTCGTACCCGGAGGAACGAGAAGCTTTTGATCACGTCCTTTTTTTCCATGGCGCAGCGATCCCTGTCCTGGTTGGCCTTTCGTGGCTCGGAACAGGCGTTGATTTGCGTACGCGGCCAAGCTGTTAACTCCGACCTTCGCTTCAAGAACGATACTCGCGCCATCTCCACCGTCACCGCCATCGGGGCCACCTCGGGGGACATATTTTTCGCGTCTCATACTTGAGCAGCCATCGCCGCCTTTTCCCGCACGTAATTCGATCAGAACACGATCAACAAACATTCAATACCAAACGAAAAAACGACATCAGAAAAAAGATGGGTCACGGCGGTTTGAATCGATACCCTAACGGCTCGAACAACTCGATGACTGTCTTATCTTAACGAATCGGTTTCGATCGCAAGATCCATCTAGCGTTGCTTTTCTTTGTAAACTTTGGAGTTCCACACAGCTGAAGAGCCAAACTGGCGAAACTGCTGGAAAGGATCTTGCACAGCGGGCCAGACTAAAACCATCAAGCTGCAAGCATCTGTCTCATTGCAAGTCCTTCGAGGTGTTCCACCTTGATCACTGATGGATCAAGTGACCTACCTCAACAATCAACGGATTTGCATGCGAGTGAGGAAACTCTCGAGATTTTTGATTTACCTGAAGATCCACCGGTAGTCGAGGCGTTCTGCGAGCCCGTAATGCTGGAGAACATAATTCTGCTCACGTTCATCTTGGTAGGCGGGGACACCAAAGCGAATCTGGTCGTCCGTTTGGTTGATTGCATCGCCAGGCCTGAAGAAATTGAGTTGCAAGGCTTTACGTTTGCAGACCACGTCGGTCCCTTCGCCTTCTTGCTCAAAAGCATTGGTAAGACCTGAAACCTCCACGGAGATGAAATCGAGCTGTGGATCCAGATCCGTCCAGGTCGCGACACCCCAAACTCCCGAAGCTGCTTCGTCGTTGGAGTGCGGGATCTTGACTCTTGTAATGTCAACCGAGTTATGCAGGGGCGCCTGAATTTGCTCTCGGACCTTAATCTTGTCCAATGCAGTGGGCAAGATTTGATCCACGGCGCGCTGTCCCGAGATATGGTCACTGAGAATCATCATTGGAAAGAAATGCCGCGAGTCGTAGTGGATTGATTCGATCCGTTTGTAAATATCCACACCTGCGACTTTATCAGCGGCTGGGCGAAGTTCTCCGCCGCGGTACCGAACGCGATAAACCATGTACCAGACCAGCTTGCGTTGCATCTTCCCATCGGGTCTCGGAACATCGACGTAAATCTGACGCAGCGGTTTGAAGGAAAACTCAAGGCAGTAGATCTCGCGACGCAGAATGACCTCTTTTGCCATTTGCACCAGAGTCCGTGTTCGCGGATCAAAATGTGGCTCCCCATCTGGGTGGTTGGGTCCGCCGAATTGAATTTCGGGATGCGCATTGAGCAGCGTCTGTAGGGTCATCGGGCCCTGAAATGTTTCCTCCGGCATCGGTGCCGGGGGGATGACCGTCATTACGCCTGGCGCGAATTGCGTTTGCTGCTGGGAAGAAGGGTCTTTCCGCTTCGGCTCTTGGGCTGTCAAAGTGACGGCGGTAGTGAGCAAAACGAGAACGAAGGAGTGAAAGCGTCCGTTGGACATGGCGAACCGTGCTGAAGACTTTGGTTAGGAATTCGTCCGATCTTTCTCGTGGATTAGCAAAATCCACCGATCGATGCTACCTGATTGTAGTTTGAGATTGGTTTTTTCGCTGACTTTTACTTTGCTAAACTACCTAGGTTCTGCATTCTCGGTCGTTTGGCCGCTTGAATCTTGATTTTTGGCTGACTCAGAAGCCAAGAATCGTAGAGATGAAGCAATTTGGCGGTCACCGTCTGAAAATTTCTCACTCAGCCCTGCTTCCATCGTGAAAGTGGCGATCAAACGTCTTCCGGTTGGATCTCCAAAATGGAGAAAAACCCATCGGATTGGGATCCCTTGAGCTTCGCCATCCGCAACCACCCGCAAAATTTGCAACTCGGATGGCGTTTCTTCGACTTCGATATCTCCGAGTGATCCGAGTTGTTCCCCTAACTTTTGAACAATCTCATTTTGGAAGTCTTCTGGGGTGTATTTTTTCCCGATCGGAAGTTTTGGTGGCGTTCGAAAATCGCACTGCGAGATCACCTGATCGTCCTCAATTTGACGCATCGTGGCGATTCCCGGAGCATCGGTCAGCATGTACCAAGAACGATCAGTGAGGGTTTTGAAATTCAGGTAATCACTGCGTTGCTCAATTAATAGCTTTTCTGGGGACACTTGATCGTAAGCTATTGGAATGAGGTTTGAGGACGCTAGCAGATCGACAGGATCGATTGGGGTTCTTTGTATTTTCAAGGTTGCCGCAATTTCAAAACCGGGTTCGGCGACCGAAATCTCTCTTTCTTCACGAATTCCCATCGCTAACCAAATGCACGTCCGATGCTTATGGCTGTAATTGAGATTCGCAATCATCTCAATGTTGGTTGTGGTCTGATCAGCGTTGCCAGATAACTGACCCTCCAAACGCATCTTGATCGTTTCTGTATTTGCCGAGGTGACCTTGCCTTTGACGTTCGAAGAGGTGACGTTCATCAATTGGAAGGCGGTAGCCAGTGAAGTCGAATTAACGGCGAATGAATCTCCTTCTGACAATTCTGCAAGTTGGGGCGGGAGGAATGCGTCGAGACTTGCACTGGACACTGGAAGTTTTAGAAGATCGAGCTCCTCGCGAGAGAGTACTGACTTGTTTGCAAAGAACAGCTCTTGATTCTCCTTGGAGAGGACCAAAATCGGCCCTGTGCCATCTCGCAGGCTCAGTTGATGTTCTCGCTGATTGACGGTCGTGATGGCCGAGGCTTGATCGTAGAGCCGCAGCGAGCCTTCTTGAGAGCCAAGTGTCGCGTCATTCGGGGCGATCTTTTGTTCGGCGTAGTCAAATTTTGCAACGCTGCGAATTGGGATTTGAATTGCAATTTTTTTCGAGATCAAAGCGTTCTCTGGTAGGTGCAAATTTCCGTTCAGTGAAAGTTCTGCCTGAACACGAACGGTTTCACTGACTCGATTTTTGGATCGATCGGGCGAAAGATTGCTTTCGACGGTTTGACCATCAGCTTTGCTTGTCCCGAGCGTTTGGAAAGCGACCCAAAGACAAAATCCTAGTCTGACGATGCTGTTGACCCAATTTGAGTATTTTCGCCGACTGATGGGATGGCTCCGATAGATTTTGGGGTTTGAGATCAACGCTCGGCTGACTTGCTTGGGGAAAGGGAGAGAAGCCATGTTGCTCTCGATGCTCGGGTACGGACGCAAGGATCAAGTTTTGAGTCCAAGTAATGGGTAAAGTAAAAGGTGCGCATAGGGGTTAGCCGACAGGCGGGCCTTCTTTTGAATTTATCGACTGCAGAATCGACTTTGATTCAGCAGAATCAAACAGTCTCAAGAGTCGCAATCTGAGACGAGCCGTCTCGGAATAAGACGATTTCCACACCGATCTTGGTAAGTTTTACAAATCACTCGCAGGATAGTGATTGGATTGTATCTGCGTCACTCTCTAATCTTTTTTCTTAAACTCTTGCAGATAAATGTCTTAGGGTTTTACGGCAACTTTTGTTATCGGTTTTCGTCGTCTCTGGCATGCCGTTTCCTACTCATGGATGTCGTCAGCGGGTCGTTGGCTCTGGCGGGGATGTTTTTGGGGCATGAATGCTCTTTGATGTTGGATGCTCCCTGCTAGCGAAAATGCTTGATTGGCGAGGATTGTTGGCTCATCTGGGGCGAGTGTGATGCAAAAGTGCAGGCATTCGGTATACAAAGGTGTTAGCCAGCCAAAACGGAAATCGTTCTTAGGACGGAGCGATACCCGGGCAAACCTGTCTGACAACCGAGCGATCCGCCTGGATCGCAGGGACAAATAGTCGGTTGAAGGACGCGCTGGGAGACAAGGCAATGCACCAAGATTATCGAGACGCAAAGATAAAGGAATTGCGAGATCAGCAGACTCGCTTTGCGCCGAAGCAGAAAAAGATCGAGCAGGCTGCTTTAGCAGAAAAGCTCATGAGCGAGGTCGTGGAGGATCGTACCTACTCGTTCGACTACGTCTGTTTTCGAGTGACGAATTATCGTCCGGATAATGCAAGTCGGCATAACGTTGCATCGAGTGATCTTAAACATGATCTCCGATTACTCATTGAGGATTTGAGCGATTCGTCTGATATCGCCGTTGAGGAAGTGGCTGAGCAGGTCCATACGGTAGAGGAGCTCAGCAAGATGTTTCATGTCGCCACCAAGACGATCAGTCGTTGGCGTCGTTCCGGGTTGGTCAGTCGTAAGCTTATCTTTGATGGTCGAAAACGCGTTGGGTTCTTGCACAGCAGTGTCGACCACTTCATCTCCAACCACCGAGATAAAGTCCGTCGTGGTGAGCGTTTCAGTCAATTATCAGAGGACGAGAAAAGCGAGATCATTGAGCGTGCTCGTCACCTAGTGGAGACAGGGGCAAGTCTGTCGGAAGTCACTCGACGGCTTTCCAAGCAGATGCATCGTAGTCCAGAAACGATCCGCTACACACTTAAGAATTTTGATGCAGAGAATCGCTCCGTCGCAATCTTCCCGAACCACCGTGGAGTTCTCACAGCGGACGACAAGCGATCGATCTACCGTCTCTATTCACACGGTTCTTCGGTGCCGCAGCTCTGCAAGAGATTTAATCGAACTCGCACCAGTATCCAAAGAATTCTTTTGGATATGCGTTGTGAACAGATATTTGAGTTACCGCTCGATTACATTTACAACGAAGATTTCGAACAAGTGAATCGCGAAGAGGAGTACTTGGGTCAGGAGCCCGAGCCAGCTGCATCGCCGCGAAAAGTTAGGGTTCCTGCGGATCTACCGAGCTATCTTGCGGCGCTTTATGACGTTCCTCTTCTGACGCGTGAGCAGGAGTATCACCTATTTCGCAAGTTGAACTATCTCAAGCATCGAGCAAGCAAATTGCGTGAGGGTTTGTCCGATTTGAAGCAAAATCGTTCGAAATTGATGGACGAGATCGATCATTTGTACGAGTCTGCGGTGCTGGTTAAGAACCGGATTGTGCAGAGTAATTTGCGGCTGGTTGTTTCAATTGCAAAGAGGCACGTTGCAAGTTCAGATGACTTTTTCGCGCTCATTAGTGATGGCAACATGTCATTGATTCGTGCAGTTGAAAAATTTGATTACTCACGCGGTAACAAGTTTTCGACTTACGCATCGTGGGCCATCATGAAGAACTACGCGAGAACGATTCCAACGGAATTCAAGCACCGCGATCGTTTCCGTACCACGGCCGAGGAGTTGTTCTTTGCACAGCAGGACGAGCGGTTGAATCCATTCTTGGAAGAAACCGTGCAACGATCCCGGCAACGCGAATTGTCCAAGATTTTTGACCGTCTTGATGAGCGGGAGCAAAAGATCATTGTTGCTCGTTATGGTTTAGGACGTGGCAACGAGCCTTCGACACTCAAAGAGGTTGGCGAGACCCTTGGGGTGACAAAAGAGCGAATTCGACAAATTGAAGCTCGTGCACTCACTAAGCTTAGAGAGGCGGCAGACGAGGCGAAGATTGACGTCGAACTCGGAGCCTAAGTTCTAGCGGTGGGTCGCGCGAATATTGTGTGTCGCTCTGCAGCGTTTAGGCGGGAGAAATTTGACTTCTGCCAGCTGCTTGTTCGGTGTTAGTGATTTTCAAACACTCGGTGATGAATCATACTTCGGGCATGACGGAGATTCATCATACAAATAATCGTGTGGAACTGCTCTCGCCCGCAGGCGATTGGGATTGTGTTCAGGCAGCTGTAGAGAACGGTGCCGACGCTATCTATTTTGGGCTCGATTGCGGGTTTAATGCCCGTTATCGAGCCAAGAATTTTGGTCTCGGCGACTTACCCGAACTGGCTAAGTGGTTGCACCGTCGAAGCGTTAAAGGTTACGCAACACTCAACACGTTAGTCTTCCCGAACGAGATGCGGAAGGTCGTGCAAGTGATTGAGCAAGTCGCAAACGCTGGTATCGATGCCGTGCTGGTGCAAGACTTTGGCGTTGCTCGATTGGTGCGAGCGATCTGTCCTGAGCTAGAGATTCACGCATCCACACAGATGAGCATGACGAGTGCTGAGACCATCGGCGTCGCACAGCAATTAGGCTTGACGCGTGTTGTTTTAGCTCGAGAGCTCTCGGTGCAAGAAATCACCAAGATCGCAAAAAAGACGGAAATGCCGATTGAGGTTTTTATCCATGGCGCGCTGTGTGTGGCCTATTCGGGGCAGTGTTTGACCAGTGAATCGCTCGGCGGAAGAAGTGCAAACCGAGGTCAATGCGCACAAGCGTGCCGACTTCCTTACGATTTAATCACTGATGGGCAGGAGCAAGATTTAGGAGAGGTTCGTTACTTATTGAGTCCTCAAGATTTAGCCGGCTACGAAGCAATCCCAGATTTGATCCAATCCGGCGTTGCATCCTTGAAGATTGAAGGACGCCTCAAATCGCCAGAATATGTTGCGAACATTACGAGTCAGTATCGAAAAGCGATCGATGCGGTATTGGCCAATCAACGTCCCAAGATTGACGATCGGGATCGTGAGGAAATGGAGTTGTCGTTTTCACGCGGGTTCTCGCCCGGTTGGCTCGATGGCAATGATCACAAACGCCTTGTGCCTGGAATCGATTCGTCGAAGCGAGGTATTGCACTGGGCCAAGTCATCGATATCAGGTCGCAAGAGATTTGCCTAAGGCCAGAGTCCATCATCGCACTCGGTGATGGACTTGCTATTCGCGGACGCGGCGAGGCCGGTGAGCCGATGGAGCAAGGTGGTCGAGTTTATTCTCTCAAAACAGATAAGCGTCAATCTCTTAAGCAAACGCCGGTGGTTAATGGTAGCTCGAGGGAAGGTCGCGAGAGATGTAATTCGATTTCGAGCGATTTTGTATCAGATCTTGTTTGGGTGGGATTTGGCGGCGGTGAATTAGATTTTTCTCGCATTTCGCGAGGGGATCGAGTCTTCAAGAATGATGATCCAAAGCTAAATCGCCGCCTTCGGAAATCTTTCGCGGGGGACAAACCCCGTTTCCAGCGACAGATTAATCTACGTGTCGAAGCATTGGTGGGTGAGGTTCTGCGACTGCGGGTCATTCAGGGCGGTAACGTTCCCAGTTGTCTCATTGGAATTGAGGTTCATGGATCGCAGGTTTTAGAGGCAGCACGCAATCATCCTGCAACTGAGAGTGATTTGCGAGACAAGCTATCTCGATTCGGTGGAACACCTTTTTCCCTCGGCGAATTGCAGGTGCGGTTGGTGGGCCAGCCAATGGTACCAGTCGGGGTGCTGAACCAATTACGCCGAGATCTTGTTGAAAAGCTGGTGCAGCGATTGGAGGGATCCGCAGATCGTGATGTGGACGTCACCGAGGGCGAGAAGCTCTTGAGTCCCATTAGCGAAGATGATTACCGGTCACATCATGAGTTGAACCAAGAGGATACTGAGAGGCAACCGGTGTCTCTGGCTGTGCTTTGTCGAACCCTAGATCAGGTAAAGGCAATCGCTGAAAGCAACACGACTCTTCTCTATGCTGATTTTCACGATGTGAGAGAGTATCGTGAAGCGGTGAGGTTAGCCCATGAAAATGGAAAGAAAATTGCTTTGGCTTCAGTTCGGATACAGAAGCCGTCCGAGATGGGATTGCTTCGAGCGCTATTGAAACATCAGCCAGACTACGTGTTGGCACGTAATCTGGCAGCGATTGAAGCTTCGAATCAGGAAGGTGTTCCAGTCATCGCAGATTTTTCGCTTAACGTTGCGAACCATCGAGCCGCAGAATGGATTCTTTCTGTGGGCGCTCAACGTGTTACAGTTTCCTATGATTTAAATCGCGAACAGGTTTCAGCTCTTTGCGATTCGATGCCCACCTCGTGGATGGAAGTGGTGATACACCAGCACATGCCGATGTTCCACATGGAGCATTGTGTCTTCTGCTCGGTACTTTCACCCGGCACCAATAAGACAAATTGTGGGCGACCCTGTGATCGACACGAGGTCAAGTTGCGGGATCGCGTTGGTGCAGAGCATCCACTACACGCAGATGTTGCGTGTCGCAATACTCTATACAACTCCACCCCGCAAAGTGGCGCTGAAATTACCCCTGATTTGGTTCGTCGAGGCGTCAACTGGTTTCGGGTGGAATTACTTGAAGAGAGTCCGCAAGACGCTCTGAAAACAGTCGATCTCTATCAGCGACTGCTGAAAGGTGTTGTTGACCCACAGGAGGTGTGGTCGGAATTAAAAGCGGCAAATCGTCTTGGGGTAACTCGAGGTACTCTCGAAGCGAAACGAAACCCATTAGCCATTTTGTAAAGTTTGAGCTGCGTTGCTCGGTGGAAAGGAGGGGAAGGTAACCGGCTTGGAGGGCTCGATCAGTAGTGCAATGCCATCGCTTTGCTTTGGATCGTTGAGGAAATCCCTGAGCGATCTAGAATCCAGAGGTTCAGAAAGCAGGAATCCCTGCGCCGCGTCACATCCCCACTGCCTGAGTAAGCGGAGCTGAGTTTCGGATTCAACACCTTCGGCGATAATGTTCGCATCGAGATCATGTGCCAAATCCACTATCGCCTGTGTGATGACAGAGTGGCTGTGATTGTTCGCGATATTCGCAGTAAAACTTCTGTCAATCTTCACCGTCTCCACGGGATAGTTCTGAAAGCAGGTGAGCGATGAAGTGCCTTTCCCAAAGTCGTCGATCTGTATACCAACACCAGCTCCATGTAGGTTCAAGAGATTTTGTAGAACTTGGGCTTCGTTACGCTTTTCCGGAGATTCATTGATTTCTAATTTGAGTCGTTTTCGGTTAAACCCGGTGCGAGTCAAGATGGTTTCAAAGTGTTCGTAAAACAGAGGATCGCTTAATTGCTGTCTAGCAATGTTGAAACCAAGGTAGAAATTCGTGTCACACGAATGAGGCAGGTTTTCCGTCAGATCCTTCAGGTCGATCGCTGCTCGTTCAATCGCCCATTCACCGACACGGCTGATCAGGCCGATTTCTTCAATGATTGGAATGAATTCTTCGGGAGGGACATTCAAACCCGATTCGGTGGTCCAACGGGTCAGGACCTCGACACCACGAATCTTTCCATTTTGCAGATCGACAATAGGTTGATACCGAAGAGAGAGACTTTCGTTTTGGACTGCCTCACGGATCTGGGCTTCTAATTCGAGCCGATCAAGTAACTCTTGGTGCATGGTTTTGTCAAATACTGCGACTTGACCTTTTCCCGAGTTTTTTGCCCGGTACATCGCAGTGTCAGCGTTGCGAAGAACTTCGTGCGCATCCTGAGTGTTGAGTTCTAGAAACGCAATGCCGACACTGGTTCCTACACTCACCTTTCGTTCCGCAACGGTGAATGGCTTGGAGATTTGTTCAACAATTCGATCTGCGATGGATAGTGCGTCATGCCGATGGGTTAAATGCTCAAGCAATACAACAAATTCGTCACCGCCTAGACGAACGGTTTCACCATCTCGTGAGACGCGAGTGGTAACATCATCGTAACGGACGCACTCCCCGATTCGTTGCGCTACTTGATTGAGTAGGTCATCACCGGCGTCGTGTCCAAGACTGTCATTGATAACCTTGAAGTTATCGAGATCTAAGAAAAGAATCGCCTGATGTGAATCATTCCCTTGTGGTGGCCTAGAGACGATGCGATTCAATTTCTCCAGTAAGTAGGGTCGATTAGGAAGGTTAGTCAGAGAGTCGCGATGAGCAATTTTGCGCATGCTCTCTTCTGATTTGCGACGCTCTTGAACTTCCATTTGTAACTTTTCGATGCAAGCTTTGTGAGCGTCATGACGCTGCTGTTTGCCTGAAAGCGAAATGGCGAGTTGCCGTACCTCTACCGCGTCGAACGGTTTTTTAAGGATGAACAATTGGTCTTGGTGGCGAAGCGACTCAAGTAGATCTTCCCAGCGTTGATTCTGGTCACCGGTGCAAATCACGATGTGTAGATTCGGATCGATCTCCCACAGAAGTTCGGCGGTTTGAATCCCGTTGATCCCGCCGGGCATGATGATGTCAATGAATGCGACTGAAAAAAACTCTTCCTGTTCAGATAGATTTTGGGCGAGCGTAAGGGCGTCTTCACCGCTCCGTGCGTGGTGAAGTGAGAAGACGGCTAGGTCGCGTTGGAATGTTGGGTGTGGTCCTCCCTCGGTGTCGACCGATGCGTCGAGCGGAGTATCGATCGAATGATCATTCAGGCCTGAAGGGTCGTTTTTCCAGATGGAAAATATCTTTTCGAAGGCTTCATGAATTCTAGGGTGGTCATCGATAATTAATAATCGATTGACCTGTTTACTATTCGTCATGGTGCTGTGTCAAAGAAGATTCAACAGTGATCATATTTAGGTTGAGACCGACCCCTGGCCAATCAAATTGAAGGTAGGTGTAGCGTGACGGTTGTTCCTTTACCGTCACCGTCGCTGTCAATCTCAAGGTAACCATGCAGTTGGTGCATGGCTTCAACGCAAAAGCAGAGACCAAAGCCTTTTCCGTCGTCTCTTGTGGTATAGCCTAGGTCAAGAATTTTGGTTTGCGCAGATTTTGGAATACCACATCCGTTATCTTTGATTTGAATCCTGTGCCAACCGTCGATGTGTCGATGTTCGAGGTTGATTTTCTTAATCGGTGTCAGGTAGTTTTGGAACGCCTCTTGTGCATTGTTGACAAGGTTGAGCATTACCTGATGGAGAAGAGTGCGATCGGAGGTGATCGACGGACAGTGCTCGGTTGAGATCGAAAGATTAATCCCATCCCGTGATAGGCTCTGCTCGCACTGACCTGCAAGCTCACATAAAAACTCGTCAACTGAAAAACACGAAGTTTTGTTGATCTGTTGAGGAGCGTTGCCTCCAGATAAAACAGTGGTCAATTCTTCGATGCTCTGATCAAGTGCCAATAGCGAACGGGTGACGCTCTGATGATCCTGTGCAAGGGACTCAGAGAGGCAAATAAGATGACTCCCGATGGATTGTGCCTGAATGCCATCGAAAGGAGTGTCGGTTAAAAGTGATGCTATCTGCTGAATAGGTTTTGTTGTTAGACGCGAGTTGATCTCGATGGTTTCGCGGATCATCAATTGCAGGTGAGTGATGATGTTTTTCGCGTTGTGCAGTCGAAAAGCCTCCGAGTGGAGGTTTGCTGCCGATTCATGGTCGACGGTTTCAGAGGTCGAGTTGCTTCGATCGGGTTGGTTTTCGTGAGTAAATCGAGCGAGAGAAAGCTCATCGTTGCCCTTTATTTTCGTTGGGGCGTAATGGTTGATCGCTTGATTCATGGATGTCGGAGCGGTCTTTAATGAAGGGCGTTTGATTGGCTTGTCGTCGCGGTGAAGTCCATCTGAGATGGGTTGCATTACGAGTGGATCTTTAGCCGAGTCGTTTCATGGAAATCAAAATGTTCGTCTTCCAATTCGGTCGACAATCGAACTGTAGTACCGGAATGTCAGTTGCTCGCGGTAAGCGGTTCGAGTTTTAGTCAAGAACTCAAATCTTTTCTGTGAAAGTAGAATTTTGCGGATCATGAGGAATCTAGCGGTTTTTCCAAATAATCTGCCATCACCCCAATGCAAGTCTCCAGTATCGCTTGGTGCATGTCGGTGCCTCGTCTCAGTAGATTTGTGTATCCTTAAATAGTCCGCTCATAAGTCGTGGATCGAACTCCAGTTCATCTGTTGGTGCAGGTAATGCATAGAAGGAGCTGATTAGCACTGATTTGTGCGGAGCGTTAGTGGCGAGGCACATGGTCGAGAATGGAGCATCATGATGATTTCAGTGTGCATTCGACATAAAGTGCGCGGAACCGCGATTCATTCAAAAAGTGAGATGGTTATGACCCAGCGTTCGTATGGTTGGAAGAACAAGAATCTTACTGCGGCAAGCATAGGTCTTTGTTTTTGCCTCTTTCTGTCGCTAGTTGGATGTGGTGACTCTGAAACAGCGCGAGAGACTCCAGTCGATGCCGAGTCCATCATCCCAAAAGCGGATCCAATAGAGAGTTCACCGGGGGAGCTGGTGATGCCAGAGGGGTTCAGTGATCAAGCCGCATCTTCAGAAGAAACCACCTCAGGAGGGACGCCAGCGGTAGGTTCGGTTGGTTTAGAGATGCCCAATGTGTCCGGTGGCAATTTCGAGTCACAAGAGAAACCGAGCGAATCGCGTAGCAGCCCCATCCGCTATGAGAGTTGGGATATGATTAGGCAGGAGGTTCTGAGTAGTAAAAAAATCACGGTGGTCGATTTGTGGTCTCTTGCCTGTGAGCCATGCTTGAAGGAATTTCCTGGCTTAGTCCAATTGCATCGTGACTATCCCGAGCAAATCAACTGTGTATCGGTTAATCTTGATTTCGATGGACGCAAAACAAGACCCCCTGAATCTTACGAAGCGGAGGTTGAAGCTTTCTTGCAAAGCGTGAAAGCAGGAAAACTAACGTCTTATATCTGTTCCACGGCAAGTGATGATGTGTTCATCGAGGAGAAAATCCCCTCCATCCCAGTGGTGATGGTGTTCAACTCTCAAGGTGAGATGGTTAAGAAATTTGTCGACGCTGGAGAGACGGTTGGCTTCAGTTATGCAAAGAGTGTTCGGCCAGTTGTAATTGAGATGCTAGAGCAAAAATAACACCACGTTCTAGGTTGCAGGTAATGAGCGTTTCAATCTTGCAATTCATATTCAAACAGCATTCATCAAGAGACTCTCAATTTTGTTGATTTGAGTTTGTGTGTCGTGGTGTCTTGCGAGTAGATTATCGGCCGCATCAAGTCGTTGCTTCACCTCATCGGGACGCGTAGCAAGTTCTGTCATTGCGTTGGCGATCGATTCAGGTGAGTGGGGATTTGCCCACCAGAGTGTGGGTCTGTCTTTTTCCAATTCACTCGTTCCGCCGATGCGAGTGGCGATGACTGCGGTGCGAAGACTCATCGCTTCCAAGGCAACGTTGGGCATGCCTTCAAAATGCGACGGTAAAATCACAGCATCGGCCGCGTGAATGTATTTCCAAGGATTGCCTTGGGTACCTAAAAAGCTGACCTGATGAAGTTGAAGACTGCTGGCTTGGCTTTCAAGTTCCCGTCGAAGAGGTCCATCTCCAATCAGCCATAAATGAATTGGTTCTAGTTCAATCGGCCAGGTTTCTTCGAGGGAGTGAATTGCTTCAATTAGGTCCCTGTGTCCTTTTTCCTCGGTCATTCTGGCGACGCACGCGAAGGTCCATCGATCATCTCGCTCTACTTTCTCTAGTTGGGCGAGCTGATCGATTCTGCTTCGGTCAACAGGGTTTGCGATGGTGACGACGTGGTTTGGAGGTAGGCGATAGTATTTCTCTGCGGATCTCGCGGTTTGTTGACTAACCGCGATCACTGATTTGGATCTTAGGTAGGCTCTGCGAAGTTGATACTTCTTCAGCCATCGGTAGCGATTTTCAAGTAGCGGTAACGCATGGTTCGGTGGGCTAACAATCGTTGAGACGCGTGGGACGGATGCCTTATGTCCCGCGGACCCAGCGATCCTTGACATGTGAAAGGTGCGGTCGTAGATCACGTCAATCCGCTGGTCAATGAGCAGTGTCTTGAGGTGATGGATCTGTTGACGCAGGATGGCTCCCGGTAGATGAAGTCGGCTCAGGGATTGTTGTTCTCCCAAGGTGTGAATCGTTACGTCACTTGGGATTTCTTTTAAGAGATCACCCGTAGGATCCGTCATGAAGAGATGCGGATCAAATCGACGTCGATCAAGATGTCGCAAAAGAAGGAGCGTTTGTTGCTCACTACCGCCACCCCGCATTGAGCTAATCATTGCGAGGACACGAAGGCGATTTGTTTCTGTTGGTAAGTCTGTCACGCTGTTCGCGTTCATCCAAAGTTTAGTTGGTCGTGAGTGATGCAAGAAAACATGGCGATTCAATTCAATGTGTGTAAACAAAGTGTATCACTAAGTAGTCGTGCAAGCATCTGTTTGCCGATCTCATTGGTGAAGATTAAAGACGGATTTTGGAAAGGTCTCGCATCTGAGGGAGGGACGGAGATCCGCTTCTTTCAATGATCTCTTCGCATTGAGGGGTGTTCTTGTTCAATGGTGGAGGTCACAATCGCGTCGCGGCATCTCCGAAGGGCTTGGCTGTTTTAGGTGTCGGTGGATAGGTTGCCGTATTTTGCTTCAGGTATTTTCCGGCTGATGCCGTGATATTGTGTTCGTGAATCGCACGATGTTTTGAAAATGGTGAATCACTCGTTTCAGATTGGCGTTATCGGAGCGGGGGCAGCGGGAATGATGGCTGCTGCAGAAGCCGCTCGCAGTGGGGCATCCGTCGTGCTTGTTGAAAAAAATCGCAAGCCGGGGGTCAAGATTTTGATGTCCGGTGGGACACGCTGCAATATCACCCACCACACAAACGCAAAGGGAATATCGCGAGCTTTTGGTGCGGGAGGACGATTTCTTCAGCCAAGCTTAGGCGCTTTTCCTCCTGAAAAAGTGGTGCGAATGTTTGAAGACTTGGGGGTTGCGACCAAGGTCGAAGAAACCGGTAAGGTATTTCCGGTTAGTGACCGAGCGCTTCATGTGCGCGACGCATTGTTGAACCAAGCACTCGAACTAGGTGTAAAAGTGCACACAGAACAGCCTGTTCTTGGGTTTCAATCAAAGGGTCAAGGTGGATGGGAGATTTTAACCAGCACTGACCACTACGACGTCCAACGTTTGATTGTTACGGCGGGCGGCAAAAGCTGGCCTGGTTGCGGGACTACTGGCGATGCCTATCCCTGGCTTACTGAATTGGGACATCAAATTGTGGCTCCCCGGCCAGCCCTCGTTCCACTCGTGGGTGGAAGCTCTTGGATGCATGACTTGGCAGGCCTGACTTTGACTGATTGCGAAGTATCGGTGGTGGATAAGTTGAATCGCTCAAGAAAGCCGCTGGCGCGAAGGAGAGGTTCTCTGTTGATTACCCATCGAGGATTTTCTGGTCCAGCGGCGATGGATGTCAGTGGTGCTTTGACAGCGATGGACTCTCCCGAGGATGTTGAGGTGCTTTTGGATAGTCTTCCGAGTGTCAACGAAAATCAGTTGATTGATCACTTGACCGATCGATCGCGGGAAGGCGGGCGTCAGCGTATCGCAACGTTGTTAGCCCATTTGCTGCCAAAGCGTCTTGCAATCATGATGGCTCAGCAGTTCAACGCAGACTGCACTGTTGCCGAGTTGCCCAAAACCACAAGGTTGCGTTTATTGGACGCGGTCAAGCGATTGCCTCTTTCCATCACTGGCACCCTTGGTTTTGATAAGGCGGAAGTCACCGCGGGCGGTGTTCAGCTTGATGAGATTCATCCAAAAACGATGGAGAGTCGAATTTGCCCGGGGCTTTATATTGCCGGAGAAGTTCTAAACGTCGATGGGCCGATTGGCGGATATAATTTTCAGGCAGCGTTCAGCACAGGCCGCGCCGCGGGCATTGCAGCAGCAAAATCGCTGGAATGATTTCTGGTGAGCATTTCAAACCACGAGCTACATACTCAAGGATAGTCTTTCACCATGCCAGATCTGATCGCACAAGGCTCTGCCCGACAGGAACGCTGGCGCAAAGAATTACCTGATCCCGCAGGGGGACAAGAGATTTATTTGGGGCGTGTGAAGGCAGATTGGACGGTTCCTTGGGACAAAGCCATTTCCAGCCGACATCTGCGTCTTACACCCATGCCCGAGGGTCGATTGCAGGTTCGCAGAGTCGAACATGCAACCAATCCGGTTTACTTTCGCGGCGAGTCCACAAGCGACTTTGTGATGGTACCCGGCGAGCACTTTGTGATCGGTTCAACCGCCTTTACACTTGCCAATCGCCCCGGGGCTTCCTTACCCGAGAAACAGGGAGAAGTGACAGAGCACGCGTACGATTTGCAGGAATTACAACGCAGACGTTTTCAGGATGCGGGTTCGCGGATCGAGATGTTAGGTCATCTTCCCGATCTGATTTTAGGAAGTGGTAGTGATGAGGAATTATTAGTTCGGGTTACCAGTGTGCTGCTCCGAGCGACGCCTTCCGCTTCGGCTGTGGCGATTGTTTCCCATCAAGAAGATACTCCACCGATCAGCGGCGAGATTTCCGGCGGGATAAAAATATTGCATTACGATTCGCGTTCGCTCGGAAAAGAAACACCCACCATTAGCGCACGCCTCGTTCATCATGCAACGAGAACAAGAGAAAGTGTTCTCTATCTTTGGTCGGGAGCAGGAGCAGCGCAAGTCGCTTACACCGCGAGTGAAAATGTGGACTGGGCATTTTGTGTCCCGTTACGCAGTGAAGCGTGCTCGGGGTGGGCATTGTATGTAACGGGCCTATTGGCAAAAGATACGCAGCAAGATATTGAAAAGTCAGTTCTCAACGCGCCGAACGATCTTGAGGACGATGTCAAGTTTGCAGAGTTGGTTGGAACAACAATTGCAAATTTACGGCAGACACTTCGATTGGAGAGGCGTCAATCAGAAATGCGGCATTTCTTTGCTCCTGTCGTCATGGACGCTCTCGCAGGTAAATCAACCGATGAGGTATTGGCACCGCGAGAGGCAGACCTTTCGGTGATGTTCTGTGACCTTCGGGGATTCACGAAAAGGAGTGAACAGGAGTCTGAAGATCTGCTCAAGTTGCTTGGTAGCGTTAGCGATGCATTAGGGACGATGACCAAGCATATTCTTGAGACCGGCGGTGTGATTGGGGATTTTCACGGCGATTCTGCAATGGGTTTCTGGGGGTGGCCACTTGAGCAGACCGATACAGCACTTCGTGCAATGCGAGCTGCTTCGAGCATTAGGCGACAAAATTTAACTCAGACTCAAGATGGTTTTCGGTGCGGTATCGGCTTGGCATCAGGTCGCGCTGTGGCAGGACGTATTGGCACAGTGGATCAGGTGAAGGTGACTGCCTTCGGACCTGTCGTGAATCTTGCGAGTCGCTTGGAAGGATTGACGAAGGCATTTGGTGTGGAAGTGATTATGGATGATGCCACCGCGATGGGCGTGGCTGGCCACCAACAGGAACTTGAGTTTCGAGTGCGACGTTTGGCGAAAGTCCGCCCGTCGGGTATTGAATCGCCACTGATGATTTATGAATTGGTGTCATCTGAGACTCTCAGTGGTGGGCAAATCACCGCCGAGCAATTTGACCTTTACGAAGTGGCTCTGGATGCTTTTTTATCTGGTGACTGGAACCTCGCATACGATTCGTTAAGCTCATTGCTTCAATTGGATCAGCCCAGCCAAATGCTTTGCTCTTACATGAAACGCTACGGCATGAAACCACCTACGCAGTGGGACGGGGTGATGGATCTTCCAAAGTATTAGTTGTCGCGAGTTACATATGGTTGTTTCGGATCGACTTGACGTTGAGTTGCGGCCAAATCCAGAACCAAGACCAGTCACGATCAGCCCAATGATGTGGATTGCTCTTGGTCTGGTTGCGATCATTGGTATCAGGCAATACGCATCCGAACCACAGTCAGGTACGTTTTTAAATTACCTGACCCCCAACCAAATTACGGTGTCGCGCAGTGAGGACGCGGAGCATCAGTTTCCTCGGTTGGGGGTTCGCGTGGCGGTCAGTGACGGGTGGGCGTATTTATCAACCAGTCAGGATTCTCTCGCATTTACGCCGACATTTTCGCACGCCAAATCAAACCTTATTCTTCGATTGCAGCCTTTTCACCTGGACCAGTGGCCACCCGAGGGTGCGCAGCCTGAAAACATCGAGGTGGAAGGCGTCGAGATGCAATGGGTGCCGGTGGGAAGACTAATGGTTGGCAGATGGGTCACCGGTGAGGTGGATCTTGCTGTGGTCGTGATTGGTCATCAGCAAAAGGCTGCTATTGCCCCGTCCGTGGTTGAGTTTTGCCGACGTGTCCAGGTAATTGCCGATTAAGCATCCATCTTTTCTTACCAACTTTCGGGTCCCGCTTTCTCTCGAACCATCGTTGTGCCTTGGAACGGACAAGGGTTCGCTATTTTGCTTAAATGGCCTTTTTTGCGTTAAGATGCGATGGTTACAATGATTGGGAGAGTGTTGGTGCAGTGAATTCGCCGCGGGGAATTGGTGCTTGTGGGGTTTTCCGCGACCGATTGCCGGTCACCTGTCGAATCAATCATTGAGTAGCGAATGCTTCGCGTTAAGGATGCATTGATTGATGGATCACCAACGATGGGTTGGATCGCGACCAGTCGCGTCTTTGCCCCTGCTTCCGAGTTCTCTCGAAACTTTGCCTTTATGCCTCTCGACACATTGATGAAATTCATGTCCGGACGATTTCTTGCTTTCTGCCTACTTCTTGCTTTGGTCACCCATGGGCGATCGGTTGACGCACAGCTAAATCAGGAAACACGAAAGGCGATCTTGGAAATGGTCAAGATGGCCCAATCAGAGTTGGATCCTGATCAACTCCCCAGCCTCACTTCAGCAAGCGAATCGCTGCTGGACGAGCTCAAACAGGTTGAGGCTTACTTTGATCGACACACTGACGAGGAGAATCGAGACGCATGGATGGAGTACTTACAGCTTTCGCCTTTGGTGACGGCTCTTGGTAACCAAGGTTCCGAGACGGAGTTGGCGAAAGAAGCGATCGCTTTGAAGGATCGTCTAATTGGAACCGTACCGGGTCTGGAGCTTACGGTTTTGCGAAGTCTCAGGGATTCGCTAGACGTGACCATCAATGCACTTCGATTTCAGGATCGCGATCGGTCCATTAAGTCGCTCAATGACCAATTGACGACACTTGGAAAGATGATTGAAGCCGCTGAGGATGTACCCACTCCTGATCAGTTTAGTGCCATCTCTAGGCGAGTGGAGCTTTTGACCGCTGCTGGTCAAGCGAGTCAGTTGGTAGCTGGCTTGAGGGATATCTTTGGTCAGCCGAATATCGCGGTCAGAGTTAGTGACGAATTCCTTTCGCAGGTGGTAGGTCGTGATATTGCTCGCACGGAGCCGGTAAGTGATGTGATCCTTGGGACGAGCCTCACAGGTACCGCTGTCATGACGGGAGCCGTGTCAGCAAAACTGATTCCATCAGAAAGTGATGCAAGAATCGAGATCAATCTCGTCGGCAAAGTGGACACGAAAAATGATGGTGTAAATGGTCCTGTCCGCTTGAAGAGTGAAAGTGAAGGAACGGTCAGCCTATCTCGAATTCTCACCGTCAATGGTTCGGGGATCGAGTTTGGTGACACAACGAGTGATGTTTCACTGATAACGAAGATTACCGATATGTCCGCCAAGTCGGATCTCGCACTCAAAGTCGGAAAGAAACAATCGGTTAAGAAAAAGCCGCAGGCTGACCGTATTGCGAAGGAGAAATTGCGTCGTCGGGTGACCGAGCAGTTTGAGTCAGAAATGGAAGGAATGAAGGCCAACGCCTCTTCAAAATTACTTAGCGAAGCGAAGCCTGTACTGCAACGACTCGCTCTCAGCCCTCCAGAGCAAAGATGGAGCAGCAGTGCCGAGCAAATCGCGTTAGATGTTATCTTCCGCTCGAACTCCCAATTATCCGCCGTGAATGCTCCGTCTGGGTTCGCGTCAGATTTCTTGTTTGCGGCGCAGATCCACGAGTCGGTCATAGAAAATGCATTCACCGTCATCTTAGCTGGACGGACACTCGATAAAGATTTGCTAAACGAGCTGTTGGAAAATGCCGGTGCGCCCCAGCCAGAGGCTTCGGAAGAGGAGGAAGAAACATCTTTTGAGATCAGCTTCTCACGATCTCGTCCGGTGATTTTTGAAGCTCGTGGTGGCAAGCTGACCGTTGGAATTCGTGGCACGCGTTTTGCGCAGGGTGATCGCGCACCCCTGAATAAAGCGATGGAGATCACAGCTAGCTACGAGGTGGTTGCCAGTGAGACTGGTACTCCGATTCTGAAGCGAGTCGGTGATGTGGAAGTGAGTTTTCCCGGTGATCGACTATCCATTAGGGAAGCGGGATTGAAGCCAATTATTCAAAAAGAGTTTTCCAAGATCTTTCCGCCGATGATTCTTGATCAGAGTATCAAGGTGGCAGAGGATGCCGAGTTGGAGACATTAAGAGGAAAAGAATTTCGGTCATCGGAGATCACTGCTTCGCTGGGATGGTTGTCGATCGCTTTTCAGTAATCCTGACGTCTCTGGACCGACTGCCGATACCTTTGCATTACCAATCTTTGACGTTGAGCAGTGTCTTGGTGAGTTGGCAATAATGAATCTTGTGTCAGGGATGTGTGGTTGGCTGAGGCGGACGCGTTGGCTTGGTTTGGTGATCACTGGCCCGCCCGCTCACGTACCAATTACCATCCCAGATATATCGAAGTGGCAGGTTCATGTCTCGAGAAATGCCAATTCGTTTGGTTGAAGTAATCGTGGGTTGAACATCAGGATTTTCCGCGATTCGGAATGTTCGATTCTTTTTAAGGGTCTGTTTGTTATGCGTGCGATTGATGTCGAGCGCTTGACACAGGCACCCGGGGCCACGCATGAGTTGACGTGAATGATTGATTCGACGTCTTGTCATCATTTCACTCATGCCCCAAATCGGTTCTACTGCTCGAATCAAAACCGCGCAGCCTACACCAGAGTGCTCGGTGACAACGTTAAAGCAGTAGTGGTTATGAATTGGGTAGACATAGATAGTTCCAGCCGCCTCGAACATTGCACCATTGGCCGTTGTGATCCCGCGATGGCTGTGACTGGCGAGATCATTGCAGCCTAAATAAGCCTCGGTTTCAACAATGATACCTCCCAGCCAACGATTTTGATGGCGTCGAACAAGGGTTTTCCCAATCAATTCTCTGGCAACGATTGCTGTCGGTTGCTCATAAAATTGAGTTGGAAGCGTATCCATTTTTTTCGGTGGTTTCATGTTCCAAAATCATTCACGTGTGATTCGAGCCAAGTGGATTGTACCAGTCATCAATTCGCCAATCGAAAACGGCTGGGTTCGCTTTGGTGAAGGTAAAATCCTTGAATTGGGTTCGGGTGATGTGCCTCGCGATGCAATTGATTTGGGTGATGTGGCGATATTACCACGCCTCGTTAATGCTCATACTCACTTGGAATTCTCGGATTTGGAACGTCCAGTCGGTGCTCCGGGAATCGCGTTTACCGACTGGATTAAATTAGTCATCAAGACAAGGTTGACTGCCAGTCCGGAAGCTAAAGGTCGTTCGGTTCTTCGCGGTGCAGAGGAGTTATGGGAGTCGGGGACGGTCTTGGCTGGCGATATCGCCACACCGCCTCAATCATATGCTCGGCTGTCGAGTGAATTGGACCTAATCTCATTTGCTGAAGTATTGGGACTGCAAGATGAGCGATTCCGAGAGAGGTTTGAGGTGGGCTCCGAGCACTGTGAGGTTCATCCACTATCGGGCTTGAGTCCTCACGCACCATATTCCATTTCTCTTGGGTCTTTAGAACAGGTCATTCAGCATGCGAGTTCACTCCATCGACCGATTGCGATGCACGTAGCAGAGTCGCCCGAAGAACGTGAGTTGCTAAGCTGTGGAAGTGGTCAAATGGTGGAGATGTTAGAGACAATCGGGATCTCAACCCATCGACATTTCCCCTGGTCTGCTAATCCTTTCGATCAGCTGATCCAAATGCTCGGGACTTTGTCGACAGTGTTCCTAGTTCACGGCAATGATTTTCAGCGAAGAGAAATTGAGCAGCTAGCAGAACACAAACACATCACGGTTGTTTACTGTCCAAGAACCCATTCCTTTTTTAATTTCCCAAAGCATCCAGTGACAGAGATGCAAAGTCACGGAGTTCGAGTGGTTTTGGGAACGGATTCTAGGGCTAGTAATCCAGACCTTAATTTGTGGAATGAAGTCCGCTTTTTACTGTGCGAGCGTCAGGATATTGATGCTTCACAGGTATTGAAGATGGCAACGTTGTTGCCTGCGGAAGCGATGGTCAATGCATTTCCTCAAATTGGTCCGTGCGGTGCAATCGCCCGAGGCTATCGTGCAAGTTTGGGGATGGTGTCAACGACTGCAACAACGCAGGACCAGCTTTACCGAGACTTGAGTTTGAACGAGTATCGCAATCTCAAATATGACTAGCCAGTATTCATTCCTACCTGTAATCCATCAGGCGCATAGATGCTGCGGCCCCCGTCAACCGTAATAAAGGAACCGTTGACAAAGTCATTTTCGCAGAGGAATTGAACGGCATGAGCGATGTGCTCGGCCGTGCCAACTCTTTTAACAAGCGTGCTCTGAGCGATTTTCTCTTGCTGCTCTGGGTCTACCTCTTTTGCGAGAAGGACGGGGCCTGGCTTAATACCGTTGACACGAATTTTTGGGTTTCGGTGCCCAAGTTCAATCGCCAAGGAACAAGTCATTGCATCGACACCGCCCTTGCTCGGGAAATACGCGGCGTGATCCAAATAGGGACGTACGGTCGCCCAGTCACTGATGTTGATGATGCAACCACCGGATTCCTGCTCGACCATGATGAGCCCTGCGGCACGTGCGGCCATCCAGCATGAGAGAGTATTGATTTGATAATAACGCAGCAATTCTTCCGCTGTTACCTCTTCCAGTTTTGTGGGATGCCAGATCGCGGCGCTGTTGACAAGAACATCAATGCGACCAAAGTGTTGCACCACCTCATTAACAAGTGATTCAGCGGTGCCGGATTCTTCGAGTGATCCTGTGGTGACAATTACTTCCGTTTGAAATTCTTTCGCGATTTCATCCGCACAAAGATGGGCTTCATCAACACTTTGGTATGCGTGTAGGGCTATCCTGCAGCCAAGGCCTGCGAGGTGCCGAGCGACAATTTGCCCAACGCGGGGTGCACCGCTGCCGGTGACCAAAGCAACTGGACGGCTGGTTTGAAAGTTGGTTTGCAGCAAGTTCATCTTGGGGAGTTTTCTTCTCGTTGAGGTGCGGAGAAAGCATCAGAGGTAGCGGCTGATCGGTTCGTTTCTGGACGCCAATGCATCCACTCTTGCGCAGACCTTTGAATCTTCAACAAGAGGTGGCGCGTGATGTGGTTTAATGCGAGCGTCGATCACTAGTGCACCGAGACAACTCCAGTGTTTGTGAGTGGTGGATGCAGCGACACCATGAATATCAGTCGCGGGATTACTACGCGTGAAGGTAACCCATGTCCAATTTGCAAATGATCGGGCGCAGAAATCACTATCATCGACCAAAGTGATGAGTCGGAATTGGTTCAAAGGGTGTTCTGGAGTGATGTCTCGGAGGAGCGATTCCACTTGTTGTGGTGCGTTCTCGGTTGCTTTTGTTGAGGTTTCCAAAGCCAGAATGCCGGGCGCGACAACTCGAGGCTCTCGCAGTCCAGCGGGCAAACTCATTGAATCGGGGATCGATGTGCAAAGTGACTGGGTCGCTTCTCCAGTTGCAGCGATTACCACTTTTGAGCCACGGTTGAAACCGACACCACTGTAATCCAGAGTGTCAATGGTCGTTTGTGTGTAAAAGTGGAGGTCACGGCGCCAGTCGGCTCTTTCTAAAACGTGCTGAATGAATGCTTGATAATCAGAGATCTTTAGTTGGTCCTTGGGGTCATCACAAATCCACAGGTACTTGGCGAGTGATAACTGACCGTTACCCAAAACGGCATTCGCTTGAGTCAGCAGTTCCTGAGGTTCATTGGGTCGTAGGTACGACATGTACCTTTCACTACCGATGGCGAGCAGTAAAGGGTGAACTCCCGCGACATCAACTGCGTGCACGCCTTTGATTCCCGGAATGACTGACGGGATGATTGGATCGGTGATCTCGTGTATCAGTTGACCGAAAGTCGTGTCTTCTTGAGGCGGTCGCCCAACAACAGTGAATGGCCAGATTGCGTCGCGGCGGTGAAGAACCTTTTCTACTCTCATCACCGGAAACGGGTGTTGAAGGCTGTAATATCCAAGATGGTCTCCAAATGGTCCTTCGGGTTTGGTTTCGCTTGGATCGATGGTTCCGATGATTGCGAAATCGGCATCAGAGTAGATTGGCGCGTGGGTTCCCTTGATCATCCGAATCTTGTGTCCCGCTAATGCACCACCGAAAGTTAATTCGGAGAGGCCTTCCGGGAGAGGCATCACTGCGGCGAGTGACATTGCCGGAGACCCACCAACCGTGATTGCGACTTTCAGTTTTTCACCCCGCTGCATTGCTGCTTGATGGTGGACTCCCATGCCCCGGTGAATTTGGTAGTGCAAGCCAATTTCGTGGTCCTCTTGGTAGTCGTTACCATTGAGCTGTATTCGATACATTCCCAGATTGGATTGCATCAATTGATGTGGCTGATGAGGGTTCATCGATAAGACTTGAGGTAGCGTTACAAAGGCACCTCCATCGTCTGGCCAGCATTGGATATCGGGTAGCTCGGAAAGCCTGCAGGAAGAGTGCGTGACCGGTCCACGTTTGCAGTAACCGGGCAGCATCCTCCAGGCGGTCCAAGGCGTTTTTGCGTAGCGCAGGGGGCGTTTGGGCGCCGCCGAGGGGTCAGTCTTAAGCTCGATCAGTCGTCGAACCGATTCGAGGGTATCGCGAAAGAGATATCGAGCTTGGTCAAGTGAGGCAAAAAGATTCGATACCGCGGGAAATCGACAGCCCTTCAAATTTGAAAAGAGCACGGCTGGACCCTGATTCGCATATACTCGCCGCTGAATTTCAGCAGCTTCCAAGTAGGGATCAACTTCAGCGTCGACCTCGACAAGCCTTCCGACACGTCTGAGATCTTCCACGGCTGCTCGGGTACTGCGATGCATCTCGGTTGCTTATCACTTTTGCGAGGGTTTGGTTCCGACAATCGACCCATTTAAATTCAACCCGTTGGATTTAAATGGGGTAAACGAACTGGTTTTATTTCGTGGGATAGGAGAACAAGGGCGAAAGCGCTAGACTGAGCTTATCGGATTATTAGTCGCTCAAACGCCACCACTTTCGCTTGAATGAAGATGCCTGAATCTAACTTCGACGTTTCTGTCAATCTTACCGTTGGATCTACTGATCAAGCCTCGACCATCGACGTCCTAATTGTAGGTCTCCCTGATCAGGATAGTTTGCCGCCTAGTCTAGGTGAATTGGATCGCTTAGGCGGCAGTTGGTTGACTCGTTTGGTTGAATCTGGCCAACTTCGGGGGAACCGCGGTGAACTCACTACTTTGGGTGTGCCAACAGATACAGGACCGAAGATGCTCTTGGTCGTTGGTTTGGGTGAATCAGAGTTGTCACGGCTAGACGCGTTTGAGCTGACTGCCGCCGCTATTCGATCGTTGTTGGATCGTCCTAGGGGTCGAGTGGAGGTCCGATTCGCTGATGAAGTCGCGACGGAGCATCATGACGCAATGGTCGCTGGTGCTCTAACCGCATGTGAAGGGCAAGCACTTTACCGTTCCGAGCCATCTCTCAAATTACCAACAGAAATTGCCTTTCCCAATCTTTCTCAAGAGCAGTTGGATCGAGGTCGGGTGATTGGTGAATCGATTAACCAAGCGCGGCGGATGGTGAACGAACCACCTGCAGTTCTTTACCCCGCATCTTTCGCGAAAACAGTCATTAATCTTTTTGCTGACAGTGAAACGAGCGTTGAAGTTTGGGACGAGAATCGATTAGCTGATGAAGGCTGTCGTGCAATTCTCGCCGTTGGTTCAGGTTCGGCGCGTCCACCACGCTTGGTCATCATGTCACATCTTTGTGGAGGTGATGAGCCACCGATCGTGCTGGTGGGTAAAGGAGTCACGTTTGATAGCGGCGGTTTATCCTTGAAACCGAGCGATGCCATGATCGATATGAAATGTGATATGGCGGGAGCAGCGACGGTGGTCGGAGTGATGCATGCACTGTCTTGTTTGGGCATACAACGTAACGTCATTGGGCTTTGTGGTCTTGCTGAAAATATGGTCAGTGGGACCAGCTATAAGCTCGGTGATGTGATCAAAACCCGAAGTGGTAAAACGATTGAGATCCTGAACACCGACGCTGAAGGGCGAGTTGTGCTTGCGGATACTCTTGACGTAGCGAAGGCCTTTCAGCCGCGAGCGATTATTGATCTCGCAACGCTTACCGGAGCTTGCATGGTGGCTCTCGGTCGTGATGTTGTTGGAGCGATGACGAACAATACCGACTTGCTCAAACAGATCGAATCAGCTGCAGCGGGTGAGGGAGAGCTGATTTGGGAATTGCCGATGTTTCGGCATTACGATGACCAGGTGAAGAGTAAGGTCGCCGATATCAAGAATATCGGCGACGGTCGCTGGGGTGGCGCGATCACGGCCGCAAAGTTCTTAGAGAATTTTGTCGATGAATTGCCCTGGGTGCATCTCGATATCGCGGGGCCAGCTTTCGCTGATCAGCCCAAGCCGCATCGTGATGCCGGCGCGACCGGAGTGATGGTTCGAACGCTTTTACGCTGGATTGAAAGTTAGAAATATACTCAGTTCTGCACGCTGGTTTAGGAAGAAAGCGAGTGTATTTGATTGGTAGGAACACTCCGAAGTCGCGATCGTTCAATCAGCTGTGGACTCCGGGCCAAAACCGCTTCCAACCTCGAGCATCTGCGTCGTCTGCAGTTTGTATGATCGGTGTTTCCGAGACATTTTCTGACAGCTGATCGACTAGCCGGCGGAATGCCTGAGTGATGCCTGATTTGGGCGACTGCATAACCAGTGGTACACCATTGTTGCGTCCATCCACCATGGTGCGGAAGTCATTCGGTATTTGGAAATAGATGTCGCGATTGAGCGTCTCTTTGGCTTTTCGCAAGCTTATTTGTCCGGCTTCGAATCCTGTACGGTTCACCACAATTTCCACTTTATCCTTCAACGCATCAGACTCATCAAAATTCATTAGCATGCGAACTGAATTTCGTAAGCAGGGAAGGTCCAGTTGTGTGATCAGTAGCACTCGATCTGCTGCCTCCATCGCAGCTTTATCCAGTTCGTTGTAGCTTTTCGAGACATCGATAATCAGATGTGTGAACGACTCTTTCATTAAGTCGATTACGCGTTTGATACTTTCTTCCGAGATGAATTCCGCCTCAATGAGATCGACGGGGCGAGGCAAAAGAAAGAGCCCAGTCTGATGTTTGGTCATGGACTTGCGGAGTAGATCAATATCGAGTCGGCCCACGTTTTGAACGACATCGGCAAGGGTGTATTCCGGAATCAAATCCAAGAACACATCTGCATCACCCAGTGCCAAGTCTAGATCAAGGATTGCAACGCTATTTTGCGGTTTCTCAGTGAGGCAGCAGCCAAGGTTTACCGCAATGCTTGTTGCACCCACACCACCATTTGCCCCGGCCAGAGCGATGACCTCACATTTCCGGTGCTCTTCGTTATCAGGCGTTGGGCGATGGCGTCGCAATCTTGCAAGCGCGGAGGATAATTCATCTTGTTGAAGCGGGAGGGTTAAGTACTCCTCTGCTCCCGCCCTCATGACTCTCAAGATTACTTGCCCATCGGACGTCTCACTCGTGACTAAAATCGAGATGCTGGGAGCTTCAAGATTGAGTTGCTGAATGACCAATAATGCCTTATCGATATCGCTATCGAGATTAATGATGGCGATGTCGGGTTGTGTCTGATCAACCAAGCTGACAAAAAGCTCGTAGCGAGAACAGTCTGCTTCAAGCCAAACCTCACCAATCCTCTCAAGCAATTGCGTGAGGGTCTCGCGGGATTGATCATTGGGATCTACCAATGCGACTCGAAGAGCGTTGGTCATGATGATGCTTCAAGTATATTTTGAGGCGTTCGCTGATGGTCTCAGTGGATACCTTGGCTAAGGTTCGGAAACCACCTATTGTTCGGGTGTTTCAATCGAAACCCCTGGGCCTACAGAAACGGGTTGGGGAGTAGGAATAATGACTTGTTCTTGGTCCGTTACGGTTGCCACCTGTTGCTGATCAGACCTGATTCGGTCAGCTAAATCCATCTGGACAATTGAGGAGGCGGGTGTGGTTGCTCGGTGCGAGGAGTCCATGGTTAAGCAGTCGTCACTGTGGATCATGCCACCACGCTGATTCGGTACTTCAATGTGACCATTTCTGTAGAGGTCGGTGTCACTCGGTGACATTGAATTGAAACCTGGGCCGCCAATGGGTGTCTGGTCGGGATCCATTGCGTCAACCAATTCAGGCGTCACAGTGATCAGCAGTTCAATGTCATTTCGCTGTTCTCGCACACGGCGAAACATTGTCCCGATTACGGGCAGTTCACCAAAGAATGGTGTAGCTTTGGACACTGCTTCGGTGCGGCTTTGGAGTAAGCCCGCAATCGCAAAGGTTTGCCCCGCCTGTAACTCAACCGCGGTTTCAACGTAACGTGAGCTGAATGCCGGAACCTGAATACCCGAAGCACTGATTGAACGAGAGTTGTCGGGTTCGGTGACTTCGGGGCGGACTTCAAGTCGAATTCGTCCAGGACCCACAACAAATGGTAGGAAGTCAACAGCAGTCCCGTACTCTTCGTAGTTGATCGAAACCGAATTATTCCCAGTGGGAACGATGTATGGAACACGACCGCCAACATTGAACCGAGCGGGTCTACCGTGGGTGGCGACGACTGTGGGTTCAGCCAATAGCTTCACAAGATCCTGCTTTCGAAGTGCGGTGATCAACGCTTCAAAGCTGCCTCCACTCAACATGACTCGATTCGTGGCGCTCAAAGCTGATTCGGCGGTTGGTATCACGCCCCCGAGTCCACTCGCGGCTGCATCAACCAATTGACTTGGAGCAGAAAAAAAGAATTCACCCGACGAAACAGTTCCCCAATCGATTCCCAAATCACGAAGTTTTGTGCGAGACACCTCCATGATTTTAGTATGAAGTAAGACTTGCTGGACTCCAATCACTTTGATGTTATTGACGATGGTTTGATAATATTGCTCGGCGATCGCAATTGCCCGATCAACATCATCGACGCTGGTGACAGTGCCTGAAAGGATCGCCGCGTTATTGATAGGTGTCACCTTGAGGGATGCAAACGGCAATTGAGAGCTCAAGATGCCCTCGAGTTCTCTCGCATCCTCGAGAACCGTAATATCAATGGTGTACAGTTTGTCTTCAGTGTCCCAAAGGTTCACCTGAGTTGTTCCAGGGGATTTCGCATAGACTTGAATTTCATTTTGGGACAGAGGCTCGGCTCCAAGGATTTGTTCGTTATGTACTTGGAATCGAGGAATTCGGTCTGCGGGGAGAGTCAGAATGCGACTACTTTTGACCAGCATTTCAAAGCGATCATTCGCCAATGAAATATCGTGGGAGATGGAAGTGTTAGACGAACGAGATGTAAGTTGATAAGTTTCGCCGTCCTGACCCCGCACAGAATTGACAGACCATCCGCCGAGCATGACGGTGAAAATGTATGCGGCAATGATTGTTGCCGGTGGTCTTCGATTTGCCATCAGGGTTACATCCTTGCTTTTTCCACTTCGAATCCATTCGAAGTGTCTGGCGCCGCAGTGACAGTTGCCGATGCGGCTTAATGATTTTCAATCGCTCCATGAAGAGCTTGGTATCGGATCACATCAGCGGTCGTTGATGTGAAATCCATTGCTATTGGAATTTGCGTCAAACGGACTTTTTCGCCCATCCAAATAGCTGAATTCGGTACCGGCTGTTTCGTTGGTTTTGATGTTTTTTCCGTCTACTGTCTGAATCGCCCTGTCCCTAGCGGGAGCCGGACTTGGGTTGGCCGGACCTAAAAGCACGGGCAACTTTCCGGGAACTACCCAGTATTCCAATAGTCTTCCTTCTACCATCTTCACCATCGAGAAACCGTTTTCGGTCGCGGGCGTAGGATTTACTTGCGTCTCAACGGGATCGATTTTGACGACTGGTTTGATGGCGTCGTTGGGCGTTTGAACCGAGGAGTCAAGTAACGCAAAATCTTGTTTGAGCTGACGTTCCTTCGCCGCCATTTTTTCCTCGAGTCGCTGTTGATGTTGTTCGATCCAATCTAGAAACTCATTCCCAGTGGCGATTGGGAGTTCCTTCCCATCATATTCTTCTTGACTACCGAGGTTTAAACGAACGTTCCCGAGTTCGTTAGCGTAGGTCCAAGCGGCTGCATCTTTCTCGTTGATTAGCAACTCGATTGTTCTGAGCGATTTGGGGCGATCATCGAATGAATGCCTGCGCGTGTCCCCGTCGAGGGCATAGACTCGCACTCCCTGTAGTACTATTTGTGTTGTGCTTCTTGGAATCAATTCGCTCTTCGAGAAATAAGCCATCACATCCACCCGATCTCCCGGTTGGATCAAATTGGCGATGTCTACCTCGGAGGCTTTCATCGCAACAGCTTTGTAGCCTTTGCGTACTGCTGACCAGTTTTCTTCCATCAATTTTACGGGCATGATCGCTTCACCAACGTAAAACCGTTGCTTCGCAAACTTTCCTTCCATTTCGCTTAATGTCCCAGACGCTCCCTGAGGAATCTTATCCGCGGGCCATTTTTCTAATTGAACCTTCTGCGCCGTAATCTCTTCACCTACATCGATGGATACCGCGGCAACAAAGATTTCGGTCGATACACCCACCGGCTGACTATTGGCCTGCGCACTCAACCACTGGCTAGCGATCGCCGCGGCTGCGATACCGCAGATGCCTGCCAAAACAAGATAAAGAGATTTGCTACGCATATCAGTTGCCTGAAAGAGCCATCAAAACCTCGGGAAAGGTTGGACGGCGAGAGAAATCGTGCCAAACGGACTTAATCGTATTCTTCGGAACAAGGCATCGATCCGCTGCAACCCATACCAACGAACGGCACTGAACCACCTAACCCGCACAGGTTGCCAGGCGTGCCTAACTTGTCGTTCACTGAGTATGGACTGAGTTCCGGCGCGAACGCACCGAAAGGGAAATCGGATCGGATGAACACTTCATCACATCTTTTAAACGTGTCGCGACATCTCACCGTGATGCGCGTCGCTGTGTGGTTCCCCGTTGACTTCGCTTCATTCTGGCACCAGTGGGGGGTGCGTTCACTCGTGTTGGCACTCACCGGCGTTAAGGAGCGATCTTTGATAGGCGCTTCAGATCAGTAAGCCAGCCAATGCAAAATAAGCAATGGAACCAATTGCCATCGGGATTCCATAGGGCAGAAGCATCATGTTTGGTTTGCGTTCGCGAGCGATTCCCGCAAGCTCTTCGGCACTCCTGGCGGCTTTCCACTCCCCGAGAATTTTCTGACCCATGGCAAAGTGTTCTTGGAAAGTCCCTTCTCTCATGACCATCAGGACAGCCATGATGCCGCCGACAATAGCGGTTGCTGCAAAAGCGTAAAGAGTGATCGTGGTGCCAAGCCAAGCACCAATCCCTGCGAGAAGTTTTACATCACCCGCACCCATCCCGCCGACATTTCGCAGAAAAAGAAGTAAGCACATTCCGACCGTGGTTCCCACAAGACTGAGTCCTAAACCAGGTAGCCCGTGTTGAATGGTGCAATGGACCCAACCGCTGATGATGAAGGGAAAAGTCAGCCAATTAGGGACTTTCAGTATGGCTCCATCAATGACCGCCGCAACAATCAAGACGAGGGCGACAAACCAAACAACCCAATTCTCAGCAATCGGTTCAAGAATGACGGACATGTGATCGAATCCTGTGTGACGATGCGGCGGAGCGGCACGACCAATGATGGTGGCGCCTGATCTTCAAGGATTGAGACGGTTTACCGCGGACCAGCCAACCAGCTAAACATTGCAAACAATAGCGTGATGACACAGCATGCAAGTTGCCATGCGTAAGCAGTCGAATCAGCTGGAAGGAAGTTAAAGTTCATTAGACCCGCCCCGAAACGTGGGCTTTAGTGTGGCGATAAATCAACTCAAAACATCGGTGGCTGTTCGGTGATTGGACACCTTACAGACTTTTTGTTTGAACACTTTTGATTGAGTTAGGACTAGCAGGTGCTTGTGCGCTGAACCAATCAGGAGTGGTAATGTGTCTTTCTCGGTGGGATGCGTTGGACGGACTCAAAAGAGTCCGAGCCAATCGACATCCATGCGACCTGAGGACGCTGCTCTCGAGCAGCATGACTCACTTAATTGGTCGCGATAGCAGTGCCAACTTCCTCGAACTTGGTATTCGTGACCGTACCCAAGGTTCCGATTGCAGCTAAGCAAACCACAACGATCAGGGCCAGCATGACTGCGTACTCAACTGCAGTAGGCCCATCTTCTTCCTTCAAGAAATTCACGATGCCGCCAATGAAATTCTTCATCTCAATCTCCTTGCGAGTGAGACGCACACGCAGTGGTGTGCGACGCTAACCTAGTGGGTGAAACCAAAGTGGTACGCACTTTCGTCTCAACAAAATTAGGCAGCCTCGTCTCCGACTTTCGTCTGACTCACCTTGGGGTCGAACAAGCGAACTCGTTCTACCGTTTCCCATGGCAACCCGGCGATCCTAAACTCGTGCTTCAAACCGATGCAAAAGAGATAGGACCCGTGGCTTTGCGTCCCACTTTCTCAAGTGGTTTGCTTTTGACAGGGGAGCAAGGCTGACCGGCCTTCAGTAGTGATTGGTTCACTATCTGAACGCAGGTAGCAAGTCGAACAACGACTCGCTCAATGGAACCGTATGTCAGAAATGGGGCTTGTCAAAAAAAACCGGTCAGGGTGTCTTTGTCGAGAGCTGCTTGGTATGGATTATTCCGGTCATAATGATTGTTCGGACTCGGTGATACCAATAACCCTATCCCACCCATGCCTCCCCCCTGCAAGGCCGCAATGTTTTGCCCGCGTCATCTCGGTGTGGCACAATGGAACGGCTGCATGAGGAGTATCTGCGAGGTTTGGCTGGATTACTTTTCCATGGTCAGTGATCGAATCTAGAAAGACGTGGCGAAAAAGACGTCCGCCTCCAATTTGAACAGCAAGTTTCCGGAAAATGAGCACATGAATCCATTGAACCTAACTCGACGCAACTCTTTGAAGACTTTGTTAGCTGCTGGCTCGTTGGGCTATCACGCTGGAGTGTTTTCCGAGTCAGCCAAAGCAGTAAGTCCAAATGAGCAGTTGAATCTTGCGTGCATCGGGGTGGGAGGTCGTGGAGCTGCCAATGTCAGCGGAGTCTCGAGTCAAAATCTGGTTGCATTTGTTGATGTGGATGAGTCGCGTGCAGCTGGTGCCTACACAAAATATCCAAACACGGCGAGGTTCAAAGATTTTCGAGTAATGTTAGATCAGCTCGGCAGCAAGCTCGATGGAGTCGTGATTAGCACCCCCGATCATGCGCATTTTCATCCTGCTTATGCGGCAATGCAGCTTGGACTTCATGTCTACCTAGAAAAGCCGCTCGCTCACAATGTTTGGGAAACGCGAACCTTAACCGAGCTTGCAAAGGAGAAGAACTTAGCAACTCAACTTGGAGCGCAACGTCATGCGATGGACAATATGCATCGAGTCGTTGAGTTGATTCAGCGTGACGCGATTGGAGACGTTCACACCGTTCATTGTTGGGTGGGTGGGAATCGGGGTATGCCTTCACTTCCGGCAGATCGACCCGCCGTCCCAGCGACCCTCGATTACGATTTATGGGTCGGACCAGCTAAATTTCGTCCTTATCACCCTACGCACTGCCCATATGGTTGGAGGTTTTGGTGGGATTACGGTACAGGGGAAACCGGTAATTGGGGATGTCACATTCTAGATATCCCGTATTGGGCGTTAGGTCTCCGGTATCCATCACAGGTCGATGCAACAGGCCCAGAAGTGGACGATGATCGAACTCCAAAGGCGATGCAGATCTCTTACAAATTTGATCAAACAAATCAAGGTCGGCCGGTTGAATTGCATTGGACCCACGGGGTTCCAGCTATCCTTGAGGAATCCGGACTTTCTGCGAAGGGCAACAACACCCTCTTCGTGGGTGCCAAAGGGATGCTCCTTTGTGGCTTTGGACAGAGGGCTCTTCTTCCAGAATCACAGTATGCGAATTTCGAGGCTCCAGAAGCCTTTATTGAAGATTCACCCGGTTTCCATCAGGAATGGATTAATGCCTGTAAAGGAGGTCCGACCGCCACCTGTGACTTTGGATATTCCGGTCCACTCGCCGAGACAGTCTTGCTGGGTAATGTCGCCTACCGAAAAGGTGGTTTCCAGTGGGATTCACAGCAACTCAAAACAATGGGTAACGAACAAGCTCAAGGTTTAATTCGTGAACCTTACCGGCAAGGATGGGAAATTGCGATGGCCTAAAGCTTCAAGAGCGTCACAGAGTGAGCAAGTCATTTTCTTACTAATCGATGATTAATCTGGAAGAGCTACTTGGGTTGGGTGTTGGAGGTAGGCGAATAAATTCTTGATGTCTTCTAAATCAAGAGAGTCTAGAAGGCCATCCGGCATGGGGGAAAGATTTGTTTTCTTAATAGATTCAATCAATTCGCGATCAACACTGAGGCGTTCCGTTGCGGTCTGAATCGTAACGGTCCTTGGGTTTTGATCAACAAGTAATCCATTCAAAGTGCGACCATCATCCATCAAAATGATTTGCATTCGGTAATCTTTGTCCACAACATTGCTCGGGTCGACGATGTTGTGAAGCAGGTAATCGAGATTCGATCGATTGCCTCCAGTTAGATCGGGGCCAATCATTTCCCCGTCACCGTAAAGACGATGGCAGTTCTTGCATAGCTTTTGGAACAACACCCTGCCCTGTGACGGATCACCGGATGTGGAAGCGGAGAGTTCTCGCTTTAGTTCTTCGATCTGCTTCTTTTTTGCATCCGGAGTGTCTCGGACTTCACCCCACGCTTTTGCGAGTCGTTCATCTAATTCTTGGTTGTTGAAACCTTTGATTTGTCGTACCTGATAGGCGTTCAAGTCATCTTTGGGAATAGAGCCACTGTCTATTGCTTCCAGTAGCTGGATTGCAAACGAGGGTCGAGACGCAAGAATCGAAATGATTTGTGGGCGTTTTGGTCCTCGGAAACGGTTGTAGTTTTTGACAAGCTGAGTGCCCACGTTTGACTCATCAAACGATGCCAAACCTTTTGCCGCAATAAAATTGACTCGGTTGTCGCTCAAGAGCTCCGCGCAAAGTTCCTTTAGTCCCGGTGCTTGGTTTTGGATCAACGTTTCCAAAGCTTGGATGCGCAACGGAACGTTTGCGAGATTGCGGTCGAGAGCGAGGGTTTTCAAGTCTTCCAAAGCACGCCCATCACCAAAGAGGGCACTCAGTTCGGTGACGAGGCTTTCGCTTGTTTTACTCTGAGACATTTGTACTTCGGGCCAACATTCTGGCATCGGAGCTTTCTGCCATCCCTTAAGTCCTTCGCTGAAACCACTGAGAATCAAGAATTGCTTCGCGGGTTGTTGGATTGCAATCTGCAAGATCTGATTTGATGCCGTCGGGTGACTTTGGATTTGTTCGGCAAGACTTCGTGATATCAATCGCAAGGTGGCTGGAATCTGGCAGTGTTTTGCGATCTCGATGAGGTCGTTAGGCGATTGGTCGCTGACCGCAATAAGTCCATACCAAATCATAAGCGGAAGGTTATGATCTTCCGCGTCCTCAGCATGCCGTACAAGTTCTCTGGCTAGCGAGGCACGGCGATCAACTGGCAATCGCTGCAGGGTAGACGCTAGGGTAAGGCGAACCAGCGAAGATGGTTCTGTGGATGCGAGTTTGACCAAATCGTTGATGATGTTTTCCTGTGAACTCGTTTGGCCATTTTCAGTCGCGTCTGATTGAAAGTCGAGACGCCGTGATTCGGCAAGGAAGGTTGGTCCCATTGCATCGTCGATGGTCCATGTTTCGGTGAGTACGCGAATGGCCCAGGATCGCATGTGCTCACTGTCGTGTTCCAGGGTGCGCCGGTGATCAGCGATTTCCAGTGCGCCAATGGCATGCAAGGTGAGGTAGGTTTGAATCAAAAGGCGGTGATCATTCGCCTCAGCACTTGTGTGCATTTTGAGTAGTGCTTCCCGAGCTCCGGCTAGATTGATTCCTTCTTGCAGTCGTCGCAGCAACTCCAGTCGTGCCTGCTGAGTGTACCAAAGGTTTTGGTGTTGATGAGCCTGAGCCAGTTCCTGCTGGGACCACTCAGTGAGGTCGTGATCGAATTGAATTAATGGTTGCGGTCTGTATTTGATTTTGAAAACGCGTCCACTCGTTCGATGCACCCCAGAATGCTCATGGCATTCACCAGCGTCACTCCAGTCGATCACAAACGCAGCGCCATCAGGACCTGTGCTGATCTCCATACCGCGAAACCACTCGTCTTCGGACAGCATGAAATCAGGCTGATGTTTTGCAACGTAACCGCTTCCGGTTCGCTCCAGTTTTTCCTGATTCGCTCGTCTTCCGTGCATGTTCAGCGTGAACAGCTTCCCTCGGTACTCTGCAGGCCAGTTGTCTCCGTTGTAAATCATCGTGCCAATGTGGGCATGACCGCCTCCGAATGCATTTGCAGCACCATCACGGGAGTCGGTCCAGTTTTTACCCGTGTCGAAATGCCAATGGTCAGCGTGGAAATCAATCAGCTCATAAGTTTTTCGATTTGGATCGAGTGTGAAAGGTCGCGTGAAATGCGCTCCGGGGATCATGTGCCAGAGATGGCCATTAACAGTATTGACGAAGAACGCTTCACCGACATCATTCCAGTCATGCCCCCACGGATTAGTTGTTCCGGTCGTTAGTACTTCAAATTGCTTGTTGCTCGGATGATAACGCCACATCCCTCCTTCGAGTGCAGAACGTTGATGATCCGGTGCACCTGGCACGCCCACGCGACCGGGGCACGATCCCCCGCATCGGCCGTATAGCCAACCATCTGGACCAAATCGCAATCCGTTCGCAAAGTTGTGGTAATTTTGATCGGCAACCTCAAATCCATCGAGAACAACTTCTGCTTCCGAATCCGGAACATCGTCATGGTCACGATCAGGTATAAATAGCAATTGTGGTGGACACATTAACCAGACACCGCCAAGTCCAACTTCAATTCCGGTGAGCATTTGAACTTGATCTGTAAAAACGGTGCGCTGCGTGTGACGATCACCACTGGTCCCATCGAGGATGATGACTCGGTCGCGAAGGTCGAGTTGGAAGCGTTGCTGTCGTTCGGCATAGGTGTAGTTTTCCGCAATCCATAGGCGACCTCGATTATCCCACGTCATTGCAATTGGATTTTGAACCTCCGGTTCCGCAGCAAATAGGCTCGCATGAAATCCTTCAGGAAGTTTCATTTGCGCAGCAGCCTTCTCTGCTGGCATGAGTCCCGCATCATCGACGGGCTCTGTATTGAAGAGTTTCGGAAAATCCGTTTCGGAGCCTTGGGATAGGGATGCAAATACAAGCCAGACTGTTGCAAGGGTTGTTATGGAAACTCGCAGTGGCTTGCACGTGGTCATGTGACGCATGTCGATCTATCCGTGGTTATTTTTGATCAGAAGAACTGATGATCGGTGAGAATTTTTCTGGGATCTCTTGGGCGATCACCAAAACGCCGATTTTGCTTATCTTGACCGATGTATTCGATGAGTCGAGTCAGAACACGGGTTTATGGCGATCCAATTTTCTTGTAATCGATTGAGCTGATGAAGTGTGGTGCAGTTCCAGAATTGGTTGCTTGGTACGCATTGACGACAAGAGCCAAAGGCTCTTCTTCGCCAATGATCGTCACTGAGTGTGGTGCACGTAGTGCGATCAATGAGGGGAGATCGCCGTATTTGACGGATCCGGGGACGAATCGCTCGTCTTTGTAATCTCGAATGTCACCAAAGCGAAAGCCGTTGGTGATGAGTGTTGCGTGTTTGAGACTTGAGCCCGCAATGGCAGCGGCCGGTACCGACCAAGATGCACTGCCTTCGCCACCGAGTAACTGTATCGGTAATGAGTCATCGTCACCGATCAGGTGAACTTGTGTCGCCGCAATGACCGTCAGTAGATCGGAGCACCGTTCCGCAGATGGCGTTCTGTTGTAGCCATATGTGAAGGCTGAGTAAGAACGTTTGTCATCCACCATTCTCGGTAACGTCGCCTTCTGGCCCACGCCCGCCCACTCACCCTGCCCCATCAAGTCAGGAAGTACCACGGTGATATTTTGGTTGAGCAGGTCGTTTAGGGCAGCGGATGGTTGACCATCTTTTTCAAAGGCCGATGATTTACCTCTGCCTGTTGTCCAAACAATCACGGCCTCTTGTTCATTGTGATTTTGTATGACCAAGCATGGTATTTCCGTCCCTCGTTCGGCGCAACTGACCAATACTCGTGAGAGCTGCAGCGGGGTGCCGTCTACGTTCCCTAATTCCGTCCACTGAGTCTTCAGCGGTAAACCTTGATCAAAGATGACTTCCCACGCTTGACCGTGTAACTGCATGTATTTTTGGAACGATTCCTCGGATGTTGGATCGAGCTCATCGAGAATTCTTTGGGATTGTGTGTCCATCCACTTGCAAACACGACTTTCATGAGCGATGCCCACTTCCGTTGGGGCAGGGTGTTCAAGATTCCATACGGAAGATTCCTCCGCCGTGAGCGCTGTGAAATCCTGTTCGATCACTGGGACGTCTAATCCAAGCTGGAGGTGCTTATTCATCCACTGATACATCGTCGCACGAGTCACGTAGTTGTAGTTGTGTTTGAAGTGCAGCATGGGTCGGCAGTAGACGTCGTCCTGATTCCCGAGCATGGCATATAACCACTGAAGTTGCGGGTAGCCGTCTTTCATCATGTCCCTAGTCCAGTCATCCGCCGCTGTCATCGCCTGCGGCCTGGGAGCAAAAAGTGCGGCAAGTTCAACATTACCTGAGTCGATGCGGAGAAGGTTGCAATTTTCGCAGTAGCAGCCACCCTGCATTGAGGTGGAAACCATTCCATTGGGGAATGAAACTTTTATTCGCTGATCGATGGCACCAAGAAGAATCGATTGTGTCCCGCCGCCGCTTCCGCCGGTGACGGCTAACCGATCGGGGTCAACATCCGGTAATGATTCGAGAAAATCGAGTGCGCGAATCGCGTTCCACGTTTGCAGTCCCATAATGGATTGGCAGCGGAGGTCAGCTTCGGGACTAAAGAAGATCCATTCTGATCGCTCGTTGTCAAGCTCTTCGGGTCTCGCGTTCTGATGGCGATGTGCGATCTCGTAGGAAATCTGTAACGAATCCTCATAGCCGAGCATATCGAAGATAAAAGAAACGCAGCCCATTCTGGCGAGTTGGACGCACCTGGCAATCTTTGGAGTTCGGCCAGACTCGGCAAAGTGCTCTGCGCCCTGCTTAAGTTGTGAAGCCAGTTCAGCGTCTGAGTGTGATTGCATTCTTCCACCATGCCCATGAGGACAAAGGACACCGGGGTGTTTGGTTCCCTCTTGATCAGTTGGTCTGAAGAGCAGGCCTGTGACGTAATGTCCGGGGAGGCTTTCGAAGTAGACCTTTTCCACGGAAAAGCCATCTCGCACGGACTTCCCATGGATGACCGCATTAAGTGGAGTCTTATTTGGCATCGGCCAAAGTCCGGTCGCAACCAGAATACGACGGCGTAGTTTTTCTGCGCGTGAGTGCCATGAAGCAATATCTGACGGAACTTCGAATGGAAAATGGTCGTTGAGTGTTTTGGCCGGATTGAGTCGAATGTCTGCGGAGTTAGATCCATCAGTGCGGACACGAGGGATTTCGCATCTTGCAACTGAGACCAGAAATAGAAGGATTAAAATTGAAAAAATAGGTCTCACGATCAGTCTCGTCTGGATGAAGAGGAGTGAAGGTTCAAATCGATCGCCGGCGGGGTATCGCAATCTTATTGCGCAACGTCAACAATGTAAGCTGGTTGGCGTGGGTCGGATACCATCGCCACGAAGTCAGTTTAACTTTGATTCAGATTGAGTGAGACCACGATGCGCACAATTCTAGCCAGCGATCGGCAAGCGATGGGGCAATGGGTAGCGGAGCGGGCAGCGGCTGACCTAAGGGCAGCGATTCGTGATTATGGTTCGGCTAATTTGGTGGTCGCTACTGGGGCTTCACAATTCGAGGTGCTCGATTCATTGGTGCAGCAATCGGATGTGGATTGGTCGTTGGTTCAGGGCTTCCATCTCGACGAATATGTGGGAATCGATGACACTCACCCCGCATCGTTCTGCAAGTACTTAAGGGAAAGATTCGTTCAACGCGTAAACCTTTCCGCCTTTCATTATCTCAGCGGGACTGCAGACCATGCGAAAACCATGGCTCAAGTCGGTGATTTGATTTCCAGCACACGCCTTGACGTGGCGCTGGTCGGTATCGGTGAGAACGGACATCTCGCGTTCAATGATCCTCCTGCAGATTTCGAAACCACCTCTCCGTACCTACTTGTTGAGCTTGACGAGCCGTGCCGCATGCAGCAGGTTGGCGAGGGGTGGTTTGGGTCTCTTGAGGAGGTCCCGACACATGCGATGAGTATGTCGGTGCAGCAAATTCTGAAGTCCGCAAAGATTTATTGCAGCGTACCCGACGAACGGAAAGCCAATGCGGTCCGCGACACGCTCGAGGGAGAGATTGATCCGGCTGTACCAGCAAGTATCCTCAAAACCCACTCCGACACGACTCTCATTATTGATCGTGCGGCAGCCACGCAATTAAGTGAGGCTGTACTGGCGGGACTGGAAACGGTTCAATGAGTGGTTACGTTGATCTGCAGGTGAACGGCTACGCGGGTGTTGATTTTAATGCATTGGATTTAACACTCGAAGAATTTCAATATGCCGTAGAGCGGATTCTCGCGGATGGGACTTCCCAATTCCTGCCAACCCTGATTACAGCACCGTGGGGAGAGATGCTCGCGAAGTTAGAACGTATCTCAGGCTGGATCGAGAGCGGTGAGGTAAGTTCCGATGTCGTTCCCGGTTTGCACATTGAGGGACCTTTCTTGAGTCCTGTGGAAGGTTTCATTGGCGCCCACCCCAAGGCTTCGGCAATACCCGCCACCACGCATCGAGCCGATGAGTTACTCGATTCTGGACGAGGCTTCGTACGTCTGGTGACACTTGCTCCGGAGGTTGATGAGCGTGCAGCGGTCACTCGCTTTCTCTCGGACCGTGGAGTTGTCGTTGCCGCTGGTCACAGCGATGCCAGTCTCGATGAACTCAAGCAAGCCATTGATCAGGGCCTATCACTTTATACGCACCTGGGTAACGGCTGCCCTTCAATGTTATCTCGGCATGACAGTATCATTCAGCGTGTCTTGAGCCTTGGCGACCATTTGTCCGTATCGTTCATCGCCGATGGTCATCATGTGCCATTTTTCGCGCTGGGTAATTACTTGAGTGTCTTGAACGATGATCGAGTGATCATCGTGACCGACGCGATTAGTGCCGCTGGACTCGGTCCGGGACGATATGAATTAGCGGACCAGATCGTGGAGGTGGATGAAGAGGGAGCTGCTTGGGCAGCTTGTCGAACCCACTATGCTGGGTGTGCTACTCCTCTTCCCAAGATGATTGATGCTCTTCGTAGCGTTTTGTCGGTGACAGATCAGCAAATTCAGGCATGGTTTATTGAGAACCCAAAACGTTTATTACAGCCTAAATAATTGAGCATCGCGAACAGTCAATTTCGCGTCATCAGAAATCGTCTACAGGAGTTGGAGTAAAACCTGATGTTAGTTGATTCGGTCAATGAGCTGATTAGAAAGCGACGTACCGTTAAGCCGAAGATGATGGCAAACCAAGAGGTTGATACATCAATCATTCAAGAGATGCTTACTAATGCAAACTGGGCTCCGACGCATGGATTAACGGAGCCTTGGAGGTTCACGATCTTCACAGGTGATGCTCGGTCAAATCTCGCCATGTTTTTAGCTGAAACTTACAAAGCACTCACGCCTCCAGATGCTTTCAAGCAGAATAAGTATGAAGGCATGAGCAAGAACGCGTTGCTGGCTCCCGTTGTGATCGCAATTGGAATGAAGAGACAGACGAGCCGTAAAATATCAGAGTTGGATGAGATCCAAGCGGTTGCGTGTGCAGTACAGAACATGCACCTAACCGCGACGGCACACGGGCTATGCGCTTTTTGGTCAACCAATGTTGCTGCCGTTAGCAACGAAATGGCACGGTACACTGGTTTGACTGACGAGGATCGTGCGTTAGGTCTTTTCTATGTTGGCTACCCGATCGCTGAGTGGCCAACAGGGAGTCGGCGAGCGATCGAGGAAAAGGTTCGCTGGGTTTCGGAGTAGCTTCAACATTGATTCACTTGGTGCTTCACTCGGGTGCCGTCAGTGAGATCAGATTTGATGCTAATTCGTTCTTGGAGATCGCGGCTTTCCAATTTTCATACCCGATTTGATCTATGGCCATGATCTTGAGGTGTTGATTTGATGCAGCGGCCATGACCGCTATCTGCGGCAACGTGGCGATTCGGCTAACGTTCAGAAGGTCTGGTGAATGCCGGTGGCTATGCGGTAGATCAGAGAGTGAGAGTTGATCAAAACCAGACTCGAATACCGCAGCGAAAAGAGCCCATGTTGCGGCGGGGCCGTTGGCGTGAATTGAGGCTTTCTTTGCATTGAAATTTGGTAGATTTCGGATGACTCGAAGGCCAGCGATGGTGTCGTAAACTTGCATGCCTGCGAGCGTCTGCCCCACTTGCATGAAACGTCTACGAATCTGTGTTTGTCTTTTTTCATCCGCTGGCCAGCGAGTTGGACCAACGCCGCGAGGCAGCAGCATGATCACAACGTTATGGGCCAATTCATTACGCAGGTTTGAAAGGATCTCCTCATGGGCTGTCTCTTCGCTTTTTCCTAATGCATCGCCAGGCCAAAGGATCGGTGCAAAGATCTCCCAATCCCCTTGGTTAAGAACGTAGATTTTTGTTTGTTTGGTACCGGATGATTCAGCTTTTGAGATTCGGTAAAGCGTGAGATGAAATGGATCATCACTCTGGTAGCTAACGCTCTCAACTGTCAGGTTACTTATTTTGTGAGTTTTAATGGAGGTGTTTGGTTTGGGGAGTGGTAGGCCATTCCAGCCCGCAAAGGTTTTCGCACTTAACTGTTGTTTCCAGTGAATCGACTTTTCATTCAAGTCCTCGCGAGTTGCGGGGATTCTTTGGTCGTCGGCAAAAGGGACAAAGGTTTCATGAATCGTTGTGACGCGTTGGTCATTGGGCAGTTGCTTGAAAACACGTAGCTGCTCCGGAGTGAACAGTTTGGTTGCGGGTATTGAGATCAGCTCATCGGTGTTTCTGAGGTGGCGATTGAGCCAGCGAAAGGCATGAATTCTTAGTTCCTGAGTGTCTTGGTGCGGGCCTTCTGTGATGTGCAACCCAAGGTTTTCAGTGGCATCGTACAGATCATAGATTTTGCGTGTCTTGCTATGGACATCGACGACGCCATCGAGAGGAAAGATTCGGTCCTTGTCGGTGTTGGAGATGAGTAGAGCCCGAGGTGCAACCAACGCTGCAACCATGGGGTAATCCCAGCGATAAGTATTTACCATGAACATGCAGTCACAGTGACCCTCGATGCAACCATCGACAACATGGTTTTGCATACTGGTGATCCCTGCTACCGGAACCGCCGCTTTGATGCGTTCATCGATCGCGGCAATCCACCACGAGTATGCACCGCCTCCACTACGCCCCGTGACTCCAAGGCGTTGCGAGTCAACTTCGGACCTCGATTCAAGGTAATCAAGTGCCCGCATGCAATTCCATGCCTCAACTCCAGCGGGTGTGTATCCGCGATTATTCCACCACCACATTTTTTCACGGTAAGTTCCGTGGTGAATCCCTTCGAGTTCACCAAGTTGGATCGTGTCAATGGTCAGGCAAACGTATCCGTTTCTCGCGAACCAAGCGCCATGGTGTTGGTAATGTGTTTTGTTGCCATAGCTCACGCCATCTTTTTTTACTTTGCCGTGACCACAGACATAAAGAATCGCCGGTAAAGGCTCCGTTTGATTCTTTGGGCGGTAAAGGTTTCCCGTTACGTACAAACCGGGGGAAGATTCGAAGTAGAGGTTTTCCACAATGACACCCTCGGCCTCTGCGCCGCCGGTGACGACAGCATCGAGTGGGGTTTTTTGGGGAAGAGGACTAAGGCCGAGCATCTCAAGAAGTTCGGTCTTTCTTTGCTCCCTTTGTTGTTCCCAATCATCGAGTGTGTGGATTTCTTCAAGACATTGATTGGTGATGCGTTTCGTTTGGTTTTCAAAGTATTGGTCGAGAGCCTTTTGCGCCTCGACTTCTTTTGAAAACGGACGATCAATGGACTGACCTAAGGTTGGAGTGCAAAGGTAGAGGAAGCAACCAAATGCTGCAGCGAGTCGTGTTCGGGGCGCTCGGAAAAGCGTTTTAGGCTCTTTGGAAATCTTATGAGATTCTGAGCGGTAGCGAGACTCAGACAATGCATTGAAAAACCCTAGACGTCGCATGTTCACTCCGGCCGAAGGACAGGTTTTGATTCCTCGTTGTTGTTGACGAGAGCTATGCGCTCAGTCGTTGCGAGGAAACCGTGAAAGATGGAAATCAACGTGAGCAGGATCTGCCCCCGTGTTCACTTCCCTGTGATCATCACGGGAAGAAGCTACATCTTATCAGCCGGTAATCTGCCGGTGTGGAGTCGCAATTACAACTCGAGGAAGAGTCGCGAAGGATCCTCGATGACATCCTTGATAGTTTTCAAGAAACCGACTGCTTCGCGACCATCGACAATCCTGTGGTCGTAGGTTAGCGCGACATACATCATGGGGCGAATAACAACCTGCCCATCCAATGCGATCGGTCGTTGTTGGATCGAATGAAGACCCAGAATTCCGCTCTGCGGCGGGTTCACAATGGGGGTGCTCAGTAGCGAGCCGTAGACACCGCCGTTGCTGATGGTGAACGTACCACCTATCAGGTCGTCGGCCTGAATGCGATTCTCCGAGGCTTTCTTGGCGAATTCGCCAATTGCTAACTCAATTTCAGCAAAGGTCATCCGCTCCACATTCCTGAGGATGGGAACCACTAAGCCTTTTCCACCACCGATCGCTACGCCAATGTCTTGGTAATGTCGGTAAAGAACATGGTCACCTTGGATCTCAGCGTTCACCGCGGGAAAACGACGCAAGGCTTCAACCGCTGCTTTGGCAAAGAAGGACATGAATCCCAGCTTGACGCCATGTCGTTCAATGAAACGATCCTGATATTTCTTTCTAATTGACATGACCGGTTGCATATCAATTTCATTGAATGTGGTTAGCAACGCTGCGGTTTGCTGCGCTTCGACAAGACGTGCCGCAATGGTTCGCCGTAGCATGCTGAGTGGCTTGATTTCTTCGCTTCGATGCGAAGCCTCGGTTACGCTGTTCGAGATGGCGCGTGACGAACTGACCGGTGGCGATTGCGGAGCGGGTGTTGGCGGTTTCGCAGGGGTTGCGGCAGGAGTCGTGGGCGAGGAAGCAGGTTGCTCGCGGTCCAAGAAGGCTTGCACATCCTCTTTCAATAAGCGTCCACCAGGACCGGTTGCGGGGATCTCTGAGGCAATTAAACCATTTTCGTCGATGAGACGTTGAGCTGCTGGCATCACAAATTTCGGGGCCCCCGATTCACCCGCTGCTGGCTCAGTTGCAGTGGATGTCGCAGTCGGAGCTGCGGGAGTCGGAGCAGGTGAAGGATCGCTTGGGGCTGGTTGGTCCGAGGGCACGATCGAAGCGATCACTTCACCCACTGTCGCGAATTCTTCGCTGGACTTGAGAATGCCTTGCAAGATGCCGGAGGAGGGAGCGGGGACTTGGACCGAAGCCTTTTCGGTTTCAATTTCCACAAGATCTTCACCCTCGCTGACCCACTCGCCTTCTTGTTTCAGCCACTGGCCGATTTGAACTTCACTGATTGACTCGCCGACGGTTGGGACTTCGACGTTGATTGCTTCGCTCACGGGATCGTTACTCGGGTGGAGTCGTGGAGGACGGGAAATTGTGTCTGGTTGGGGCGAGTGAAGCCCCACGGTCATTTCAGGATACCGAGCTTTTCAAGTCCAGTCAGGAACCGAGATGCTCATTACCGACACTTGCTAGCCATTTTCTCGACAATTTCGTGACGTCAACTTCTTGGATTTGAATCAGTCGAAGCAAGGTTTTTCGTGGCGGGGCTGTCCCGATGCCTTTTTGGGTCGTAACGATTGTGCCGCCCATCGCGATCGCAACTGGAATACCTGCGATTTTTGCTCGCTTCTTCACGAGTCGGTTCAGGCTTCGGCACCCCGTCGCTCGAAACAGTGAGGTGGTGCACACCAATCATCACGGCCTACCGATGTCGGTCGTCGTCTTGTTGCGTTTTTCCCAACCGGAGAAGCAAGAGCCTGTCATTATGTCTGAGTCAGATCGCGGCCATCCGATACAAGCGGCGTTTATCGCGCTGCTTATGATTGGAGGTGGTTGGTACTTCCTGAAAAACTATGAGATTGCCGGTTTGGGCGATCTAATGGTTTTGCCGAAGTCCAGCACCGCGGAACCGGCATTTCTCGCTGGGTCAGTTGACGGTAGCAATGGAGGCTCCATGGCGATTGACTGGGTCGGAAGTGACGATCTCGGTGCGATAGCTTCAGCACGCGTTGCTGCCAACGACCGCTCAGGTAACCTGAGGCTGGATTTGCAATCACCACAGTACCCAGCCGATTCAAATTTAAAGATCGCTTCCTGGGCACTCGATGGCTTTGGCCCCACCAAGCTCTCCAACTCACTTGCTCGACAGAATCTTGCGAAAGTCATTCGTCAATTTGATCTGGTTGCATTGCAGCAGATTGCTTCGATTGAGAGGGACTTAATACCTCGGCTTGTCGACGCAATCAATCATGGCGAGAACCGTTACGAATATGTCATCAGCGAGCCGACCGGACCCAAAGATCGACCCGAGCAGTTGGCATTTATTTTTGATACCTCGAAGCTTCGAGTTGATCGCCGGCAGACTTACACCATCCAAGATCCTACCAATCGTCTCACCTACGATCCCCTTGTCGCTTGGTTTCGTGCGGCTGAGCCAAGTGTGAATCAGGCGTGGACGTTTTCCCTAGTGAATGTTCGAATTGATTTGGCCAATGCGCCGGCTGAAGTGGCTTTGTTGTCGGAAGTCATTGAATCGGTTCGCAATGATGGTCGTGGTGAGGATGATGTGGTATTGACCGGATTGTTTCAGGCCGATGACGCATACCTCGTTCCCAGTATTGGCCGCGAAAGTGTTGTCGCTTCGGTACGGGGAAGAGCCACCGATGTCTTTGGGAAGTATCAGACCAGCAACATCCTGGTTGATACACTGATGACCACCGAGTCAATTGGGCGAGGGGGTGTGTTTGATTACCCAAGGCAAATGGATCTAAATCCTGTTGAAGCAGAATCGGTCAGTGGTCAATTGCCGGTCTACGCAGAATTTTCAACGCGTGAAGGTCTTTAAACCGTTTGCCCGTCAGTGAACTGCTGTTGCACCTTGGCGATCTCATCTTGACGCCTGAAGAACGCATCCAAGACCTTTGGGTCGAAGTGTGAGTTTCGGCCCTTTTCCAAGATGTTGACGCATTGATCCCACGTGAATGCCTCCTTGTAGGGGCGTGGTGAACTCAGAGCGTCAAAAACATCCGCAACCGCGACAATGCGACCCTCCACCGGTATATCCTCACCGCGGAGGCCGCGGGGGTATCCGCTGCCATCCCATTTTTCATGATGAGAACCCGCGATTTTTGCTGCCAGTTGAAGTAGCGGCGATCGCGTTGCATTGAGGATCTTCGGGCCAATCGTCGCATGCTGCCGCATCGTCGATGTATCCTCGTCGTTGCTCGGATTCATGATTTCGTAACCGATACCACAGTGTTGCTGAATCACTTGGTATTCATCTGGATCGAGCTTTCCCGCTTTGTGGAGGATCGAATCGGGGATACCGATTTTCCCGACGTCATGTAATTTTGCAGCTTGCTCCATCAGTTCGACATCACGCGATGAGAACCCTAACTCCGTTGCGAGGATTCGTGTGTAGCGTCCCACACGGGTCACATGTTGGCCCGTGTCATCGTCGCGATATTCTGCAGCCTTAGCGAGGCAATGAATTGCTTCACGGCGTGATTCTTCTAGTTCACTCGTTCGCTCACGAACCATTTCCTCAAGCATTTCGGAATGCCTAGCGAGTTGGTCCTGATAGGCTTTGGCAGCAAGAACGTTTTCCATTCGAAGAGCCAACTCCGACGGGTCGACCGGTTTGGCAATGAAATCGGTGGCTCCTAAACCGAGGGCTTGGAGTTTTACCTCGGGGTCTTCCGCGGCCGTGAGAATCAGTACGGGAAGGTGATGAAACTTCTCCTGTTGTCGCAACGATTCCAGAATCTCGAGCCCGCTAAGGTGAGGCATATTGATGTCGAGCAGAAGAATGTCCGGCGTATGCTCTTCCATCAGGCTCAATGCACCGCGGGCATCGGTGGTCGATCTAAAATTCGAGAAACCCGCTTCGGTCAGGTAGGCCTTGACTACTTCGATGTTGATCCGCTCATCATCAATAATCGTTACGCACGCATCATGATCCGCGTAACGGTCTCGCATCGCAATCTTTCCTTGCAACGAAGTCGAGGGATCCATGTGGGTGGTGATTCCGTATGAGGGATGAAGGTGCGAGGTAGATCCGTAGCAAATGCTTGATGATGCGTTTTCGGGTAGAAGCAGGGTCTAGGTGGGAGGGATCAATATGACGAAAAGATCGGGCCGCTGGCGACCTCCTCTGGTAGTTTTCTGGCAAATTACCTCGGTCTCGGAAAGACTAGGTTGTCACCGCGGGGGGGCTCCCATTGAACAGCTAATCCCTTACTTTTTTGTGGCTCCCAGACGTTTTAAAACGATTGTGACGATTTGACATTGAGCAATGCCAAGACCGAGGCTCGCGGTATTCATCTCGTTACGCTCTGCGAAGTTGGATCTGATCTTCGGCAATACCGTGAATACTCTTCAATGATCCATGACGGCGTCCTTGATTACTTGCACCGCCGAACACTTGTCCTTCCATTCGAGCCCCAAAGAGGCGGTGTTGATTCCAAGCGTGTTGGCCAATTCAATGGCAAGATCCAAATCTCGCACCCCGTGGTATTGATTGGTCATCTCACCATTTTCATAGATGGTTTGCGAGTCGGATCGATATCCGGATTCAAATGCATCGGAGAGTTTTTCAATCAAAACGGGAGGGACTCCCTGCTCCAAGCAGTGCTGAACGCTCCAAATCTCATCACCACGACATTGACTCAGTAGCAAAAGGGCGCGATCTCGACGGATATTCATTTCGACCTGCTTCGCGTGATGATTATCGATTTGCTTTGCGTGGGGGCTTTTCCGTTAGATGCATCGGCGGGAAAACACTTTTGCCACCATGGAAAGTGCGTTTACCATTGACGACGTGATCGAACACAAAGACACCACCGGTGGCATTTTTGCGAGCGGAAACTCGAAGGATCGAGGGGGTTCCGCATTCAGTGCACCGAATCCGGAGTCCGTATCGGTCAAGTAGTTGCCCAACCTTTGCCGCTGCTTTTTGATTTTGCTTGAGTGATTCGTAGCGGGTTCCTGTCAGGGCTTCAAGATAACGTTCGGTGGTCAATCGGATCGACCGATGCAGCCGATTGAGCTGCATTTCGAGCTGATCCATTGTTTCATTCTGGTTCCCCATTGCGGCACCAAATCGGTTCGTTTTCGTTGCGTTGATTTCGCGTGTGCTGAATTGCTAGCAACCGAAAGTCGAGATTTCAGTTCGAGCAAGTTTTGCATCTATTTATACGTAATGTATAATTCGAAGGGTGGTAGGTCTCGTTCGAAAAAGTCCTTGGACGAAAAGAAAAAATCATTCCAAGGTCAAACTGGCGTTGTTAGGGGAATTTCTCTACCGTGCGACGAGATCACTAAAAATCCGTTCTCGTTCCTGAAACGCACATGACGGCAAATCAGCAAACGGTTGAGGAGACGAAAGCCCAGATACGAGGTCTGGTGAATGAAATTGCGCAGCTTGCCAAGAGCGGCGCGACGCCGGACGAGTTCTATTCAGGGCTTTTGACTCGCATTATCACTGCACTTGCGGCCGCAGGTGGAGCGATCTGGTTGTTGGATGAAAACGGGAAGTTGAGGCTTCAGTATCAGGTCAATGCTGAGCAGTCCCTGCTGAATCAAGAAAACGAAGATGGCGTTAAACACCAAAGATTAATTGAACGAGTCGCGAAAACGGGTCAGTCGATTCTGGTCCCACCTTATTCTGGAACCACCGATGGTGACGGTGAAGGAAATCCAACGCGTTACCTCTTGGTGCTTGGTTCGCTAAAACATGATGAGCGTCAGGATGGTTTGATCGAGGTTTTTCAGCGCCCCGATACAGCACCTGATACACAGCGAGGTTATTTGCGATTCGTTCAGCAAATGTGTGACCTTGCCGCTGAATGGCTT
>CALIBL010000008.1 GCA_938045805.1 uncultured Rubripirellula sp. | reverse complement strand
AACGTTTCAATCTTTGCGTGGCCTTCCATGTTCGATTGGCCAGCAAGAATGTAAACCTTGACGGGCTCCCCCGCAGCAAGAACGCCGTAGGTCCCGAGTACCACAATCAGGGTAAGCAGGCGGATGATCATCGTTAGGTGACATTTTTCTCGGGCAATTTCCATCTGCGGTGTTCTCTTGAACGGGGCTGTTTACATGTGAATGAACGGAAGGACAAAGCTACCAAAAAGTATAACCTGTTCAGAGGTGCGTCTGAGCAGGTCGCTTTCGATCAGAAAGCCTTTTAAAAATTCATTCGTCATTTCATTATGTTAAACTCGTTCTCGTGCGAAAAAGTATTTACGTGAGAACGATTCACCCGATGCAGATAATGTTGAAACGAAGAGAAGCGAGAGGGTTTGTAACTTGAAAGGCTTGATGCTCCTCGTTTTGATTCTTCTTCATGGCGTCTGTCTTGAATCGCCAGTCGATGCTCAATCGCTGCAGACGCAGGGTGCAGCAGAAAAGGACACAGCAGAGAAGAGTTCAATAGATATTGTGTCACTGGGCACGGAAATCGTGGATGGTGATGAACAGGCAATTCATGCGATCCTTTCTCAACACTGTTTCGATTGTCATGGAGGAGACGAGGTTGCGGCGGCACTTCGACTTGATTCGATTGATTTAACATTTCGTGGTGTTGATGCCGAAACATGGCACGATGTTCTCAATCAGGTAAATCGGGGTGAGATGCCACCGGAGGATCAGCCAGAGATGACGTCCGAGTCACGTCAGAAACTGACCCGTTGGATTCGAGCTAACCTCGATCGACTTGCTCGCGAGCGAAAGGGCGATCGCAACCAAACCGTCCTTCGTCGATTAACTCGCTACGAGTACAACAATACCCTGTGTGATCTACTTGGAATCGATCTGAATTATGTTCGTGATTTTCCACCGGAACCTTCTTCGGAAGATGGCTTCAAGAACAACGGTGCCGCTTTGGGAATCTCTGCCCTTCAGGTGGAATATTACCTCGCTGCCGCTAGGTACGCGTTGGAGAAGGCGATCGTTGAGGGACCCGCGCCGCAGGTTCATCGGCACCGATTTGAAGAAACCTCTCCAGCTAAAAATCGCAATGATCCGCTCGTTGGTAATCGAATGCTTCCTGGGGGGCGCTTTTTAGCCAAGATGCTGGAGTACCCGCGAGAAGGTGAATTCATCATCCGAGCAATGGCGGGAGCAATGGTGCCAGACGGCATGGGGATACCGAGAATGCGGGTATCGCTTGGGATGCGGTCTGACACTCAGAGCCCAGCAAAGGTCGTGGGTGAAGTGGATGTTGCCAACCCAGAGGCCCAGCAACAGTTGTTCGAGTTTCGCGGCCGCATCGAAGAGTACCCTTTGCCCGGTCACAATCCTAAGTTCCCGGGGATGACCATCACGGTATCCAACGTGCATGAGGATGGGGTCAAAACGCCTAAGCCGCCCAAGTATAAAGCCATCGCGTTGACCGCTGAGCAAAAACGCAGTGTCAGTATTGCGGTTAAGAGTCATACTCCAAAGCTCCCGCCAGTTGCGGAGGGGCGTGATGAGGATAGACCCAGCTCGGCTGTCATTTCAGCCATTTCGAAGTTGCAACGACAGGTCGAAGAACTTCGTTTACTTCCTGCTGATCATTCGAATCAGACGGATCTCGCCTATCGACTCTATGATCTTGAGCAGGGGATCGAGAACGAATCGAAATTGTTGGCGGATCACGCGGAGAAGGTTGGTCTGAACGCAGCTGAATTTCTTGAGCGTTACCGCGAGGCAAACGCACCATTGCTTGTCGATCGCGAACAAATAATGAATCGTTTTGATGCCATACCACGCATCGATCGAAAGACGAAGCAGATGGTTCCAGAAGAGCCGGTGCAGCCGCGTTCAACCTTGGTTTTGAACTACCTTGAATTTGAGGGTCCTCTTTACGCGACCTGGCCCCCAGAGCATCACACTCGTTTACTTCCTCCATCTGGCCTGCCGGAACGCGAAAGAGCAGAACGGGCGATTGAATCTTTGATGAGTCGAGCTTACCGCCGACCGGTTAGCGAGAGTGATGTGCTGCCGGTTCTGTCTTTCTACGATGAAATTCGTCACCACTCTCCCTCGTTTGAAGAGGCGATGCGTGAGACGCTTGCGATGGTGTTGATTTCACCTGATTTTCTATACCTCGTCGAGCCTTCTGCGAATGAGTCTCGGCCGTTAAGTCAGCATGAGCTTGCTGCGCGACTTTCCTACTTGTTGTGGTCTACCATGCCTGATGAGGATCTGCGACGTCTCGCCGATTCAGGAGCTTTGGGCGATGCAGGGGTCATGGAGAAGCAAGTCCGGTTGATGCTTGCTGATCCTCGTTCACAACGTTTTGTAGATCACTTCACAGATCAGTGGTTGGATCTTTCTGGGTTAGACCGCGTGGCAATCAATCCAGCTCGCTATCCCAAATTCGATGAACGATTGAAGCCGTTGATGAAGAAAGAGACCCAGGCGTTTTTTTCTGCCGTTTTGAAGCAAGATTTAAGCGCGCTGAACTTCATTGAATCCGATTTCTTGACGATCAATTTGCCACTGGCCAAGCATTACGGAATTTCGGATCTTGAAGGGGCTCCTCGAGGAGGTGACTTCGAGTTGGTTGATCTACCCTCAGATGATCCGAGGGGTGGGCTGCTCACACAAGCGAGCTTCTTAATGATTAATTCCAATGGTGAAGACTCACACCCAATCCGACGAGCTGTCTGGTTACTCGATCGATTACTCGGCGATCCGCCTGCTCCACCACCGCCAGATGTTCCTGAGCTTGATTCTGGGCAACCTGACTTTGAGTCACTGACGTTAAAGCAACAACTGGAAGTGCATCGGACAAAAAGTGCATGCAATGACTGCCATCGCGGGATTGATCCTTGGGGTATAGCATTCGAGTCCTATGATGCGGTTGGTCTGCATCGCGATTCAATTCGTCGGATCAAGGATCGAAAGACCGTCAATGTTGGGGTGGATGATCAAGTCACGCTTCCCGATGGCTCGGCCATCGACGGGGTCGTGGGGATGAAGCGTTACTTGCTACAAAATGAGCAAGATCGATTTGCACGGTCATTAACCGGTAAATTGCTGGCATACAGTTTAGGGCGATCGATTGGCTTCGAAGATCGAGATTGTGTGGACGAATTGGTTGCTGTATTCCAAGCGAGTGACTATCGGCTGAGCGATTTAATTGTGGCGATCGCACAGAGTAAAACGTTTCAGATGAAGTAGTGATTAAAATGGTGTCGCATCGAATCTCCAATGATGTTGCTGGATGATTGCTGCCTGTTTATCTCTCAGATCCCAAGTGCGATGTTTTAGGAAAAGAAGAGCACAATGACACAAAAATCTTGGCATCTAGATCGACGAACTTTTCTACGGGGCTCGGGCGTGGCTCTTGCGCTTCCTTGGATGGAGGGCATGTCGGCTCATGCCTCGAATGAATCCCCACTGCCAAATCGCTTCTGTGCGATTTACTGGCCTTTCGGTGTCGTTGCCGCCCCTAAAGAAGATGAAAAAGATTGGGGTTGGTTTCCAAATGGAACTGGAAAGGATTTTCAGTTCACCAAGGTGCTGCAGTCGATGGAACCACTGCGAGAAAAGATTACGGTCATTGGTGGTATTTCTCACCCTAATGGTTGGTCGATGGGTGGTCACGACACGGGGGATATCTTTCTTACCGGAGCAAAGCTGGACCACGGTTCTTTCACCAACACCATTTCGCTTGATCAGGTTATCGCTGAAGAAATCGGAGCAGAGACGCGATTTGGGTCGCTAACTTTATCGAGTGATGGAGGCGTCGGTGAACCTACCCGCTCCATGACGCTCGCCTTCTCGAAGGAGGGGCGTCCTATTCCGGCACTCGCTAGTCCTCGCCAAATCTACAATCGCCTCTTTGGTCAAGAACAGAGCGGCAGTGCATTGAAGCAACGCCGGAGATTGCAGAACACGTCAAGCATTCTTGATCGTGTTTTGGAGCACTCGCGAAGTCTCAACAGGAGTCTTGGTCAAGAAGATCAGCGGAAACTCGATGAATACCTAGCGTCCGTTGATGCGGTCGAACAACGTATCGGGCGTGCCGAAGCTTGGCTCGACATTCCCAAGCCAGCAGTGGACGAAAGTTCGTTGGATGTGGACGCAAGCCAAGAGGGGCCCAAGGAATACATCAAAGCGATGTATGATCTGATCTCCTTGGCGTTCCGCACTGATTCAACTCGGGTTGCAACGTACATGCTCGGGCAGGTCGCCGGAGCGACCACGATTGCGAATGCCTTCCCTGCCTGCCTTGGTCTGTCTGGGAATTGGCATGGTCTTGCTCACGGTGTTGGCAAAAAAGGTGGTGCCGAAAACCTCGGACGTTTCGACCAGTTTCTTGCAGAAAACCACGCTAGATTTCTGCAAAGTTTAGCGGATGCACAGGAGGGACAAGGATCGGTGCTTGACCGTACGATCGTTCTTTACGGGTCGAGTAATAGTCGAACACATAACAATCATAATTACCCCTTGCTGCTGGCTGGTGGTAATCATCTCGGTGTTCAGCATGGTCAGTATCTTCGATACAACGAAAAAGAGATGCGGCTATCAAATCTTTATCACACCATTCTCGATCGACTCAACGTGCCAGCAGATACATTCGCTGATAGCACTGGCGAGTTTACAGATATTCTCGCTTAATTTATCACCTGAAAAGGACGAAGGATGATCCGTTTAGCGTTCTTGCTCTTTCTGTTGCTCGCCGCAAATATAGACTTGCCCGCCGTAGATTGGCATCAAGGGTCAGGGCCAGAAGCATCCTACGTTGCCGATGGAGTCGCCGCCAAAGAGTGGAGTGTCGTTCACGCGAAGAACATCGCCTGGGTGAAGCCATTACCGGAGACTGGACAGAGCACGGTTGTGATCAAGGACGGGAAGCTTTTCTATACCTCTTATGAAACGCTCAATTCGGACTCTGCTTTAGGATCAGACATCATTGCGTATTGTGCGGATGCGGGAACGGGTGAGGTATTGTGGCAACGTACAATTGCTGGCCAGTACCCTCTGAGGTTAAGTGGGTGCTTTTCAGATAGCACGTCGCCTCCCGCCGTCACTGACGGAGAGTTGGTTTGCTTCTTCAATGCATCCGGAACCATTGCCTGTTTTGATATGGATGGCAATGAGGTTTGGAGTCGCGAGGCGATGGCTGTAGGTCGGTCTCAACCCTTCCTGATCCATGGATGCGTGATTTTCACCAAGCAGACAATCATGCCAAAGGACGGTGAGTTTGGTCACGAGCATCAGGATGCGCCGCGAGAGCAGTGGACACAGTTAGAAGCGTTGGATCTCGCTTCGGGCAAAACGGTTTGGACATCCGAGTGCGGGGTGAACATGGGGGCGATCCCGATGGTGAGTCGCCTTTCCAATGGTCGTCATGCCATTGTTTTAGGACGCGGGGGCGGTCATTCCCCGCCTGAACGTCCGCTTGGAGTTTCAGCAATTGATAGTCAAACCGGCAAGACGCTTTGGACATTACCGCTGGACAGATACATGTCCACGCAGACATTTCCGATCGCCAATGATTTGGCGTTGATTTTTCATGGTCCAGAACACCTCTGGGTGAACCTCTCGGGAGAGGTAGTTAAGAGAATCAATTTTTGCAGTGACGTTCCGGTGCATCGGTGGGACGGCAAAGAGTACTCTCTTGGTCGAGAGTCATTGAAGTACCAACCCAAGAAAGGTCGTGCGATCACGCAGCAGTCCAATTTACTGGTTGGCAAGTATCATTACTTTCGCGCTTACTCAGAGCCTTATCTCGGTCGTGTTAACATTGAGACTGGCAAGGTTGAATACTTGCAGTTACCCGTCCAGTTGATACGTGAGGCTGAGAAAGACGATCAAATGATTTGGTCCCTGAAGGATAAAGGATTCGTTCCCTCAGAGATGAAAAATCAAAATGGTTTTGTGGTGATGGGCGATAAACGTTCTCGCACCAACACGTGGGGGCACCACGCTTCACCAATCATGACAGTGGTTGGTCAGCATCTTTATCTGCCCACACTCGTTGGAACCGTTTATTGCATTGACTGGAATGCCGATCGATTGGATGAACATGCCATTCTGGGGATCAACGATCTCGGCCCCGCGGGTGATACATGGACTCGGGCAAGTTTGAGTTATGCAGATGGAAAGTTATACGCGCACACCATTAAGCATCTTATCTGCATTCAAGCGGAATGATAATTGAAGCGAAACGATATCGAAGCGGAATCACATTCGCTAGGTCTCGTCTAGCGGTCTGCCTAACGCACTTCGGCTTTCTTTTTTGCTTCACTGAGAATTGATTGGAGTCGTTCATCCTTCGGCTTCAGTGATAATCCCATCTCAGCGTACTTCATCGCTCGATTTGCTTGTCCAGCATCAAGAAATGCTTGGGCCGCTTGACGCAGAAGCCAAGTTTTACGAGGACTCATTTCAATGTCTCGCTCTATTAGCGTTAGCGCTGCTTGCGTCTGTCCCTCCTCAAGCAAACGATTCGAGACCGCCATCAATGAACCACCCCACGCTGCTTTCTTTCCAGCTCGATTGAACCACTCGATGGCGGCATCCGCTCCTTTGTCTCTGACAAGTCGATAGAGCCTCTGGTCCTGTGTAACAGTCGCGCCGGCGGGTGGTCGGTAAGGTTGGCCGGTAACAACGTTGATGATGGCGTTGTTGAGTTGCACGATCGAATTCCAGACATCACCACTGCCGTATTGGTCCCCAAGATTGCAGAGAATGATGATGAATGCATCCTCATCAACGAGGCGGCTTTCCATGGCACGGAATCCATTGATCGCTCCACCATGACTGATGACTTTAACTCGATAATTGGTGACGGGGTGGACGCGATTGGTGATCTGCCATCCATATCCATAGACGCTTTTTGCACGTCCGCCAGCCGCCTCGACTTCGGGGACATTCTGGTTCGGTGTAAACATCAGTTCGCGATTGCTTTTAGACAGAAGCTCTTCCGTATGGAGAGCTCGATCCCAGAGATACATGTCGCGCACCGTGGAGTAAATGGCTCCTGCCGCGCCGGGTGTGTTATCCATCTCAATGAAATCTGCACGATCAACAGAGAACGGACCGCGTTGGTAGCCGCTTGCAAATCGCTCAATGACTTTCTCAGACCGTTCGAATCCACTATTGGTCATGCCAAGTGGTTCGAAGATGCGATCTTGCAAGTTTTTTTCGTAAGTTAGACCCGTCACCTTTTCAATGATCCGGCCCAGAATGCAGTAGCCTGCGTTGCAGTAGCTATAGATCGTTCCCGGCTCATGCGACAGATCAGAGCTGCAGTGCAGCTGAATGAATTCATCTTTCCCAAACTTTGTCTTCGAGATTGAACCGCGATAATCAAAGCTTGCGGTGAAATCCTTTAACCCCGACTGATGACTTAAAAGGTGGTGGATCGTGATCTTTGTTCCAGTGTCCTCTCGATAGTAGCCAAGGTGATCGCAGATGACGTCGCCAAGACTTAGCTTGTTTTCTTGGATGAGCTGCATCACGAGCATGCTGCAGAATTGTTTGCTGACCGACGCGAGTCTGAATCGTGTATCGGGAGTGTTTGGGACCTTCCATTCTCGATTTGCAAAGCCGAATCCCTGCTCAAAGAGAATTGTTCCATCTTTCGCGACTAAGATTGAACCAGAAAACAAATCTGTCTCAGCAGTCTTCTGACACAGGATGCGGAGTGTCTCTGATTTATCTTTTCCTCCTTGCTGGTAACCTCTTGGCAGAGTCGAGGCTGTTTTTACGGTTATTGAAGCGGATTCTGTTTCTACCTGTGCGTGACTGACATCACAGGGAGTCAAAATCACGCCACACAGCATTAGATATGACATTCTGTTGCGGAAGAAAGTGGCGATGCTTGTCATTGATTTCTGCATATGAATTCTTCGGGGAGTCGGATTGCCCGTCCTAATGCTCCCGCACGCTCGTTTATTTCCTGATGCAGTAGAGTTTGTCCACACTGCGCACAAGTAACGCATCGTTCGTAGAGGATGGCGTCGACCAAAACAGTCCATCAAGCGAATTGGTTCTTGCTTGCTCAAAGTTTTTTCCACACTTGATAACGGTCGTTTCCCCTGACTCATTCATGGTGAAAACTTCATTTCCAACCGACCAAAGGGAGGATGTTACGCTGGACGCATCCTTGATTCTCTCTCGATAAAGACGCTCACCGGATAACCCGTCGTGGCAGCTGAGTATCCCCCTTCCCAGCACGTAAACCAATCCGTCAACACAGACCGGGGAAGACATGCCAGGACCTGCAGCGTCGACCACCCAGCCAAGATTTGGATCAGCTAGGTCATCGAGGCCGAGTTTCCCTGAGGCACCAGCCTTGACCGCTACCAACGGACCTCGACTGTTGCGACCACTTTGACCGAGGTAGACGCGTTGGAGATCAAAGGTCGGGGAGGCACTGAATGCTCCACCCAAACCGTTCAGCTGCCAGAGTTGTTTGCCTGTTGACGGATCGTAGCTAGTGATGGTGCCGGTTCCGCAAGCGAGTAATTCGTTTCGTTGCGAGTTCTCCCAAATCACCGGAGAACTCCAGCTAGTTCGACTCTCGCGTTTCTTATTCCAAACCTCTTCGCCACTTTTGCAATCAAGTGCGCGAATGAATGATTCTTGTTCATTGTCGCATTGAATGAAAACCATCCCTTGGTGCAATGCAAGTGAGCTACCGGTGCCAAAATCCATGCCGGTCTTGTAGGCTCCTATTTCTCTTTGCCAAACCACGTCACCCGAGAGGTCAAGGCAAGCGACAACACCGATTGCAGCGTAGTAAACGTACACCTGATTGCCGTCTGAGACCGGCGACTCAGTGGCATATGAATTGGAAGGATGAATTTTATGTGGCGGTTTTGTGGAACTGATTTCCTTTTTCCAAACCAGGTTTCCATTTTTTTCATCGAAGCAATGCACTTCAAATCGATAGGCGGTGTTGGGCGCCTTTGAACTGAAGAAAGCCCCCATGGATTGAACTCCGCCTGCGAACCCTTTCGGACGGGTGTCATCCTCGGAAACTGCTGTTGTGACAAAGATGTGACCGGCAGCAGAAACAGGTGATGACCAACCGCTCCCCGGCACGTCGGCGACCCACGCAATGCTCTCTTTATCATCGGTTGACCACATGGTCGGCACGGTTTCTTGGTACACGCCGTTCCCATTCGGCCCACGAAACTGCGAGATCTGCTCCGCCGAAACCGTTAAAGGTTTCGACGTAAATAGATTGCCAGTCACTACGAAGCAAATTGCCAATAGATAAACGAATGACGAGCGATTTTTCATCAATTGATTCCTCGAGGAGCGAGTCCGTAGCATCACCGATTACTTTATTGAATGGTCAAATGATGGCTGGATTGCATGTTGTTGAGTGCTCGGAAGAGTGTTTTGGAGTCTTAACTCGCAGGAAAGCTTCATGGGTCGAAGGTTTACATAGATTTCGAGAAGTAACTTCACTGACCCCAATGGGTGGAAGCAGTCAGGGCTGTCCATTATCCTTCACGCTGACTTCGCTATCGCTCTTCTTCCTAAATCGGGAAGCGTTTGTTTTACTTATCTTACTGAACGCTAACTCTCAGCTCCCATCAAACTCTTATGTCGTTTTGGAAATCTTTCGCGTTTGTGATTCCGCTCCTAATTATCACTGTGGATTCAACGTCGGCACAGGTTCTAAATCAGGATGAGTTGTTAGAACGTGAAACGTGGTGGGACAATCGAGACTTCGATTGGTACAAGCAGCAGATTCCATTCTTTGAGTGCCCAGATTCGGAAATTCAAACCACCTATTATTATCGCTGGGACTTACTGACCAAGCATCTCACCTACGGGTCGCCAAACAGTGGTTATTCATTTACAGAGTTTATCGATCGACCGTTTTGGTCAGGTGCGTATGGAGCCATCGCGTGCCCCGCCGGGCATCAACTTTACGAGGCTCGCTGGTTACGCTCACCCCGCATTGCAAACGACTACACCAAGTATTGGTTCCGCACCCCGGGGGCCCAGCCAAGAAATTACTCGACATGGTTAGCCGACTCCGCTTGGGCGATTCATCAGATTCACCCTGATCAGGAATTGGTGGTCGATCTTCTGCAAGATCTTGTGAAGAACTATGAGGGTTGGGAACAGCGACAGTACGTTCCTGAGGTTGGTCTGTTTTGGCAGACGGGGCACGACGATGGCATGGAATTCAACATCAACAGCCGACAAACGCAGGATATTCTTCGAGGGGCTCCCAGTTACCGTCCGTCCTTCAATTCCTACATGTACGCTGATGCACTCGCGATCAGTCGAATCGCTTCGTTGGCGGGAGAATCTGAACTCGCTAAACAGTATGCCAACAAAGCTGCTTCCTTGAAGGCAAAGATGATCGAGTTGATGTGGGACCCGAAGCGAAAGTTCTTCTTCCCCGTTTTGAAAAATGACGAACAGCGCGACGGCTATCAGCTGAAGGCGCTGACGCGAACCTACGAAAGTGGCAGGTATGCCGGTGATCCCCACGGACGAGAATTGATCGGGTACGTGCCTTGGCAATTTGGCGTTGTGCGAGGTGATCATCAGTATGACGTTGCATGGAAGAAGCTGATGGATCGAGATGGGTTTTATGCCGACTACGGGCCTTCGTTTGTGGAGCGTCATGATCCGATGTTCAAGATTACCAACCACTGCTGTTGGTGGAGTGGTCAGTCCTGGCCCTACGCAACGACTCAAACACTCAAGGCACTCGCCAATCTTCTACACAGCGGTGGGACGGCACTCTCTAACACCGATTATGTCAAGACACTGGAAATCTACGCAAAGTCGCACCGTAAAGATGGGAAACCGTATCTCGCCGAGGCTCTGCATCCTGATACCGGTTCGTTCGAAGGCTATGACGGCTATAACCACTCAGAGCATTACTTGCACTCTGGGTACACCGACCTCGTCATTACCGGGCTCATGGGGCTAATTCCCGGAGACGATGAGACTCTGCGGATTCATCCGCTTGTGCCCGAGGGTTGGAAGTACTTTGCCCTCGATCAGGTCCCTTATCGTGGTCACCTTATTTCAATCGTTTGGGATCAAACGGGTACGCGATATGGGATCGGGGAAGGCTTCCATGTCTTGGTTGATGGGAAGAAGGTACACACAGCAAGCACCGTTGGTCGTGTTGATGTTCCGAAAGCTGTACCAAATATCACAAAGCGCTTAGAAACTTCAGCACTCGTGGCAACCAATTACGTCGTTAACAACGACGGTGGTTATTATCCGCATCTGCGAACCTCCTACACCGCCGAGGGAACCTATGCCGCCAAGCTGAATGACGGCAACTTTTGGTACCTGCTTCACCCACCCAATCGTTGGACCAGCGTGGGGTCGCCCAATGCTTCGGATACCATTGAAGTCGATTTTGGCGTTCCTCGCACCATTCATAGCATCCGAGCTTACCTGCTCGACGATCGTGACTTGCGAGATTCCAAGATTCGAGTACCTGAGAAGATCGAACTTCATTATTGGAACGAGGGGGACTGGCAGCCGATCGAGGTGACGCGTGAAGATACCGCCCCGCAAGGCCATCGCCCCCATTCATTCCACTTCAAGCCAATCAACTTTCAGAAATTCCAGCTTACGCTCACACACGCTGAGGGCTTCAGTTCAGGTTTGACGGAAATTGAGGCCTGGGGTGAGGCGAAATTGCCCCTGAAACGGATCCCTGCTCGGCCCGGTAATTTGGCATTCAACGATGGAGTCAGTGAATTCCCCAAAGCTTCCTGCAGTCATCACGACATTTATGGCGGAGTGCCAGCATCATCCATCGATGGTGTCACCAATTTCCAACCATCGCCGATGAACCGGTGGACGAGCTACGGTTCGCCGAATGAGACGGACTGGCTACAGATCGATTTTGGTAAGGAGATCGAATTCCGCCGAGTGGAGATCGCAATTTATGACGATCGCGGCGGAGTGCAGGCTCCTCTATCTTATGAGATACAAATCAAGGAAAACGGCCAGTGGAAACCCGTGTCAGAGGTGCAGCTTTCTCCGGAGCGGCCAGCAGGTAGCCAGTGGAACACCGCAGCATTTCCACCGGTCACGAGCGAGTCATTGCGAATCGTCTTCGTGAACAACGGCGGTGCTCGCAGTGGTGCTACTGAAGTGACCGTTTGGAATGAGGAGTGATCCTGCACTCCCTTGATCTGCTCGAAACAAGTCGGACGCACAGTCGGAGGCATCAAAGGTATGAATGAAATGGATCGACGCAGGACTCTCAAGACACTGAGTGGCATGGCATCAGCGGGAATCTTTTGTCCAGATTCGTTGGTGTCAGCAGCTTCGATTTCTAAGCCGATTCGCTTGGGAGTGATTTCCGATTTGCATGGTGGGCTGGCGGTTGATGCTCGATCGAGACTGGATTCTTTTCTGAAAGGAATGGAATCTCGCGAATGCCATGCTTTGGTGCAAATGGGCGACTTTGCCTACCCGAACGAGAAACATCAGGAATATGCTCAGCGTTTTAATGAAGCTCATGAGAAAACCATTCATGTCATTGGGAATCATGAATTCGATTATGGGTTAACTCGCGAAGATTGCTTCGAGGCGTGGGGGATTGAGGCGAGTTATTACCGCCGAGATATTGAGGGGCTACGCGTCCTCGTTTTGGATGGCAATGACAAAGGCTCACCCTCGCATCGTGGAGGCTATCCGTCATTCATTGGTAAGACTCAGCAGCAATGGCTAGAGCGTGAGTTATCGCAAGCTGATCGACCGGTTCTGGTTCTATCTCATCAGCCACTTGCCGGGAGAAGTGCGATTGATAATGCGGGTGAACTTCAGAGTCTGCTTGGAGCGTATCGCGAGAAGGTTGTGGTCTGTTTGAACGGGCACAGCCACCTCGACGCGCATTTGGTCGTCGATGGAGTTCATTACCTGCACATTAACTCGGCTTCCTACTACTGGGTTGGGGGGAAGACGCGGATGGCGTATTACACCCAACCGCTGTACACCACCGTTTGCATTGATCCGGACTCAGCGACCGTGAGCGTTGAGGCGAGTCAGAGTGAGTGGAGAGACAAGTCACCCAAGGAGCTGGGGTACTTTGAAAGCGGTAATCGGCCCGATGAATTGAATGTGACTCCACAGATTCGCCAACGCAAATTATCGACCGATGCCGTTTTATTCGATTGAATTCGATCGACGACCCATTGCGTCCATGCGGCGCTTGTTCTGATGCCCTTGTCGATAAGCACGCTCGATTGAACCCGAGTCTGCCTTTTGATTTCCGGCAGCCCATTTAATCGCTCTCTCCTGCGCAGTGGCATGATGCGCCAAGGTGAAGCTGAATCACAAAACCAAAGCGATTCTGCTTTTTGGTCGGTTCTCATCAAGCAGCAGACACCGTGGTGAAAGCAATCAACCAGAACTGTCTCGTTGGCAAGGTTGTCACCTTTCAAAAGAATTCAGCCCATCAGAGGGATAGATAGAAGTTTGCGAAAACATCTTGGTTTTCGGATTTTCCATGAAAAACGATGAGAGGCCCATTTTTTCTTGTAATCGTTAAAACTCCTACTATCGTTAGAACCGGACGGGGATGACATCTGCAAATTCAACGCATTTGAAAGAATCCTCGATGAAACTCTTGATGCTTGCACTCTCCTGCACGCTCTCTTCGCCAGTTTTTGGCGGAGTCTTTTCCGTTAGCGAGACGATTGACTTCACCGGGCAGTCTGGGGCTGTAAGCTCACCGAGCGGAACGAAGAGCTTTGGTGGCTGGAGGTTCACCCTCGACAAGCCTTTTACCAATCCAGCT
>CALIBL010000007.1 GCA_938045805.1 uncultured Rubripirellula sp. | reverse complement strand
GGAGTGGATGGCGCCGCTTTACATGAACCTCGGCCTGACAGTGAACGCGATTCAATCGGGGATGTCCACGAGCGAAAAACAGGCTGCCTACGCTTGTGACATTACCTATGGAACCAATAACGAGTTTGGCTTTGACTACCTACGCGACAACATGCGTCCGGCTTCAAAAGGTGATCACCGGTTCCCCGCAGAAACCCAGCAGTGCCAAGGACCACTGAATTTCGCGATCATCGACGAAGTCGACAACATTCTGATCGATGAAGCACGGACACCTCTGATCATCAGTGGCCCCGCTGACCTCGACCTTGGCCGCTACAAAGAGGCGGATCGCGTCGCGAGCCAACTGACACGCGAAGACCACTTCAAAGTGGATGAAAAGCAACACAACGTAACACTCACCGACGAAGGTGTGCGCGAAGCCGAAAAACTGGCTGGTGTTGAAAGCTTTTACACCGCAGGAAACATGGAATGGCCTCACCTAATCGATAACGCGCTCAAAGCACGTTACCTCTACAAACGCGATGTGAACTATGTCGTCAAAGATCGCCAAGTCGTGATCGTTGATGAGTTCACTGGTCGCCTCATGGAAGGTCGCCAGTGGAGCGATGGTCTGCATCAGGCGGTTGAAGCGAAAGAGGGTGTTCCGATCAAACAGGAAACTCAAACGTTTGCGACGGCCTCGCTGCAAAACATCTTCAAAATGTACCGCAAACTGTCGGGAATGACCGGTACGGCTATGACCGAAGCGACCGAGTTCATGAAGATCTACAAACTGGATGTCGTGGCGATTCCGACCAACCGCGGTCTACAACGGCTCGAACACCCTGACCTGATCTACCTCACTGAAAAAGACAAATTCAAGGCTTTGGCAGAAGAGGTGGAAAGAACGCACAAATGGGACATCCTACGACTCAAGGATGATGAACTGTGGGGAATCATCGAGAGCGAGAGTGACGAAGAAATCACAATCGTTCTCAAAGGCGAGAAATCTGTAACCGAGATTCCTCGCTCTCAGGTTCTTGAGATCAACCGCAAAGGTCGTCCGGTTCTCATCGGAACAGTTAGTATTGAAAAAAGTGAACGACTCTCATCGCTACTGGAACGCCGAGGCATCAAGCACGACGTGCTCAACGCGAAACAGCATGGTCGAGAAGCAGACATTGTCGCCCAGGCGGGTCGACTTGGTGCGGTCACGATCGCAACCAATATGGCGGGTCGCGGTACCGACATCATTCTCGGTGGTAACCCCGAAACGATGGCTTGGTCGCAACTGCAACATAAATACCCAACTCGACTCGAGGTTCCCGACGACGAATGGAACGCGTTGGTGGATGAGATCGATCAGCGCGAAGGCATGAAAGCCGAAGGGGAACTGGTGCGATCCATCGGTGGGCTGGCCGTCCTGGGAACGGAACGACACGAATCACGACGAATTGACCTGCAGCTTCGTGGACGCTGTGGTCGTCAGGGTGACCCTGGGTCGAGTCGATTCTTTCTATCGCTCGAAGACGACCTCATGCGAATCTTCGCAGGTGATTTTGTCAAAAGCATGATGGAACGACTCGGGATGAAAGAGGGCGAAGCGATTGAGTCACGGGTTGTGACCGGCCGCATCGCCAGTGCTCAAAAGAAAGTTGAAGAACGCAACTACGAAATCAGAAAGAGCCTTTTGGATTACGACGAGGTCATGGACGAGCAGCGGAAACGGGTCTACCGTTATCGCCAAAATCTACTTGATGGTCATAGCTCAAGAACCATGATCTTGGATCTGATCCGCGGACAGATCGACAAGTACGTTCAAACCTTCCTCGACCCCAAATACGGTGTTGAATCTTTTGCCTCCTACGCCGGTGGAATGCTGGACTGTCAACTTGAGCCTCGTGATTTCTTGAACATGGACTTCGAGATGGCGAGTACCTTCGCTCACGATCAAGCCGAAAGGCAAGTCGAAGTCACGGTCGCAGAAATCGTGGAAGAGAATCTACCCGAGGGCATGGAAGAAGAGTGGAACTGGAAAGCCCTGACGAACTGGTCCAACACACGGCAGGGAAGTAACTTCCAGGAACATCAGCTCAAACGCTTCGAGAGAGAAGAACTGATCGACGAACTGATCAAAGTGGCACACACTCGGATCGCGAAAGTCGATTTGAGTGAAGGCGCCGTCATGCTTGAATCGGACTTCGGACTGAAAACACTCAGCGCATGGATGCAACATAAGTTTGGCATCGAGACCTCATCAGAGGAATTCAAGGATGTCGAAGATAGCAGCGGGGTTACCGAGACGTTAGCGACACGCGCCGAAGAAGCCTACAGTCTCAAAGAAGCCGAATATCCAATTCTGACTGGTCTATCGCGGTTCACCACCAAGCAGGGCGCTCAGTCTTCACTGGATCGAGAAGGCTTGGTGGAATGGGTTTCGAGACGGTTCGACGTCACCTTGGGCATTGAAGATGTCAAGATGAACCGTGAAGAGCTCAAAAACCAACTGGTCCAGTTCAGTCGAGATGCCAACACGGCGGCTCAGAGTGAATATGACGTTGCACGTAAAAAGGTTGACTCACTCTTTGGCGATGCCGGTGAAGATACCACCGCTGCTGTCGCATCCAACGACTCCAGCCTCGATGAACTCATCAGCTGGCTAGATGACTCCCTCTCGCACCAGATCGCCAAAGAAGATCTCTCGAGGATGACGCGTCAAGAACTCTCGCTCGCGGTCGACGGAGCTGTCGATGACCGCTTCTACCCAGAAATGCGAAGGATGGAGCGGCAGGTACTCCTTCAAATTGTCGATGATGCTTGGAAAAATCACCTTCTCACGATGGACCACCTACGCAGCAGCGTTGGGCTGAAGGGTTACGCCCAGATGGATCCAAAAGTGGAATACAAACGCGAAGGCATGCGTCTGTTTGAAAAGGTTTGGGAGTCAATTGGCGAACGCGTTACCGATCTCATTTTCCGCATGGAATCGTCACTTAACGAAGCGTTCATTAGGAGCACTTGGGTCGAAGGGCAAGCGAGGCACGATTCCGTCGCGCCGCCCTCGAGCCCCAACACGGCCTCACAAACTTCACCCGGACGTGGCCAATCCACCGGCTCTGCAAATCAATCCAGTGAGCCGCAGAAGCCGGCAACGATCCGTAATCGCGGTCCAAGAGTAGGTCGCAATGACCCATGTCCTTGCGGCAGTGGCAAGAAATACAAGTCGTGTCACATGCGAATCAATGGTTGATTGATTCTGAATTAATGCTTCGATCGTTTAGCCTGGTATGTTTGCCAATCTGATCTACTTATTCGCCATTCTCGCTGCCAGCCCTTTTTTACTTTGGCGAGCGATTCGTAGTGGCAGGTACCGTCGCGGCATCACCGAGAAACTGTTCGGGCTTTCCGCAGCTCAAGCGGAAAGCTTACTTTCAAGCTCCGAACATGGTCACGATCGCCTGTGGTATCACGCAGTCAGTGTGGGTGAAGTCAACTTGCTTGCGGGTCTTGTCCGCCAACTGGACTCAGAAGACTCATGCTCCTTTGTTGTCAGCACATCGACAGACACCGGTTATGACTTGGCGGTCAAGCACTTTGGCCGTGAGCACGTTTTCTTTTGCCCACTTGATTTCACTTGGGCCGTAAAAAGAACGATCAAGCACCTTCAGCCAACGAAACTAATCCTCGTTGAATTGGAACTGTGGCCGAATTTGATTCGTTCCGCAAATCAACAAGGCTGCAAGGTTCTCGTTGTTAACGCTCGCCTTAGTGACCGAAGTGCGGGTCGCTATCAGAAGTTTTCATTCTTCACTCGGCAACTGTTTGCCGGTTTAGGCTGGGTTGGCTGTCAGGACTCAGAGGTACTCAGTCATTTTGAAGCCTGCGGCACGCCACCCGAGAATCTGGAGATCACTGGCTCTTTAAAGTTTGATAATGCTCCGGACCGTCGAGACACGCCCGAGGTTCTGGAGTGCGAGCGATGGCTGGGCAGAAATTCAAACCATCGTGTGTGGCTAGTGGGCAGCACCCAGCCCGGCGAAGAAGAGATGGCACTATCGATTTTCCGGCGACTCATTCTAGATTATCCCGATCTGCGTTTAATCCTCGTTCCACGACATACGCAGCGATTTGATGAGGTCGCTCGGCTGATTGAAACCTATCAATTGATTCCTCGCCGTCGCTCCTTGAGAACACCCCCGTCACCGATATGGAATCAAAAGGAGGTGGTTCTGATCGACACGATTGGAGAGCTTCGACACTGGTGGGGAACCGCTCAGATCGCCACCGTTGGGGGCAGCTTTGGGTCACGTGGCGGACAGAACATGCTTGAGCCTGCCGGTTATGGTGTCGCTGTTTCGTTTGGCCCTAACACGAGAAACTTCAAGCAGATTGCCCAAACACTTTTGAGCGAGAATGCAGCTTGCCGAGTGAGCAATGAATTGGAACTGGAATCCTTTGTCCGGCACTGTTTAGACGACCCCGCATACCGTCAAAGCTTGGGTAACCGAGCGGCACAAACGGTTAACCAGCACCGTGGTGCGGTGGCGAGAACCTGTCATGCAGTTAAACAAGCAAATGCCAAAAAAAACGGGGCAGTGCCTTTGTAAAAAGACACTACCCCTGAGCAGGGCGGCGGAGCGCTTCGCCACTGTCTGCTGTACTCGGAAAATAGCTACGCGAGCGTATCACTCAGGTTGAGGCCGATTGCCGCCACGACGTCCGCCAGGAGCTCCCCCAGGGCCACCTTGACCACCGGGGCCGCCTTGGCCACCGCGACCAAAGCCGCCGCGTCCACCGCGACCCATGTTTTCTGGCATTTCGAACTTTTCGCCTTTCAGCTCTTCAAATTTTGCTTGTTGGCTGCTGCTCAAAACGGCAAGGATCTCTTTTTCCATTTCTTCTCGCATCTTGCCCATGGCTTCGCGGATATCCCCTTGAGGCCCACCGCCACCACCTTGGAACATCTCACGCATGCGTTCACGCATCTTTTCACCTTGCGACTGGCGAGCTTCCGCCAACTTCGTCTTCTGCTCTTCGCTCAAGCCAAGCTTTGCCGCGACTTCAGGATCCTCCAGAGCTTGAACACCACGAAGTTGCAGGGAGATCTGCTCGAGTCGCTCCAGTTGTTGTGGCAACAAAACTTCTTCGAGTTGGGCCTTCATCTCTTCAGCACGCTCTTCGGCTTGCTTACGCATCTTTTCGAATGCTTGCTGACGTTCTTCTTCGCTCATTTCACGGAAATTTCCGAAGTCCGGACGTTCGCCACGGCCCTGCTCAGCCAACTTATCCAACGCTTCCTTCTGAGCAGGACTGATCTCGAGTTCGGTCTGCACTTCTTCAATCCGAAGCAGTGACATCGAGTTTCCACCGCCAGGACCGCCACCGAATCCACCTCGGAATCCGCCACCACCAGGACCACCTTGACCACCTCGGAATCCACCACCTTGTCCGCCGGGACCACCTTGGCCACCGGGTCGACCTTGGCCACCGGGTCGACCCTGTGCCTGCGCTCCAACGGCGAGTAACGCAACCAAGCCCAAAGCAAATAGGCCTGTCAATAATCGATTGAGTTTCATTGATAGAAAATCCAAAAAGAGATTCGATAAGACTTTTTTGTCGTAAATCCAGCCTAAAAGCTGAGCTAATTGACACTTCGCTAACATAAAAACTCTGCCGAAGCGGACGAGTTTCGGAAGGTGCAGAGAAACCTACGAAAATTATTACAAATTTTTTCCTTGCCATAGCTCTACAGTCTCGCAAATCAAAAATCAGCCAAAACTTTTTGGCACATTTGCCCCCCTACACCCCGGGTCATAGGAGCCCAAACTCATGCGTAATACTCTCCTCGCTCTCGCTGCACTGATGTTGCTTCCAAGTGTTTCAATGGCCGAAGAAGGCAAAGCGAAGACCATCGTCGAAACCGCCGTTGCAGCGAAGTTCAACACTTTGGTCGCAGCAGTGAAGGCAGCTGGCTTGGTCGATGCCCTCAGTGGTGATGGCCCGCTTACCGTTTTCGCACCCACCGATGAAGCTTTCGCGAAGCTACCTGCAGGAACGGTTGAAAACCTGCTCAAACCAGAGAACAAAGATCAGTTGGTCGCAGTTCTGACTTATCACGTCGTCAAAGGCGACATGCCAGCAGCAAAGGTGCTCAAGCAGAAATCACTTGAAACCTTGCAAGGCGGTTCCATCGCGGTCAGCACCGATGACAAGGGTGCAAAGGTTAATGCGTCTCGTATTCTGAAGACCGACATTGGCTGCAGCAACGGTGTTGTACACGTGATCGATACCGTCCTACTTCCTACCAAGTAGTGCGTCTGGTTCTATCACACACAAGCTCGATTTGGCTTTCACGAATGTCGACGAGCGAAATCGAAGAAGGGCCGGCACCCGCGACAGCGAGTGCAGGCCCTTTTTTGCTGGATTAGGGTCATCGACTCCTAGGAGTCAATGCAAGTTTCCAAGTAGCGCGCCAAGCGATGGAAATCACTATCCGGTTCAATGAAGCGAACTTTGGTCACAAGTGTCTGAGGGTCAACCAATTCTTCAAACGGCACATAGCGTAAAGAGAGTTGACCGTGAACAGATACCATCACACCATTCAGTTTCTGCTCGACCAGTGCACGGTACGCTCCGACTCCGAGTGAAGACCCGAGCATCACGTCATAAGCCTGCGGTGCAGCACAACGTGATTCATAACCGAGTTGCAAACCATTGATCTTCTTGGTTTTACCTGTTCGCTCGTTATAGCGAGTTGCCAATAAGCCAGACACCAGCGAAGCGAGATTAATTGCCGAAATGTTGATGTGGCCGTGATCGTCACGACTAATCCCCTCAAGATACTTGGTGGGTAAATACTCAGCCATTCCCTCTGCGATCACAATTGTGCCGTACGGTCGACCTTCACGTTCACGAGCAAGCATCATATCGACCATTCGGTCAATGACTCGATCCAGTGCCATCACCTTACGAGTCTCACCTGTCTCCTGATTGACAACCTCGGTGTCAGCAAGTGCTCCGCGAATATCCTCAACGCTCAGCACCATACTTGCCTCGCCGGCAATCGCAGCACCATAAGCCAACCACCCGGCACTACGGCCCATGGCTTCACAAAGGAAATAAGCTCGGCCAGCCGCAGCATCGTAATTGAGGTTTCGAATCTCTTCCGCCAAGGTTTCGGCTGCAGTGAAGAAACCGAAAGTAAAGTCAATTCCCGAGTAATCATTATCGATGGTCTTCGGGAGGTGAACGACGGGGAATCGTCTCGCACCCTCGGGTAAACGGTCTTGGAACAGCTTGAGTTTGTTAGCGGTTTTCAAAGTGTCGTCGCCCCCGATCGAGATCAGAGCATCGACTTCAAGTGAGCAGAGGCCTTCGTAAACGCGACGAAGTGGCGCGACCAACTCTTCGTCATCAAGATGTTCCGGAGCACTGACATGCTTTCCAGGATTGGTTCTTGCTGTGCCGATCATGATGCCGCGGCTACTGCGGGCGTTGGTCAGGGTGTCGTGCGAAAACTTGATGTAATCTTCGCCTTCCTGCAGGGGACTTGCTGCGGTGTAGTCAGCCAAACGACTGTATCCGTGCTTGATACCGAATACCTGTGCACCTTCTTCAAGGAACGAGAAGGCTGCAGTCGAAATCACGGCGTTCGCCGCAGGCGCCGGTCCACCGGCGAACAAAATTGCAACACGTTTAATATCAAGTGAATGATGATCAGGCATGGTCCACGTCAGTCTTTGGGTTTGAGTTCAAATTCATCGGCACATTCTAAAGGTCAATGCTTCAAAGCCAAGTGACCCC